>NZ_JASHKY010000009.1:0-179764 GCF_030056935.1 Rhodococcus sp. IEGM 1302 | reverse complement strand
GCCCGAAGCCCATGAGCTTCACGCCGTCTTCCTTGTTCTTGACCTTGCGGACGAACTCGGCTGCGGTGCTGCCGCTGGCCTTGATCTCGTCGAGCATCTCGAGCACTGCCTGGTTGGCGCCGCCGTGCAGCGGGCCCCACAGTGCGTTGATGCCGGCCGAGACGGAGGTGAACAGGTTGGCGTCCGACGAGCCGACCATACGCACGGTCGACGTGGAGCAGTTCTGCTCGTGGTCGGCGTGCAGGATCAGCAGCATGTCGAGTGCCTTGGCGACCTCGGGATCACCCTGGTACGGCTCGGCGGGGAAGCCGAACGTCATACGCATGAAGTTCTCGACCAGGTTCAACGAGTTGTCCGGGTACAGGAACGGCTGTCCGACGGACTTCTTGTACGCGTACGCAGCGATGGTCGGCAGCTTCGCGAGAAGACGGATGGTGGACAGTTCCACCTGCTCCGGATCCTCGGGATCGAGCGAATCCTGGTAGTACGCCGACAATGCGTTCACTGCGGACGAGAGAACCGGCATCGGGTGAGCGTTGCGCGGGAATCCGTCGAAGAACCGCTTGAGGTCCTCGTGAAGCAGGGTGTGTCGACGGATGCGGTCCGTGAAGGACTCGAGCTGGGCGTCGGTCGGCAGTTCACCGTAGATCAGCAGGTAGCTGACCTCGATGAACGTCGACTTACCTGCCAACTGCTCGATGGGATATCCGCGGTAACGCAGGATTCCCTTCTCACCGTCGATGTAGGTGATTGCAGAACTGGTGGATGCAGTGTTCACAAAACCGGGGTCAAGGGTGGTGTACCCCGTTGTGGCCAGCAGCTTTCCCAGCTCGATGCCGTCATTGCCCTCTGTTGCCCTGGCAATGGACATCGTGTACTCACCACCGGGGTAAGTAAGCGTGGGCTTTGTGTCATTGTCAGCGGGCACGAAGGATCCCTCTCAAGCTCGAACCAACGAGTAACTACATGCGATCAACTAGAAACTAGTCGCACGGGAGAGATCGTGCCGAAGGAGGGTCGCTCCACGGCTATTTTTCGGGTACTCACGAACCCGACATACCCACCGAAACTGAAACATGTTCCAGTCTGGGCTTTCCCACTCGCGTGACCGGTACTCCAGTCTACGGAATCGCGCATTTACCCACGCTGATCTGCAAATCTCGGCTGCAATTCGCAAATGGGAGCAACGTCGGACCTTCCGGACCACTGACACGGGGTACCGAAAACCGATTGTTATCGGCTGATGCCTACTTGGTGTTACACGATCCCACGTTATGAGAGCCGGATCACAGCGCCTTGATGCCCCAGCTACCCGTCCACGTCTGACCCGGATGAAGCACCAGGAGATCGATGCCCGAGTTGAAGGCGTCAGGCGGGCAGGTCATCGGCTCCAAAGCCAATGCGCGGCCGCGATCGGGATACCCCTTGTCGTTGGCGGGATCTGCGATGAAGGCCTGAATCCACGGGAACTCGCGGTTGGTCCACAGGGCAGTGCCGGTTCCATCCGGAGCCAGCAGCTCGTGTTGCGTGCGACCACTGCCGTCGACGACGTCCAATGCGCTGTACGGAGTGTCCAACTGCACCCCGGCAAGCAGTCTCGGTGTCCGGAAGTCGTAGTCCGTACCGGCGACTGCCTGCGAATACGCGTTCGGCAGCATCCTCGCCGGATCGATCGGCAACCGTGTGCCTGCTGCCAGATGCAGAGCACATTCGTCGAGCGGAAAGTCGCCGGCGCGAATGAAGGTGTGCATTCCGAGCCCGAACGGCGACGAGGTCGCACCCTTGTTCGTGGCCGTGTGCGTGACGGTCAGTCCGTCGGCACCGACCTCGTAGGCGACCGTCAGCTGCAACGGATAGGGCCAACCCTTGTGAAGTCCCACGTCGACCGACAGTTCGACGCGCTCGTACGTGTGGTCCACGAGGCTCCAATTGCGACGCCGGACGAACCCGTGGCTCGCGTTCCCCAGCGCAGGTTCGGTGATCTCGAGTTGATGCTCGATCCCGTCGAACATGAAGTGCCCGTCGCGAATTCGGTTGGGCCACGGCGCGAGAACCAATCCGGCCGACAGCGGTGGCTTCGATCCGAGTGCCCAGGTCTCGGTCAGCGCGCGCTGACCGTTCGGTCCTTCGTGATCGAGTAGCCGCAACCCGGCACCGGCCGCGGCGATCTCGGCTCGATAGCCTCCACCACGGATCTCGAACCCTCCCCTACCCGTGCTGTGCGGCGCAGTCATACGTACCAGTTTCCACCACGAGCGACCGGTTAACCAGGACGTCAGACGGCGCGTCCCACCTTGTAGCGAACGAATGCCGGAAATGCGAGGGCAGAAAGGACAACACCGACAATCACCAGGAAGCCGCCGCCCGCTGCCGCGACACCGGTCCCGAACAGGAAGGCTGCACCGCCGTGCAGCACGTCACCGATACGCGGACCACCTGCCACGACCACGATGAACACGCCCTGCAGTCGTCCGCGCATGTCGTCGGTTGCCACTTGCTGGAGCATCGTGCTGCGGAAAGCCGCCGAGACCATGTCGACGGCTCCGCCGAATGCCAGGAATGCGACCGCCACCCAGAGCAGAATCACACTGGAACCGGGACTCGCGAAGTACACGGCAACGCCGAAGCCGACCATGGACAGCCCCCACAGCGCGATGCAGACCAGAACGGCTCGCCCCTGGTACTGAACCCGTGGCAACCAACCCGAGAAGACTCCGCCCAGAACGGCTCCCACCGACATCGCCGCGAACAGCAGTCCCAGCGCAAAACCGCCGCTGGCGGGGTCACCGAAGGATTCGTGAGCGATCTCCGGGAACAGTGCTCGCGACATCCCGAACACCATCGCGATGATGTCCACCACGAACGACGCGAGCAGAACCTTCTGCGTCGCGAGATACGTGAAACCGCCGAGGACCTCGCTCAATCCGGCTCGCCGAGACGTTCCGGTCGGCGGAATCGCCGGGAGCTTCCATACCGCCCACAGTGTGGCGAGAAGAAAGATCGAGTCGAGCAGGTACAGCAGTTGCAGACCGGCCGACGGTATGAGGACACCCGCCAGTAGCGGGCCGGCTATCGCACCGAACTGCACGACAGTCATGTTCAGCGAGTTCGCGGCCGGTAACTGCCTGCCCGGAATCAACCGAGGGATGATCGCCGCTCGCGTCGGCTGGTTCACCGCGAAGAACGCCTGTTGAACCGAGAACAATCCGAGCACCAACCACACGTTGTTCACGTTCAGGGCAGCCTGGATCCAGAACAGTACCGACGTGACGCCGAGTCCGATCGAGGTGATCATCAACAGCCGTCGTCGATCCATGACGTCGGCCAGTGCGCCGCCCCACAGACCGAAAACGACCAGCGGGACCAGACCGAAGATTCCCGTCAGACCGACGTAGGCCGAGCTTCGGGTGATCTCGTACACCTGTTGCGGTACGGCGACCACGCTGAGCTGAGCGCCGATGACGGTGACGATGCCGGCCGTCCACAGCCGTCGATAGTCGCGATTCTCGAGCGGAGTCGTGTCCGCGAGTAGCCGGCTCACGGCTGGAGACGGACGGCGGACCACTGTCCGTCGACCAGGCTCGTGCGAACTCGATTGTGCATGCGGTTCGCGCGTCCTTGCCAGAACTCGACAGACTCGGGCCGAATCAGAATCCCGCCCCAGTTCGGTGGCACCGGAATCTCACCGTCCACGCCGAATCGAGCAGCGACCTCACGCAGTTGCTCGTCGAGATCGGCACGCGAGTCGATCGGACGAGACTGCGACGACGCCCACGCGCCGAGCTGTGAACCGCGAGGCCTGGTTCGCCAATACTCCTGCGTCAGTTGAGCACTCACCCGCTCGGTGGTGCCGCGGACGATCACCTGCCTGGCAAGGGTCAGCCACGTGAAGTTCGCCGACGCGTACGGGTGGGCGTCGAGGTGACGAGCCTTGTCGGATCCGTAGTTGGTGAAGAAGAGGACGCCGTCCTCGCTGAGCCCTTTGCAGAGCACGGTGCGCGACGCCGGACGGCCAACGTCGTCCACCGTCGACAGAGTCATGGCGTTGGGCTCCGGCGCGTCAGCTTCGACGGCGTCCACGAGCCATTGGCGCATGAGGGGCAGCCAACCGGTTTCGACAACCGAAGTATCCAATTCCGCACTCATGCGGTCCTCGACGGACTCCGATTCGCTGCCTGCTTGCGGATAGCCCACACGCATGGCCGCGAGTTCGTTGTCCACCGCCTGCGGGTCCTGACGTTCATTCGACACAGCCGAGAACGCTACTCCCGGGTACTCACTGGCCAACGGCTACGCGGCACGCGCTAAAGTTTGCCGTGGCTAGACCCGACCCGGACCGCGAGCCGCACCAGCGACAGCAACCGAATCGGGACGAGACGATTGCGCAGTACAAAACACGGTGCGTGCTCATCCCTGCGAGCACCGAGGCGCAGTCACTGAAGCTGAGGCAGTGCGACTGTAGACCTGGCGCACTCGAACGAGGAGAGTCCACGAGAATGGCAGCGAGCGCAGCAATACCGGACGATTTTGTGAGCGGACTCGAAGGCGTCGTCGCCTTCACCAGCGATATCGCAGAACCTGACAAGGACGGCGGCGCACTGCGCTACCGCGGAGTCGACATCGAAGACCTGGTCGGCCAGAGGGTCACCTTCGGCAACGTATGGGCCCTTCTCGTCGACGGCCGCTTCGGCCCCGGCCTCCCGCCGGCCGAGCCGTTCCCCCTCCCCATTCACACCGGCGACGTCCGTGTCGACGTTCAGGCCGGACTGGCGATGCTGGCTCCCATCTGGGGCTACCAGCCGCTCCTCGACATCGATGACGAGACCGCCCGCGACCAGCTCGCCCGCGCATCCGTCATGGCGCTGTCGTACGTCGCGCAGTCCGCTCGCGGCATCTACCAGCCGGCAGTCCCGCAGAGCCGCATCGACGAGGCCAAGACCGTCACCGAACGCTTCATGGTTCGCTGGAAGGGTGAGCCCGATCCGGCACACGTCGAGGCAATCGACGCGTACTGGGTCTCGGCAGCCGAGCACGGCATGAACGCCTCCACCTTCACGGCCCGCGTCATCGCCTCCACGGGCGCCGACGTCGCGGCTTCGCTTTCCGGCGCCATCGGCGCGATGTCCGGCCCGCTGCACGGCGGCGCACCGGCCCGCGTTCTTCCGATGATCGAAGAGACCGAGAAGACCGGCGACGCCCGCGCGCTGGTCAAGGGAATCCTCGACCGCAAGGAAAAGCTCATGGGCTTCGGACACCGCGTCTACCGCGCCGAAGATCCCCGTGCACGCGTGCTCCGCGCCACGGCCAAGCGCCTCAACGCTCCCCGCTACGAGGCTGCCGCAGCTCTCGAGCAGGCTGCACTGGCAGAACTGCGTGAGCGTCGTCCCGATCGCGCGATCGAGACCAACGTCGAGTTCTGGGCCGCCGTCATCCTCGACTTCGCCGAGGTTCCCGCGCACATGATGCCTGCCATGTTCACCTGTGGCCGCACCGCCGGCTGGTGTGCACACATCCTCGAGCAGAAGCGTCTCGGTAAACTGGTACGCCCGGCCGCCATCTACACCGGCCCGGCGCCCCGTACTCCGGAGTCGGTCGAGGGCTGGGACCAGATCAGCCACGCGTAGTACCCCGCTCGAATTCGCCAATCACGGTAGTACAGAACACAAGTGAAGGAACAGAAAGAAGCGATGACCTCCACACCGATCATCCCCGCCGACCTCAAGCCCGCCGACGGACGCTTCGGCTGCGGTCCTTCCAAGGTTCGCCCCGAGCAGCTGCAGTCCCTGGTCGAGGTGGGCGCTTCGGTGTTCGGCACCAGCCATCGCCAGAAGCCGGTCAAGAACGTTGTGGCCAGCATTCGTTCCGGCCTCGCCGATCTGTTCTCACTGCCCGAGGGCTACGAGGTCGTCCTCGGCAACGGCGGAACCACTGCGTTCTGGGATGCGGCCGCATTCGGCCTCATCCGCGAGAAGTCGCTGCACCTGACCAACGGCGAATTCAGCTCCAAGTTCGCTTCGGTCGCCAAGGCCAACCCGTTCATCGGTGACCCGATCGTCGTTTCCGCCGATCCGGGCAGCGCACCGGTGCCGGTCTCCGACCCGTCCGTCGATCTCATCGGCTGGGCGCACAACGAGACCTCCACCGGTGTGTCGATCCCCGTCTCGCGTCCCGCGGGTTCGGAGAACGCACTGATCGCCATCGACGCCACCTCGGGCGCCGGCGGACTTCCGGTCAATGTCGCCGATTCCGACGTCTACTACTTCGCTCCGCAGAAGTGCTTCGCTGCAGACGGCGGACTGTGGATCGCGCTGATGAGCCCGGCCGCCCTCGAACGCATCGCGGAGATCAAGGATTCGGGACGCTGGACGCCTGACTTCCTCTCGCTGCCCATCGCCGTGGACAACAGCTCCAAGGATCAGACGTACAACACCCCGGCCCTGGCCACCCTCTTGCTCTTCGCCAACCAGATCGAGTGGATGAACAGCAACGGCGGCCTCGACTGGACTACCGCTCGCACCGCGGATTCGTCCTCGCGCCTGTACAACTGGGCCGAGGCCAGTGAGTTCGCAACGCCGTTCGTCGCTGATCCGGCACACCGCTCGCAGGTTGTCGGCACCATCGACTTCAACGACGACGTCGACGCTGCCGAGGTGGCAAAGATCCTGCGCGCCAACGGAATCGTCGATACCGAGCCGTACCGCAAGCTCGGCCGCAACCAGCTGCGCGTCGGCATGTTCCCGGCCATCGACCCCGATGACGTCACCGCTCTCACCAAGAGCATCGACTGGGTCGTTTCTCAGCTCGGCTGATTTTCACATTTGCTTCACCGCTCGGCCCCCGGCATGACGTCGGGGGCCGAGCGTCGTTTGCGCCAGGCCTTGTGAGCTACCACACCGGTGGGCGGATCCGAGGTCATCTCGCCCTGCGTGTCCTGCCGAGTCCATGGTCACGAATGAATTACAGTTGAGCGCGGCGCAAAGTCGCGAGCCGGCGCGATAAGGAGGTCAATGTGCGAGAGCTTCGAGTGATCGGACTTGAACCCGATGGATCGCATGTGGTGTGCGCAGATGCTGAAACCGGCCAGAAATTCCGGCTTCCCGCCGATGACAAACTTCGTGCAGCTTCCCGCGGAGACGTGGCTCGACTCGGCCAGATTGAGATCGAAATGGAAAGCCAACTCCGTCCCCGCGAAATTCAGGCGCGCATTCGTTCCGGTGCTTCCGTAGAGCAGGTCGCCGAAGAAGCGAAGATCCCCATCAGCAAGGTCGAGCGCTTTGCGTACCCCGTTCTGCTCGAGCGCTCCCGCGCCGCGGAAATGGCGCAGGGCGGACACCCGGTGCGCGACAACGGTCCGACAGTTCCCACCCTCTCCGAAATCGTGACCCACGCATTCCGCGCCCGCGGCCACAGTATCGACGAGGCCACCTGGGATGCCTGGCGCGACGAGGACAATCAGTGGGTCGCGCAGTTGCAGTGGCAGGCCGGCCGCACCACCAACGCCGCGCACTGGCGCTACCAGCCAGACGCGCACGGCGGAACGATCGTCGCACTCGACGACGCGGCATTCGACTTGATCGATCCCGACTTCGGTCGCCCGCTCCGCGGCCTGGTACCGGTGGTCTCGAACGAGCCGCAGCAGCTCGAACTGTCCCGATTCGACGTCGAACCGGTGGCGGAGATCGAGCCCGAGCCCGCAGCAGTTTCCGAGCGGACAGCAGTCCCCGAGCGGACGGTGGTGGCGGAACGGATCGTGGCGCCCGAACCGATTGCTGTCGAGCCGGAAACCGTCGTCACCGAAGAGGTTCCCGAACCCGCACCGGATGTGACCCCGAAAACCGCTCCGCAGCAGACGCAGACCAAGGACAAGCGCGGACGGCCTGCTCTTCCCTCGTGGGACGACGTACTCCTCGGGGTCCGCAGCAGCGGTCGCTGACCCGAAGGAAAGTATTCTTCTTTCGAGCGAGGCTGAGGAGAGAGGGCTGCCGGTGGCTGCACGGGTATCGACGATCTGGTTTCTGGGCGGCGCAGACGCTCGCACCGAATTGAGCAGGTACCCACAGCCGGATCAGACCGAGGCCCTGAAAATCGCCATGTCGCTGTACCCGGACAAGGAGTTCGAGTCGCTCGGGCCTCAGCCGCTGTCGATGGCCGCGACGGTGAGCCCCGGCTACGTCTTCGTCGGCGCGTACGGTCGAGTGAGTGTCGTCTGCAGCTCCGAACTCAGCACCTTCGTCCCCTCGAAACTGCCTGATTCCTGGCACCTTTCGGCAGAGGGTGGCTCGACGCTGTTGATCAGCTCCGTCCCCGAAACCGCGCAGGGTTCGTTTGCACTGTGGGAGGACGGCGAGCTACGACGCTCGTTCAGTGCCATCCCGATCGACATCATCGAAAATCTGGGGATCCCACAGACCTGGGAACTGGAATTCTGGGCCGGCAACCATCCCCTGCGTTACCCGCCCGGGATCCTGCCTGATCCGCAGTCACTTCCGTTCCACCCGCAACAGTTCGCGGAGTCCGCCAACCTCGAGTGGCTGGGATTTCGATACACCGGCGCGCCGCGAGAACACGAACTCGACACAACGCAGATTCTCCTGTGGGGCTTCAAGATTCACCGACCCGGCGAGGCACCCAAACCTGCACCCCCAGCCCCCGCGCCGATGCCCGAGCAGGCGCAGACAGAGGTACCCATGCCCGAAAACATGCCGCCGATCCACGACGCACCGGTGGCCAAGCCGCGCGGCCGCCTCGCTCGGTACTTCGGCTTCAAGTAGCGCCGAGCAGCCTCACAGGTTCACGCGGCTATCGCTGCGATCCACCCGAGCGGTACGCCGGCTACCGCGCCGTAGACCACCCATCGCCAGACGGGGACGGCTCGCCAGCGCCAGACGGTCGGCGCAAGTCCGCCTACCGCAATGACATTGACGACAACCGCCAGGAGCACGTTCACGTTGCCCAGCGCGACACAGAACGCCGCGACGGCACTGGTCGAGAGCATGGCTGCGAACACCGACACCGCGATTCCGGTGAACCAGGGCGTGCGGTCCTGAGTCACCGGCCGGTCCTGACACGTTCGTAGAAGGCCATCGCCGCTGCGGTCGCGACGTTGAGCGAGTCGGTGCCGGGCGCCATGGGTATCTTGGCACGAATGTCGGTGGCCCGCATCGCATGTTCGGTCAAACCTGGCCCCTCGGCGCCCAGCAGTAGCGCTACCTTCTCCCCGGTCATCGCTTCGGCCAAAGTGACCGCTTCCGGATTCGGAGTCAAGGAAATGAGCTGAAAACCGTTGCCACGCAGCTCATCCAAGTCGTGTGGCCACTTTGCCACATGCGCGAAGGGCACTCGCAGCACGTGCCCCATCGACACACGGACCGACCGCCGGTACAGCGGGTCGGCACAACCCTTCCCGAACAGAACTGCATCGACACCGAGCCCCGCCGCGTTGCGGAACATCGAGCCGAGATTCTCGTGATCGTTGACGCCTTCGAGGACCACGACGGTCTTCGCGTCCTTCAACACGTCCGAGACCGCGAGCGGTGCCGGGCGTGCTGCTGCAGCGAGGACGCCGCGGTTGAGGTGAAATCCGACGACCTCGGCCATCACTTCGGCGCTCGTACGGTAGAACGGCACGTCCACACCGTCGAGATCGTCAGCGAGCTCCAGGAGCCGTCGTTCGACGCCGAGGAGACTGATCGGCTCGAACCGCGAAGTCAGCAGTCGCTGAGTGACGAACACTCCCTCGGCGATGACCAGTCCCTTGCCCTCCGGCAGGTCGGGGCGCCGATCCGAAGAGTTGAGATCGCGAAAGTCATCCAGCCGGGGATCGGCGGGATCTGAGATGTCGATGACGTGAACCACGGGTCTATCGTGCCGTACGCACCGCGAGCCCCCACCACTACTCCCGACCTAGCGCAACAGCGTGACAAAATGCGCGTCGAGCACCTGGCTGATCACCTCTGGATTGGTTCGCTCGGGATTGTCGACGCCGTGCGACGCGAGCCCGTCGGCGAGCGCATGCAATCTCATCGCCTCGATGTCGACCGAGGCACCCGGCCGTAGAAAACCCGCTCGATGCGCCGCTTCCACGAACGAACGAAAGTGCTCGAACAAGGTCCGGTCTGTCTCGTCACGCACCGCCGTCAACGCCGAATCGGTCTGGGCGGCAGCAGCAAAGGCCTCCCAAACCTGCATTTCTTCACGCCGATCTTGGTCGAGGGGAACGAACTGATCGGTGAACTGACGGATCGCGCGGCGGATGTCGGGATCGAAGTCGATGCCGGCAATCCTTTCCTCCACCCGGACGGTCACGAGCGTCATCGCGAACAGCAAGAGTTCGGACTGCGTCGCGAAGAAGTGCCGTAGCGACCCCGTCGACATCTTCGCCTCGTCCGCGACCGCCCGGACGCTGGCGCTCGCCACACCGTCTCGACGGATCACACGCCACACGGCCTCGGCGATCTCTTCACGCCGCTCATCCGGACTGCTACGTTTCACCACTTCACAAAACTAACACAGCTGTGCTAGTTTTCAATCACTAACACAGTCGTACTAGAAATGAGCTGATGTCATGATCGTCCACTTGATCATCGCGTGCGAAATCATGTTCTGGGTGTTCATCGCCGCAGGTCTCGCGGCCCGCTATCTACTGCGCCGCAAAACGCTGGGCGCCGCACTGCTCATCTGCGCGCCCCTGGTGGATGTCGTACTGCTCGTCGCCACAGCCCTCGATCTTCGTGGCGGTGGCGAGGCGAACTTCACCCATGGGCTTGCCGCGGCCTACATCGGATTCTCCGTCGCGTTCGGACACAGCCTCATCTCCTGGGCCGACGCCAGGTTCGCCTACCGATTTGCCGGCGGCCCGGCTCCCGTCGCACCACCCAAGTACGGGAGTGCGCGAGCACTGCGCGAATGGCGCGAGTTCGGCAAAGCCGCGATCGCCTGGGCCGTCGCGTGCGGACTTCTCGGCGCGGCCATCTTCCTCGTCGACGACCCCACCCGTACTGGAGCCCTCGACGGATGGATCAGCAAGCTGACAGTGGTACTCGCAATCTGGGGAGCAATCGCCCTGAGCTACACGGTGTTTCCCAAGCGTGAGAAGGTCACGGCGCGCGGCTAGCCTCGACTGCCTGTTCGGTCGCGTCGCATACGATCACCGGACGCAGGACGAAAACCGGTAGCCTGCCACCGTCTTCCGGTCGCGCAAGACGAAGTTTCAGCCCTTCGCTGCGTAGCAGGTACACCCCGGCCACAGTGCCCGAGACGAGCGAGATCACTCCGCCCACGATCAAGGGCGCACGTGGGTCCACGGAGTCGGCGAGCCAACCCAGCAACGGGCTTCCCAGCGGTGTGCCACCGAGGAAACTGAGCATGTAGATACCCATCACCCGCCCGCGCATCTCGGAAGGCACCGACATCTGCAGGATGTTCATCGCGGACGTCGTGAACGTCAACGTCAGTGCGCCCGTGGGGATCAACATCAGCGCCACCAACGCGTAGGTGGGCATCAATCCCACCGCGACCTCGAAAACACCGAAAGCCACGGCGGCACCGAGGAACGTCCGCAACCGCGGCGCTTCCTTCCGTCTTGCGGCGTACGCAGCGCCGGCAAGGGTGCCCACGGCGAGCGTCGTGGACAGCAATCCGTAACCGTCGGCCTCGAGGCCGAACGTGTTGCGCGCCATCACCGCCAGGCTGATCGCGAAGTTCAGGCCGAAGGTCGAGACCATGAAGACCGACACCATGATCACGCGAAGGTCCTTGCGGCCCCATACATATCGGAACCCGTCGCGCACCTGCCCCTTGGTGCGCGGGGCCGGTTCCGACGGGATCAACTCCTTCTTGTTCATCAGGTAGAGCGCGATGAGCACCCCACCGAATGTCGCGACGTTGAGCAGGAACACCCACCCTGTTCCGATCAGGTTGATCAGCACACCCGAGATGGCCGGACCGACGATGCGGGCCGTGTTGAACGTCATGGAGTTGAGCGCGATGGCGTTGGACAGGTGTTCCTTGCCCACCATTTCGATGGTGAACGATTGACGCACGGGTGCGTCGAGCGCCGAGACACAGCCGAGGGCAAAGGCAATCAGGAAGACATGCCACAACGCGACGAGCCCACCGACGTCCAGCAGACCCAACACCAGCGCGCATACCGCACTCGCCCACTGCGTGAAGATCAGGATCCGACGCTTGTCGTACCGATCGGCAAGCACCCCACCCCACACCGACAAGAACAGCGTCGGGCCGAACTGCAAGGCCATGACGATGCCCACCGCCAGCGCATTGCCGTCCGAGAGCGTCAGTACCAGCCAGTCCTGGGCGATGCGTTGCATCCACGTGCCGACCAGAGAAACGATCTGTCCGGAAGCCCAAAGGCGGTAGTTGCGGTTGTGGAGCGCGGCAAACATGCCGGAATCGGGGTCTCGGGGCACCCCACTATCTTGCCCCTCGAGTAATTCGTTTGGGCAACGACCTCTAGGTAGCGGAGCTACGCGACCTCTAACTCACGGAGCTACTCCGTCTTGTTGACCATCTCGGTGATGATCTCGACGGCACCGCGCAGCGTCGCGAGTTCTTCGCCACCCAGCCCGGCCAGCTGCTCGTTCATCCACGCCTCACGCGCATGGGTTTCGTCCGCGAGCAACGCCTGCCCGGCGTCGGACAGATTTACGATGATCTGACGACCGTCCGTGGGATGCGGCGAGCGCTCGACCAGACCGAGCTCGGCGAGAGAAGCAACAACGCGCGTCATCGACGGCGGCTGCACTTTCTCACGTGCTGCGAGTACGCCAGGAGTCATCGGGCCGTACTGATCCAGGCTCGCCAAGGCGGACAGTTGCGTCAGCGATACCTGAGCGTCGACTCTGCGGCCGCGCAGATGCCTGGTGAGACGCACTACAGCCAGGGAAAGATCGCTGGCCAGCGCACGAGTTTCGGTGGTCACGCGTCAGACAATACGTCAAGAGCTGGCCGGTAGCTCACGTAATCGAATACCGGTCAACCCTGATTTCACGTAAGGGCGTCGGTAATGGGTCCGACAGTGAAGTAGGCCACAAAAAGTGCCGCCACGATCCAGAGCAACGGGTGGATCTTCTTGATACCACCGCTGGCAGCGTGCAGGACCACCCATGAAATGAAGCCGACGCCGATGCCGTTGGCGATCGAGTAGGTGAACGGCATGACGATCATGGTCAGGAACGCCGGGAGAGCAACCGAGAACTTGGTGAAATCGATGTCTCGGACCTGCCCGATCATCAGCGCACCGACGACGACGAGGGCAGGCGCAGCTGCCTCGATCGGCACGACGGAGTAGAGCGGCGTCAGGAACATCGCGACGAGGAAGAGCAGTCCGGTCACGACGTTTGCCAGGCCCGTGCGGGCGCCTTCGGCGATACCCGACGCGGATTCCACGAACACGGTGTTCGACGACGCCGAAGCGCCACCGCCCACGATCGCGCCCGCGCCTTCGACGACAAGCGCGCGACCGACGTTGGGGAGGTTTCCGTCCTTGTCGGTCAGGCCGGCTTCCTTACCGAGACCCGTCATCGTGCCCATGGCGTCGAAGAAGTTCGCCAGCACGAGAGTGAAGACAAGCAGGCTGGCGGCCAGAACACCGATGCGGGTGAATGCGCCGAAGATGCTGACGTCGCCGACCAGGCTCAGATCAGGCATACCACCGAGCATCTCCGGGATCGCGGGGATGCTGAGGTTCCAGCCCTTGGGGTTGGTTCCGAGCGAGGGTCCGACGTCGGCAACTGCCTCGATGATCGCGGCGAGGATCGTCGTGACGACTATGCCGATCAGCAGTCCACCACGAACCTTGCGCACTACCAGAACACCCATGAGCAGCACACCGAAGATGAACACCACGGTCGGCCACGAAGCGATCGAGCCGTTGATTCCGAGTCCGACGGGAACCGTCGTACCGGCGGCATCGGGGATACGGCGGACGAATCCGGCGTCGACCAGTCCGATGAAGGCGATGAACATGCCGATACCGGCCGCGATCGCGGACTTCAATGCCGAGGGAATCGCATTGAACACCGCAGTTCGGAAACCGGTGAGTGCCAACAGAACGATGATCACACCGTCGATGACCACCAGGCCCATCGCCTCGGGCCAGGTGACCTGAGGTGCGATTGTGACGGCGAGCAGGCTGTTGATGCCGAGACCCGCGGCGATGGCAAACGGATAGTTGGCAACGACACCGAAGACGATGCTCATCAGGCCGGCAACCAGAGCGGTGACCGCAGCCACCTGGTTGACCGGAAGGATGTTGCCGAGAACGTCGGTCTTCGCTGCAGCGTCGTCAGCCGAGAAACTGCCGAGGATCAGGGGGTTGAGGACCACGATGTAGGCCATCGCCACGAAGGTGACGACACCGCCGCGAATCTCGGTCGAGATCGTCGACCCTCGTTCGCTGATCTTGAAATAGGTGTCGAGGATCTTGCCGGGTGCCGCCATGTTTGTTCTTTCCCCATCGCTGTAGGTCGCCGTGTGCCGGCGCACATGAAGCCGGTCGCACTAGGGAGAGTAGGCCACCGGGGTACGGGTAGCGTTAATTTTGTGACGGAGACTCGCAACACAACAGGCCTGATCGGCAAATTGTCCGCACCCGCGCCGGCACTGATCATCGGCACCGCGTTGTGGGTGATCGCCACGATCGTGGTCGCGGTGAGCGGCGATCGTTGGTCGGATGCACTCCCGATCTGTTACGCGGGTATCGGAGTCGGCTTCCTCGGCTTCGCTCTGTTCTCCATTCAACGACGCGCAGCTGTGCGCGGTGACAAGGGCGCACAACAGGGCGCCGGTCTGGTCGACTGAGCAGGTCGATTCACCCTTTCAGTATGGTAAGCCTACCCTGCACTCCAGTGTCGGTCTTAGCTTGTCAATGCTGAAAGGAACCACGTAGCCGTGAAGATCTCGCACCGAAATCGTTGGAAAAGCCGAGGACGTTGGACGAGACTGACATCCGTTGCTGTGGTCGCCCTGGTCGCCCTGGTCGGCACAGCACTCGTCTCCTGCAGTTCGAACGACGACGCAGCAAGTAGTTCGTCGAGTTCCGGTGGTGGCGCCTTCCCCGTCACGATCGATCACGCTTTCGGCAGCACCACGATCGATTCCGAACCACAACGGATCGTCACCGTCGGTTACAACGACGAGCAGGCTCTGTTGGCCCTGGGCGTCAAGCCCGTCGGAATGGTCAACCAGTACCCGGGCGAACCGGACGTCAACCGCACGTGGCCATGGGTCACCGGCCCTTGGGGCGGAACCGAACCGACCGTCGTCGGCAGCAATCCCGAAACCACGATCAGCGTCGAAAAGATCGCTGCGCTCGAGCCCGACCTGATCCTCGCGCTCTACTCGAGCATCGACAAAGACCTGTACAGCACACTTTCCGCGATCGCCCCGACCGTCGCGAAGGATCCGGCCTACGGCGACTACGCAACTCCGTGGCAGATCACGACGAAGACCGCAGCGAAGGCAGTGGGTCGCGAAGCCGACGGCGAGAAGTTGGTCGCCGATATCGACAAGCAGTTCGCCGACGCCAGAAGCGCTCACCCGGAATTTGCAGACCAGACCGCGGTGATCATCAGCGTCGACGCGACCCCGGAGTTCTACGCCTTCTCCTCCGAGGACGCCCGCGGACGGGTTCTCGGCAGTCTCGGATTCAAACCTGCTCCCGCGGTCGAGGCCTTGATGAACGGTGAGTTCTACGCGCCGATCTCCACCGAACGACTGGATCTTCTCGACGTGGACCGTCTCGTTGTCATCGGCAATCCCGATGCCGCACAGGCGGTCCGAAACAACCCTGGCTTCCAGCAACTCGACGTGGTCAAGGACAATCGCGTCGTCTACGTCAACGACGATCAGGCTCCGCAGGTCGGTGCGGCCTTGACCGCAAGCTCGGCACTGAGCTTGCCGTGGGCCACGAGCCAACTACTCGCCGAGCTCACGAAGTAACCAGCGCCCGGCGCTTTCTGATCTGCGCGGTTCCCCAGATCCACACCCCGGCCCACATCATCCCGAACGCCCAACCTGCCAGTACATCGGTCATCCAATGGGCAGCCAGGTAGACGCGGGAGAATCCGACGGCGATCGTGTACAGGCCGAGGCTCGCGAGCATTGCCATCTTCGCGAGCCTCGGCAAGGCAAGACGAAGGATCACGGCGGCAACCGAAGTCGCGAGTATCGCGCTCATCATCGCGTGGCCCGACGGGAACGAATACGAATCGATTTCGATCAATCTCTCCGGAACGGGTGGGCGGGTTCGCGTGAAGATGCGCTTCAATCCGCTCATCACGAGCAGACCGGTCAACATCGATCCGGCGATCAGCAGAGCTTCGGTACGCAGTCTCCGAACCAGAAGCACGATCGTGAGCAGCGTCGCGATCAGCCACGACGCGAGGGTTCCGCCGCTGTCGGTGATGACGTCGACGACGTCCACGAGCCACGCCGTCCGCTGACTCACTGCGCTGTCGAGTACCCACTGATCAAAAGACATCTGCCCTCACATTCCTTGCGGCAGAGTCCACGTACGCATCACGTGATGAACGCCGTCCGAGTCCACCCACCACGGCACGATCACCGTCGTCTCGACCGCCCCCGTCAGTTCCACCGTCAGTTCGTGATGGATCACTACCTCGCCGCTGGGTACCTCACGGCCGAGGGCTGCGAAGCCGAGAACTGCCTGCGGTTCGTTCGCCCACGTCGTGACGACGCCGGTGCTGCTCACTCGTCCGTGAACGGATGCAGACGCCGTCGCGACGTCGAGTAGATCTGCCAGTGCGTCGGCCGTCTCGAAGCTGCCGAGCACCACTCGTTGTGCAGGTAGTGCCGCTCCCAGCCACGGTCGGTCGAGAACAAGGGCGTCGCCGGGATCGACCAGATCGCCGGAAAGGCCTCGCACGAACGGAGGCAGGTGCAGTTCCTCCAGGTCGAGAACCCGTCGCTGCGCTGCCTCACCCAGTAGTCGGTGCGTCCGCGCGACGACGGCGGAGGCCGGCATCCGTAGTGGGTCGGCAAGCCGATCGAGCAGCAGCTGAGCCAGTTCCGGATCGTCGACAGTATCCGATGCCAGCAATCCGGAGAAGAATCCGGCGTCGGGGTGTTCGGCAGCATCGAGCAATCCCTCGAAGGTGCGATCGCCCGGAGCGCGCAGCAAGCCCAGCACCTCACCGCCGAGTTCGGCATTCGAACGCAACCACCACGCCGTGTATCCACGACGGTCGGTGAGCAGCGCCCGCGTCGCCGGCGACTCGACCAGCAGCGACAACGCCTGCGGCCAGCGGTCTTCGTCCACGAGATCGAGATCGCGCACGGCTTCGATGTATTCGGGGTCCTCGTCGAGGGTGTCCCACCATGCGTCTTCGGCGTCGAGATCGTGATCGGGGCCGGAAGGCAATTCCTCACGGACCACCGTGAAACCCCACCCGACACCGACTACCCGTAGCGCCTGCTCCCCCACCTGCTGAACAAAATCAGCGTCGACGATGCCGAAGGGAGAATCCTCGACCAGGACGCTTGCAAGGGGAGCTCCCGGAAGCAGAAGTTGGTCGGCGGACCGCAATTCGCCCTCCGAATCAGGAAGCAGCACTTCACCGATCCACGACGGCAGCGCCCCTGGCGCCACGTGGGCCGCCAATCCGAGCACCACTTGCGCCAACTCCGTCGCTACCGAATCATCTTGGTCCGCAGCATCTTCGATCAATGCGCGCAGCGCCGGATCGGACAGCAGGTCGGTGGCACTCGCAGTCTGCGCTCCCAATCGAGAGAGCAACGGGTGAACCGCGACGGGATGAACCAACCTCGTCCACTGCACCGACGGCGCGTCTTCGCCCAGTTCGACGCCGACGACGACGGTCCGCGGCCCGGTCACCGTCCGTCCGTCGGAGAGCGGAACCGGCAGTGTTCCAAGCTCTTCCACCGCAAGAGTGTCGATCACCAAGGGCTCGAGAGCCGAATAGAGTCGATTCCACCACTTCGGTTCACGTTCCGAACCGCTGAGCAGTTCCGCGATGCGCGCGAGCCCGATGCGGTGCGTCGACACTGCCGCGAGTGCTCGCTCGTGCTTGGGGCCGGAGAGCTCGGGGACAACCAGGCCGCCGATGATGTCGGTGAGCAACTCGGCAAGGTCATCACCGAGCCCGGGCACCACGGATGCTCGCTGCGGCGCGCGGTCGGGTTCACCGACCACCGGAAGCCACTCGTTTTCCTGCAGCTCCTTCAGAAGCGCTTCGCGCAGAAGCGAATCCGTTTCACTGCGGGCAAAGGCAGGGATCGGGACGAGTGCCGTTCGCTGCCGAGGAGGTAGTGCAGCAAGGAACTTCGCGTACCCCTCGGCAAGCGGAGCGATCGGTGCAGCGGGCATGATGCGTCGCCGATCGGGTTGCATTGCAATGTCGGCAATGATGATCGCGGGGATCGACAGCTCCTCGTCGGATCGCGTCGGCGCCCGCAGGACGTCGTCTGCGACCGGCTCGACGACCCCGTCGCGGACCGGCACCAACCATCGCGCGTTCGGCGCGGTGTACTGCCACCACGTGCGATCACCGATCGCGATCTCGACGAGGCCGGAATCCAGCACCCGTTCCGATCGCCGAAAAGTTTTCTCACCCAGACGAATTGATCCGAGAGCCGGGAGTTCGAGCAGCAGGTCGACTGCCTCACGTGTCATCTGCGAAAGCAGCGCCGCGGCATCGACGTCCGGCCGAAGCGTCAGCACCACTTCCGAATCAGCACCATCGCTCGGCAATTCGCCAGACGGCCACACCAAACGAAGTACGGGGACACTGGTTTCCGGTACCGGGAGTTCGCGAGACTCGATCTCGCGCAGAGTGTGCGAGGCAGAGAATCGAATCGATCCCGTCGACGAGCGCAGTTCCACCTCGTCACTGACCGAGAGAACTGCCGAGAATCCGACGCCGAACCGTCCCGTCACACCTTCGTCGGCGTCGACCTTGTTCGACGCGCGCAGCGCGGTCAGCGCATGTACACCGGATTCGTCCAGTGGACGGCCCGTGTTCGCCACCGTCAGCGTCCGACCGTCCACATCCACCCACAAAGAGCCCTGGACGCCCTCGCGTGCAGCTGCATCGGCAGCGTTCTGCGCCAGTTCGGTGAGCAGACGGTCGCGGTACCCGGCCTTTGCGAGGTCGGATTCCGCAGCCGCGTCTTCACGCAATCGCGTCGGAGATTCCGACCACGCGCGCAGCGTCGCCTCGCGGAGTGCGTCCGTACCGAACGGATCTTCTACTCGGTGGATACCGAATCCTCAACTGCAACAGCGCTCGACGGGCGAGCGGGCACCGCAATCAGCTCGACGGCCCCGTCGTCGAATGCGTCGAACTGCGGCGAGCCCGCACCGAGCGGCAGGCTGGTGTCCGAGTGCGCGCCACAACCGTAGGACACGCTGACCACACGGCCGTCTGCGGAGAGTTCGTTTCCGCACACACCGAACGCTGCGTGCAGCGAACCGGCGAGTGGAAGGAAGAATCCACACAGTCCACACGTCGACGGCGCGGCCTTCGCCATCTCCGACTCCGGGCCGAAGTCACCGTCGAACCAACGCTGCGCGGCATCGAGTCGGCCCTCGCGGCTCATGACCTGTTTGCGGCCGAGCCCGATTTCGAGAGCTACCTCGTCGACTTCCGGGTCACCGGTGGCGACGTAGCCGGGAACGAGGCGAGGATCCTCGGCCGGCGGGGCGAGTAGGTCACCGACGGACAGATCGCCGGGACGAATCCGCTGATCCCATGGCAGCCATTCCGGCGCAACCAACGCGTCGGGACCCGGCAACAGCGCCAACTCACTGATCGTGGCGTGGGTGTCCTCCGGTCCGGCAGCGACGACAACCGCCCACTGCCAACCGCGGTATCCCGGAATGTCTGCTGCAAATCGATGGGTGGCGGCAAATTCGTCCTCCGACGTCACGCCGAGGTATGCCCCCACACCGCCTTCATGCAGGTCGACGACTGCCTTTCGGGCAAGCTCGACCGCATCGGCCAGTACTGGGCGCGGCACTGCACGCTCTGGAGAAGTAGCAACACTCACTCCTCCAGTTTGCCGCACCACCGCAAGTCCGCAACGCACTGGGCTGCCATGCTGGGCAGATGAGTAGGTCACACGCCAATTCCGTGCGCACTTTTGCAGTGGTCGCCGTGATCGCCTCGGCCTTGGCGGGGTGCTCCGATTCCCCCGGCGCTCCCGACAACCTCACGTCCGAAACCGGCTCCGTCGAGATCGTTCGAGTGTCCGCGCACGATCCCGACGCGTTCACGCAGGGCCTCGAGATCGACGGAAACCGGTTGTACGAAAGCACCGGACGCGTCGGGCAGTCCTGGGTGCGCTCGAGCGAGATCTCCGACGAGCAGTCCCCCGCTTCGGGACCGGAAGTTGCGCGTGCCGATCTCGACCCGCCGTTGTTCGGTGAGGGCATCACGGTCGCCGGAGACACACTGTGGCAACTCACCTGGAAAGACGGCGTTGCCATCGCCCGTGACAAGGACACCTTGACCGAACGGGGGCGGTTCCCACTCGACACCGAGGGATGGGGAATCTGTTCGCTCGGGGATCGGATTGTCTCGAGCGACGGTTCGGCCACGTTGACCTTTCGCGATCCCGAAACCTTTGCGCCGATCTCGACCGTCGACGTCACCAGATCTTCGGAGTCCGTCGGCAAGCTGAACGAATTGGAATGCGCCGAAGACGGCTCCGTCTACGCCAATGTCTGGACCACGGACACCGTCGTCCGAATCGACCCATCGGACGGCAGCGTCACGAACGTGTACGACGCTTCGCCGCTACGCGAAGAACTCGTCGCGGACGGATCGACCAGCACCGTCGACGTTCTCAACGGCATCGCGCAGATTCCCGGTACCGATCGATTCCTGCTCACCGGCAAGTATTGGCCGCAGATGTTCGAAGTCCGTTTTGTTAACTGAGTCCGACATGACACAGGACTCGCAGGGGTGTGCGTGGTAGCCGCGCCGACACTAGGACAGAATTGAGTGGTGACCGGACCGCGCGAACCCTACGACCCCGAAACTCGGCGAATCCACGACGAGCCGGAGGGGCAACAGGTGCACCCCGGTTACGACAATTACCCACCCGCGGCCCGCCCGGACAATTACCCACCTTCGGCCCGTCCCGCTGCCCGTCGCACGCCTTTGCCACCGCTGCATCCGATTCCCGAATCGCGGGGAGACTCCGAATCCGCGGCCGGTTCGAAGACGCCGGGGGCGGACGCTCCCAAGGCTCCACCGATGCCTCGCAAGCTCACCGTCACTCGCGTCGCAGCGATGCGCAGCCGCGAACTGACGAACAAGGGCATCGCGACCTTCCAGCGCGCGGCGAAGGCCGACGGCGCGGACAAGTCCGGTCTGACCGCTCTCACCTACGCGGTGATGACGAACAACGCGACCGACGCGGCGATCTCCGTCGCTCTGGCCAACACGCTGTTCTTCTCGGCCGCGACGGGCGAGGACAAGACCAAGGTCGCGCTCTATCTCCTGATCACGATCGCACCGTTCGCGGTCATCGCACCGCTCATCGGCCCCATGCTCGACCGGTTGCAGCGCGGACGCCGCATCGCACTCGCGTCGTCGTTCGGAATCCGGACGCTCCTCGCGGTGATCCTGGTCTTCAACTTCGACAGTTGGATCCTCTATCCGGCCGCGCTCGGCATGATGGTGCTCAGTAAATCGTTCTCGGTGCTCAAGAGCGCAGTGACACCACGCGTCCTACCACCGGAAATAGACCTGGTGCGCGTGAATTCGCGTCTGACGGTCTTCGGGCTGATCGGTGGAACGATCGGGGCCGGCGCTGTCGCAGGTGCGCTCGCGCTGGCTTTCGGTTCCACCGGCGCCTTGTGGTTCGCGGTCGCCGTCACCGTGTTCGGCGCATATCTGAGCATGCGAATCCCGTCGTGGGTCGAGGTCACCGAGGGTGAGGTTCCCGCGACCATCACCTACCACCCGGACGAAGCGCATCACGCCGGCAGCGCCCCACCGCAGCCGGACGCCAAACCTGCCAAGGTCCGTCAGCCTCTCGGACGCGCCGTGATCATCGGACTCTGGGGCAACGGCACCATTCGCGTGCTCACCGGCTTCCTGACGCTCTACATCGCGTTCGTCGCCAAATCACGCACCGATCACGAGCCGCTCCAGCAGGCCATGATGCTCGGCCTGGTCGGCGCAGCAGCCGGTCTGGGTAACTTCGCCGGAAATGCCACGGGTGCACGCCTCAAGCTCGGCCGGCCTGCCTTGATCGTGCTCCGGTGTACTGCGTCGGTGTGGATCATCGCGGTGATCGCAGCTCTGACGGACAACCTCATGACGGCCGCGCTTGCCACGCTCATCGCATCGGCCGCCAGCGCGCTCGCCAAGGTCTCACTCGACGCGTCACTCCAGCACGACCTGCCCGAGGAATCGATCGCGTCCGGATTCGGTAGATCCGAGACGGTTCTGCAGCTGAGCTGGGTACTCGGCGGCGCATTGGGGGTTCTGCTTCCGACCGAATACTGGATCGGGTTCACTGTTGTATCGGTGTTCCTGACGATCGGGCTTCTGCAGACCTTCCTGAGCTACCGAGGAAGCAGCCTCCTGCCCGGCCTCGGCGGGAAGCGACCCGATCTGGCCGAACAAGAAGTGACCGAAGTGATTTACACCGGTAAATCCAACCGAGGACAAGGAAGTACTCCGCAGTGATGATGCGCTCGAGAACAAAGAAGATCGTGGCAGCGATCAGTGTCCTGATGGTGGTGGCACTGGTTGCTTACGTCTCCGTTCTTTTCGTGATCATCAAGAACATCAACGACGACCCCGACAAGCTGCCGGTCATCACTGCATACGCACACGGCAAGACGATCGAAACGAACCCTGCCGGTTTCTGCACCATCGACCTGTCCCAGTGCGCCCAGGTGGGCGACATCTACGCACTCGACGTTCCAGCGGGCTACCCGCTGCAGCTGTCGTTGTCGACGGACGTCTCGGATGCGCAGTGGGCACTGCTCGCCGTCTACGAGGATGCCGACGGCAACCAGACCGGTGAGCCCCGAGTCTTCGAGCCCGGCGAGGCCCTGGCAGTGACGGTCGAGTCTTCGAGCGATCCCGTCAAGCAACTCGTCGGCGTCGAAATCCACCTCGCCGTCGGTGAGGGAAGCGAACAGGGACTGCTGATCTGGTCGATCAAGACCGCTTGATCCCCGGAACGTCGAAAATGCCCTGCACACCGATTGGTGTGCAGGGCATTTTGTTTCGAAGCCGTGTATGGCAGCTCGTATCGAGCGATCAGGTGTCGAGCTCGCGAGCGACGGCCCGGACGACCTCGGAGATCCGCTGAGCGGTCTTGCGGTCCGGGTACTTGCCGTTGCGCAGATCCGGCTGGACCTTCGCCTCGAGCAACGTGATCATGTCCTCGACCATGCCGTGCAACTGATCAGGGGTGTGCTTACGCTCGACGGGCTCACGACGCGTCGCCGTCGCGCCGCGCAACGACGGCGCCGGCTCGAGTACCTTCAGGCTCAGTGCCTGCGGACCGCGGCGGCCCGCAGCCATTCCGAACTCGACGCGCTGGCCGGCCTTCAAGCCTTCGACGCCCTCGGGGAGAGCGGAAGCACGGACGTAGACGTCCTCGCCCTCTTCCTGCGACAGAAAGCCGAAACCCTTTTCGACGTCGTACCACTTCACCTTGCCGGTCGGCACCGCGTTCACCTGCTCATCACTCGACTGGGGCGTCTGCCCCAATGTGCTCGGGAGGCTCTCGGAAGAGCCTCATGGCCTTGCTCGCATCGCTTCCGGTGGAAGAATGCAAAAGAACGCGCCCCACACTTGCTTCAGCGGGGCGCGCAGTCTGTTAACAGTCTACCTGTGACGAACCCGGGTCGGCACCCAGGTTTACAGGCACTATCCTCGTAGGTGTGGACCCTCAACCGAACCCGCGCACTTCCGGCACCGGAAACGGTCTGTTCCGTACGGCGATGGCACTGTTCATCGTCGGATTCCTGGCGATCGTGGCCATCTTCGCAGTCCATATCTTCAGCGACACCCCACCCGGCCTGGCGTTGTACCTGGTAGCACTCGCGTGCCCGATCGGCTTCCTTCTGGCCATCGTCTACACGCTCAGATCCGGTCGACGCGTGCGCTGATCACTCCCGCCTCCAACCGAAAGGTCACTGACCATGAGAATCCTCCTGAACGTGATCTGGCTGGTCTTCGGCGGCTTCTGGCTGGCGTTGGGCTACTTCGCCGCAGGCATCATCTGCTGCATCCTCATCATCACGATTCCCTTCGGAATCGCGGCATTCCGCATCGGCATCTACGCACTGTGGCCGTTCGGTAAGACCGTCGTCGACAAGCCGACCGCTGGTGTCGGTTCGATGATCGGCAATGTCATCTGGGTGATCATCGCCGGTATCTGGTTGGCGATCGGACACATCGTCACCGCCGTCGCGATGGCGATCACGATCATCGGAATTCCGCTCGCGGTCGCGAACCTGAAGATGATTCCGATCTCGCTGATGCCGCTCGGCAAGGAGATCGTCGACGTGGACCGGGTGAATTACGCATAGTCGTGGACCGCGTCGATTACGCATAGCGGGCCCGCGGACCGAAGAACCCGACCACAGCAGTTGCTGTGGTCGGGTTCTCTCGTATCAGGTCGGATCAGCGCCCGAGGCTACCGAGTCCGGGAAGGTTACCGAGCGAACCGGTACCCGTTCCCGGGTTGCCCGGATCGACGGGGCCGACCGGCCCCTCGGAGATCACGATGGTCACGCTCGAAGCACGCGAAAGCACGCTCTTCGCAGTGATCTCGACGGTGACGCTGCCGACAGCGGTGGGGGTACCCGAGATGGTGCCGTCCTGTGCGAGGGACAGTCCGCCGGGCAGAGTGCCACTGGTGAGTGCAAACGTTGCGCGCGCATCGGCAGTGAGCTTCTGCGAATACGCCTTACCTACCTGAGCGGCAGGCAATTCGACGGTCGCGGGTAGCGGGTACGCAGCAACGACTGTCACCTTGCCCCCGTTGGTCGTCGACGCGATGGCGCCGGTCGAGGTGTCGAGCGCGAGGTTTTTGACCTTCTCCAGTGCCGGAACCTTCGTATCGGTCAGAGCGGTGGTGGCGCGGGTCGTCAGATCGACCGACCACAGGTGTCCGTTCATGACGTCCGCGACATATGCAATGCCTGCCGCAGCGTCGACGACCACGCCGTTGGGAATCGCGGTCGGAGACAGCGTGGTCTTCGACAGAACCGCGCCGGCCGGGGTGATCGCCCACAGGTTGGTTGCCCGGGTGTCGGTCATGTAGATGTTGCCGGTGTTCGTGTCGACATCGACGTCGACCGGGTACAGGTTGTCGGCACGCACGATCGACTTGAGTGCTCCGCCCTTGCGTACGTCCGCCTGCCACAGCGTGCGGCCGTAATTCTCGTCGAAGAAGTTGGTGTCCGCGATGTAGAGGAAGCCGCGGACACTGTCGAAGGCGAGCTTGGTCGGCGTTGCCGACTTGTGGACCAGAATGCTCGACACGGCGTCGGCGGCGTTGGGGTCGACGACTCGGATGTTGCCGGACTTGTAGTCCGAGAAGTACGCGCGGTGTGTTGTGGGATCGACGACGACATCGTTGATCTGCGGACGCGAGCCGTCGGGGTTCTTCTCGCTCAGCGTGACCGTCTTTTCGACCTTCCCGGTCTTCGTGTCGACAATCGAGATCGCGCCGCCGTAGGAGGAGGACACGTATGCGCGTCCGAGGCCCGAGTCGACGGCAAGTGCCGACGGGTAACCGACGACGCCGTCGATGGTGCCGACGGACTTGCCGGTGTTCGTGTCGACGACGGACAACGAGCTGGTCGGTCCGCCGTACTGCGTGATGTATCCGCGGTGGGTTGCCGAGTCGACGACGATGTCGCCGGGCTGGGTTGCGGAATAGCTTCCGACAACACCGTGTGTCGGATCCTCGGGTGAGGCGTGTGCAGCGGGAGCAGTGACGGCCAGGCCGACAGCAGCAGCGGCGACGGCGAGTGATGCGGTGACCGCACGCCGACGGTATTGCAGTTTCATGAGGGGTGCCCTACTTCTTTGGAAGACTCTGCGAAACCTGCCCAATCGAGGCAAGTCAGGCAAACCTAACCTAAGTTTCGATCTCGATGTTGAGACACGGGCCACACCTTGGGCCCGGATCGACACACCTCTCAATCGCCCGAAATTGTATTTCCGCATAACGTGTGACCTTGCTCACATTACGGATGGATAACGGAACGGACACAACCGGACATTCACTCGGGCACCCCCACCTACCTGGGAAGAGTCTCCTGCGCTTTGTGTGACGCGTTGTACGGCTTTCGCCACGCCGCGTTATCAAATGGTGACACGAGCGACTCGAGCCGTTACCGTCGTTTTCGGCCGGGAAACTCGGCCACCTCCGGCCCGCCGCGCCAAGCCTTGTCCCGCGGGTACCGGACTTCCGACAGAGCATTCCAGGGACGAGGACGGGGGACCCAAAGTCCTCTGTGAGAACAGAAAAGTTCTCCAGTGGACACCGGTTCGATCGCAAGACCGAATCTTGGGGTGAAGCCAGACCCTTTCCAGCCAGGAAAGGCGAGGCCGGGCGACCTCTCAGCCCGAACCCGACAGCTGACCTCGCAGGCGCGTGTGGAGAGGATTTCGACCATCATGAGCGGACGCCATCGCAAGCCCACCACCACCGGCCGCACTGTCGCCAAGGTCGCCGTCACCGGCGCCATCATGGGCGTAGCAGGAATTGCAGCCACCGGAACCGCAAACGCTGCCCCCGACTCCGACTGGGATCGTCTCGCCCAGTGTGAGGCCGGCGGAAACTGGGCCATCAACACGGGCAACGGTTACCAGGGCGGACTGCAGTTCTCCCCCAGCACGTGGAACGCACACGGCGGCGGACAGTACGCAGCCACCGCAAACCAGGCCACTCGCGAGCAGCAGATCGTTGTTGCCGAGCGTGTTCTCGCAAACCAGGGTTGGGGCGCATGGCCGTCCTGCTCCTCCAGCCTCGGGCTGAGCAGCGGCGCCACCGAGCGTTCCGCTCCGGCCACGACGGCTCCTCAGGCAGCTCCGGCTCCAGCGCAGCAGGTCGCACAGACCGTTGCACACCCGGTCGCCGACGCCATCGATCAGGCAATCGCATTCGCCGAGGCCAACGGTATCCCGGTCGACCCGCAGATCCTCGCAGTCGCCGACACCGCGAAGTCGTTCCTCAAGTAACACCGGCAAGACTGTCCGCTCGGACGCTCGAACATCAAGAAGGCCCGCACCGATTCGGTGCGGGCCTTCTTCGTGTCGAGTTGTTATCGGTTGATGACGGTGTGCGGGTGTACGTAAGGAAGTGACTCCACCGGAACCGGAAAGGTGGTGTCCTCGCCGAAGGGTGAAAGTCCACCTGCGCGGGTCGATGACAATTCGGTCACTGCGTGATCTCCGTCTGCAGTTTCCGGCCATCCTGGATCTACATAGTGTTGCTTCGAATTGTTGGCCACGAAGTCATTTTGACAGGACGCCGTTACGCCGTACAGACCAGGTCTCTAATCTGATACCTGATGACCGAAACACGTGGCACCCCGGCGGGCAGTTCCGCAGCCGAAAGTCTGACCGATTGGCTCTCGGCGCGCAGTGACGCCGAGTTGACGGAGTTGCTGCGTCTGCGCCCCGATCTGGCCGTACCGCCGCCGAGCACGATGGTGGTTCTCAGCGGTCGGGCACAGCAACGCGCGTCGGTCAGCCGAGCCGCAGACGAACTCGACACCCTCGATTTCGGTCTTCTCGAATTGTTGGCGCTGGGCGGCGCCGAGGAAACTCCGATGACGCGGGCGGAGCTCAACAGTGCGATCGCCGAACGAGCGCTGACCGGCAAGGGCAAGGTCACCAAGAAGGCCGTCGACAAGTCTCTGTCGAAGATGCGCGCGTCCGCCCTCATCTGGGGTGTCGATCCCATCAGCGTCGTCCCGGCAGTCATCGGGATGATTCCGTGGCGTGTGGGGCGCGCCCTCGAACCTGCCGAGGCGATGACCGAGACCGAGATCTCGGCTGCGCTCAACGCTCTGGACACCCGCGAGCGGGATCTCCTCGAGACACTCGCCAACTCCAGCCCGATCGGTCGCACCCGCGACGCTGCCCCCGGAACGCCGCCTGAGCGCCCGGTTCAACGACTGCTGGCGGCCGGCATGCTGCGGTGGCTCGACGAGCAGACCGTCGAGCTTCCGGCGACGGTTCGTCAGGTCATCCGCGGCGAGCCGGTTTTCGATCCGACGACGCTGACCGCACCTGTCATCGGGGGCGACAAACTCAAGCCGGCGGACGTGAACGCCGCAGCAGCCGGCGAGGCGCTCGAGTTGGTACGCCAATGCGAGAACGTGATCGCTGTTCTGGGCGCAGCGCCGGCCCCCGCACTGCGAGCCGGTGGGCTCGGTGTTCGAGAACTACGACGCGTGGCCAAGACGGCCGATCTCGACGAAGCGCGCGTGAGCCTACTTGTCGAGTTGCTCTCGGCAGCCGGACTCATCGCCAGTGGAACACCAGATCCGGCGCCGGTCTCGGACAACGCGGACGAATACTGGACGCCCACGCTCGCGGTCGACGGCTGGCTGAACGCATCCACAGCGCGACGGTGGGAGGTCCTGGCGTCCGCCTGGGTCGACGTACCTCGAGTCCCGTGGATGATCGGGCTGCGCGATTCCACCGACAAGCCGATCGCGGCGTTGTCCGAGGAGGGCCGCGCTCCGGCGGCTCCGCGAGATCGTCAGGCCATTCTCGGGCTGCTCTCCGAACTCGACAGCGGCCAGACCGCGTCGGCCGTCGAGGTAAGTCGACTACTGGCGTGGCGACGCCCGCGATGGAGCGGGCGCCTACGGACGTTCGCGATCGAGCGGACTCTGGACGAGGCCGCCGCGCTCGGGCTGGTGGCCCGCGGCGCGTTGTCGTCACCTGGACGAGCTTTGCTGCACGGCGGGGACGCCGAAGCCGAAATGCAGTCCGCCCTACCCGAGCCCATCGACTACATCCTGGTCCAGGCGGATCTGACTCTGGTTGCGCCCGGCCCGCTGGTACCGGACCTGCTCGAGCAGGTGAGCCTGGTCGCAGACATCGAGTCGGCCGGATCGGCGTCCATGTACCGCATCAGCGAGGACAGCGTGCGTCGTGCGCTCGACGCCGGTCTGACGGCCACCGAACTGCATACGATGTTCGCTTCGAAATCGAAGACTCCTGTCCCCCAATCACTTTCGTATCTGATCGACGATGTCGCCCGTCGACACGGACGACTGCGTGCCGGAGTGGCGGCGTCGTTCATTCGATGTGAGGACGCGTCACTGCTGGCGGAGGTCCTCGCATCCGCAGTGGCCGAGCCGTTGGCACTGCGCGCCTTGGCTCCCACCGTCGCGATTTCGCAGGCCCCTCTCCGCGAAGTCCTGACCGAGCTGCGAGCCGCCGGATTCGCGCCGGCAGGTGAGGACTCCTCGGGCACGTTGGTCGATCTCCGCCCACGCGGGGCACGTGTACCCAACCGTCGCAGCCGACCGGCGTCGAGGATGCCGGCGAGCCCGTCGGCGGATCAGCTGGCGTCGTTGGTCCGCACGATGCGGGCCGGAGACCGTGCTTCCGCCCCCGGCCGCGGCGGAGTGCGAACGGACGGTTCACGGGAGAACAACGCCGCCACCATCGCCTTGCTGGCCACGGCGGCCCGAGACAATTCGAGCGTCAACATCGGCTACGTCGACGCCCAGGGGGTCGCGACGCATCGCATCGTCGACCCCGTCAGCGTTGGCGGCGGACAGCTGGACGCCTTCGACCCCGCGAGCGGCGCGGTTCGCCGTTTCACGTTGCACCGAATTACTTCCGTCAGCCCCGTCGACTCCGGAAAAAAGTAGCAAAAAAGAAGCAACTGGCTTTTTTCTGTAAATGAAGTATGGTCGAGGTCAGTTTGTGATTGCCACTTCGAAAAATGAGGAGCGACAATGGCTGACAAGGCGCCGGGTAAGAACATGAAGAAACCCGCCCAGTCGATCAAGGAACGCCGCGCGGAGAAGCGGGCGAAAACTGCGGAGTCTTCCGAGTTCATCCGTAAGCGAAAGCGGAGCTGACAGCAAAGTCCAGAGAAGACGAGCTGATTGCGAAGCTGACCAATGCCTGCCTCCACCGACACCCTCGTGCACCTGCACGAAACGTTCAACCTGTTCAAGTCACGTAATCGAGGAACTGACGCACGCTCGCGCGGGTACGCAGCGGGCATGACCCTCGCTTCACTCTGCGTCCTCGACGAACACGCTCGGCAATCCGGAATACTTCTATCGGATTTACCGCAGAAAGAGAATCAACCATCGTGAAAAGAACAATCCATACCCTGGACCGCATTCAAACGAGACTCGAATCGGAGCTTGATTCCACTCCGGGTGATTCCGAAAAGAATATCGGTTACCGGTCCGGAATTTCCGAAGCTATTACTCATGTAATGGAAATGCGGAAGTCAGTGGTCGCGCAGAAATAGGAGACGCATCGATTAGGCGCTCACCCCAATAACTGCCGCACACCACCCACCAGAAAGACGACCTGGTCCTCGTAGAAGTCGGCAAGCCGCTCCGGCGCGAGCGGCTTGCCACTTCCGCTCCAATCGTCCGCCCGGCTCAACGCCTGGAGGAAGCCCATCAAGGCAATCGCCCAGCGAGTCTCGAGCCGTTCGGGATCGGTAGCAGGAAAAGTACGACGGACCTGGTCGAGAAGATGTTCACGCAGGTGCAACTCGGTCGCCTCGAGGGCTGGATGGCCCGGTCGTGACATCTGCGGCTGCGAGATCTGCGTGACGATTCTGATCCATCGCATTCCCCGCGTGCGATGGCGAAGGAGCAATGCCTTGTAGGGCGCAGTGACGGCCCGTACCAGCGCCTCGACCGTCGGCGGCGTCTTGTCGGCGGAGAGGGCGTCGACGTTCGCGCTGATCTGATCTCGCACCGACGTTCCCATGTCCAACAGCACCGCTGCGACCAGATCGTCCTTGGTTCCGAAATGGTAGTGGACCGATGACGGCCCGAGACCGGCCGCGGCATTGACCGAGCGCAGCGAAACTGCATCCAATCCCTCTGTCGCGAAAAGCCGTTCAGCAGTTTTGAGCAAACGCAGACGCGTCGCGTCGCCTTGACGGTTCTGCCGGGAGTCGGTCATACGAACGAGCTTCGCACGGGCTCGACAAACGTCTCAACCGTGGCGAACGCGGAGTCAGAGTGATTCACGGTGTGCTCGCACCCTGTTGTCGCGATCCACCCAGCCGTGGGCGCGTGCGTAGTCCACCATCGCGGAGAACTTCTGTCTCCACTCGGTGTTTCCGATCCGGGCAGCGACGGCTTGCTCCAAGTGGCCGATGTCGAGCCAGACGTGATCCCCCTCGAGTTCCCCCCACGGTTCCAGTACCCGACTCAGAGTCTCGGATCGATCGTCGCCGCCAACGACGACCGAGAGACTGGTGAAGTCGTCGACACTGTTCAGTTCGACGGTCGAGGAGTCGGGGGTGATTGTGACGTCCAGTTGCATACCTCTTCAATACTCCTTCGGAAAGTACTTGGTTCAGTCGATCGACTTGCAACAACGATATCCGACGTCATTGCACCAGATAACGTTGAACTACAGGTGATTACAAATCTCCCACTGTGCGGGAGGCTCAACTTATTGGATCAGTTGATCCATGTTAGACATCTCGATCAGAGCGAGTGATCCAAATCACTCCCCTGTCGACAGGAGTTGTCATCGTGTGGTCCGCATCGTCCATCCGCTTCGGAGCCTTCCTCGCCCCGTACCACCCGCTCGACGCCGATCCCGCCCTGCAACTCAGACGCGATATCGACCTCATGACACACCTGGACCGCCTCGGATTCGAAGAAGCGTGGATGGGTGAGCATCATTCGACCGGCGCCGAGATCGTGCCTGCCCCGGACATGTTCATCGCGGCCGCCGCAGAGCGAACCGAGCGCATCCAGTTCGGCACAGGCGTGACGTCTCTGCCCTATCACCACCCGTTGATCACGGCCGACCGCATCACTCAGCTCGATCTGCAGACCCGCGGACGGCTCATCTTCGGCACCGGCCCGGGCAAGATCCCCCTCGATGCACACATGATGGGCATCAACCCGTCGGACCAGCGTCGTCGCCAGGGCGAAGCGCTCGAGGCCATTCTCGCGTTGCTTCGCGGCGAGGTCGTCAACATGGAAACCGACTGGTTCACGTTGCGTGACGCACGCGCACAGCTGCCCACCTACCGCGCGGACGGCATCGAGACAGTGACAGCGTCCACGATTTCCCCCAACGGTTCGGTGCTCGCAGGCAAGAACGGCCTCTCCCTGCTCTCATTGGCGGCGAGTTCACCCAGCGGCTTCGACGCACTGGATCGCAACTGGGATGTGTACGAGAAGGTCTCGGCCGAACACGGCCACCGCGCCGACCGAGCGACGTGGCGTGTGGTCAATCCGATGTTCATCGCCGAGACCCGAGCCGAGGCCGAGCGCGCCGTGAGCCGGCGGATCGGATCGATGGCTTCTTACGTGAATCGACAGACCGGCCAGAACCCGGCCTGGGCAGATACACCTGCCGGAATCATCGATCAGTGGCGCAACGACACGCTCGGCGAGTTCGGTCAGGCGATCATCGGTACCCCCGAAGATGCGATCGCACAGATCGAGCGTCTGATCGAGAAGACGGGAGGGTTCGGCACGTTCTTGATCCTTCACGTCGACATGGCGAGCTGGGAGGACACCAAACGCAGCTACGAATTGTTCGCCTCCGAGGTGGTCCCGCACTTCCGGAAGCGAAATGTCGGGCGTCAGGCGAGCATGCAGTTCGCCGAGGACAATCGCGAATACCTGATCGGCGGGCTGGTCGGAGCGATCACCAAAGCCCATACCGACTACTACGGCCGGCCGGCCGAGACGGGAGCCGTGCGCGCATGAGGGCCGTCCGTTTCCAGCAGGGAGAATTCGCGGTCACCGAGATCGCCGACCCGCCGCCGTTGGCACCCCATCAGATCCGCATCGACGTCGTCGCCTGCGGGATCTGCGGCAGCGACCTGAGCATGTCGAAGGACCCGTGCCGCTTCGTTCAGGTCGCGCACGACGGGGGCTACCCGCTCGCCACCTTCGATCCGGACGCGCCAGTGGTGCTGGGGCACGAATACGCGGGTATCGTCTCCGAGACCGGTTCTGCAGTAGACGATTTCGCGATCGGCGATCGGGTGGCCGGCATCGGCTTGGCCACCGACACCGCTACCGGGATCCCGACGATCATCGGCTACTCGAACGAGTACCACGGCGCGTTCGGCGATCACATAGTCGTCGACGGGTTCTGGGTCCGCAAAGTTCCCGACCACCTGTCACTCGAGCACGCCACACTTGCCGAACCTCTCCACGTCGGCGAGATGCACCTCCAACAGTCCGGCCTCACCTCGGCCGATTCGGCGCTCGTCATCGGTTGCGGAACGATCGGACTGGGCGCCATCGTCGCCGCGAAAGCGCGCGGAGCGCAGATCGTCATCGCGTCGGAGCCCTCCCCCAAACGACGCGAGCTCGCCGCGAAGATGGGCGCGGACATCGTCGTCGATCCGGCCGAGCAGGATCCGATCGAACTGTGGAATCGAATGATCGCCGAAGGCAACCAGCTTGTCGGCCAGGCCGCGAACGGAGTTCTGATCGCCTACGAATGCAGCGGTCGGGCGGGAGTCATCGGAGAACTGATGCACACTCTGCCGTTCAACTCGCGGATTCAGGTTCTGGCTGCGCCGTTCGGCGACGAGACGATCATTCCCGTCGTCGGGCAGTTCCGGAGGATCTCGATCAATTTCGGTCACGGTCCTTACGAGAATGCCTACGACATCACCCTGCAGAGGCTCGCCGACGGCGAGATCGACGCCGAAGCGATCATCACCGGCAGGGTCGGTCTGGATGGAGTCTCGGACGCTTTCGCAGCTCTGCGCGCACCCGACGAACACGTGAAGATCCTCGTGCTACCCGCGGGCCTCCCGGAATAGCGGTCGATCCTGCCCTGTTGACGTAGGGGTGCTCGCACCCGGGCACCTCTACTTCGGGCTGTGCGAGCGTCGCCTGTTGGCGTCTGCGCCCCGATACCAGGACAATGGCAGGGTTGGCGTCAGCCGACAACGCGGCGCAACGCTCTGTGGCTGCCGCGTTTGCTTCACTAGGAGGATTCCGTGACCGACGGACCGTTGATCGTCCAATCCGACAAGACGCTGCTGTTGGAGGTCGACCACGAGCGCGCCGGCGATGCCAGGCAGGCAATCGCCCCCTTCGCGGAACTCGAACGGGCCCCCGAACACGTCCACACGTATCGCATCACTCCCCTGGCCTTGTGGAATGCCCGCGCCGCCGGACACGACGCCGAGCAGGTTGTCGACGCGCTCGTGTCGTACTCACGATTCGCGGTTCCACAACCGCTGCTGGTCGACATCGTCGACACGATGGCCAGGTACGGACGCTTACAGCTGGTCAAGAGCCCGGTGCACGGCCTCATCCTGGTCAGCCTCGACCGCGCAGTCCTCACCGAGGTGATGCGACACAAGAAGATCTCGCCGATGCTCGGTGAGAAGGTCGACGACGACACCGTGATCGTCCACCCGAGCGAACGCGGCCGCCTCAAGCAGATGCTGCTCAAGGTGGGCTGGCCGGCCGAGGACCTCGCCGGCTACGTGGACGGCGAAGCGCACCCGATCGATCTCGCTTTCGAAGAGGGCCACTGGGAACTGCGCGACTACCAGCAGATGGCAGCGGATTCGTTCTGGGCCGGCGGCTCGGGCGTCGTCGTGCTGCCGTGTGGCGCCGGCAAGACGATGGTGGGCGCCGCAGCGATGGCAAAGGCCAAGGCCACCACCCTCATCCTCGTCACCAATACCGTTGCCGGTCGTCAGTGGAAGCGTGAGTTGATCGCGCGTACATCGTTGACCGAGGAAGAAATCGGCGAATACTCCGGCGAGCGCAAGGAGATTCGGCCGGTCACGATCGCGACCTACCAGGTGATCACACGTCGCACGAAGGGCGAGTACAAGCACCTCGAACTTTTCGACTCCCGCGACTGGGGACTGGTGATCTACGACGAGGTCCACTTGCTGCCCGCGCCTGTCTTCCGGATGACGGCAGATCTGCAGTCGCGCCGCCGTCTCGGCCTGACCGCAACGCTGGTTCGTGAGGACGGCCGCGAAGGCGACGTCTTCTCGCTCATCGGCCCCAAGCGCTACGACGCTCCGTGGAAGGACATCGAAGCGCAGGGCTGGATCGCGCCGGCCGACTGCGTCGAGGTGCGAGTGACGATGACGGACGCCGAGCGCATGTCCTATGCCGTCGCCGAACCGGAGGAGCGCTACAAACTGTGCTCGACGGCTCACACGAAAATTGCGGTCGTGAAGTCGATCCTGGCCAAGCACCCCGATTCTCCGACTTTGGTGATCGGTGCGTATCTCGATCAGCTCGACGAACTCGGCGAAGCCCTGAACGCCCCGGTGATCAAGGGATCCACCAAGAACAAGGAACGCGAGATCCTCTTCGATCAGTTCCGTAACGGTGAGATCCAGACGCTGGTGGTGAGTAAGGTCGCGAACTTCTCGATCGACCTTCCGGAGGCGTCTGTCGCCGTGCAGGTTTCGGGAACCTTCGGGTCGAGACAGGAAGAAGCGCAGCGACTCGGACGCCTACTGCGACCCAAGCACGACGGCGGTCAGGCTCACTTCTATTCGGTGGTCTCGCGCGACACTCTCGATGCGGAGTACGCGGCACATCGTCAGCGATTCCTCGCCGAACAGGGCTACGCCTATCGGATCACCGACGCCGATGACCTGCTCGGACCTGCCATCGGCTGAGCATTTCTGCAACACGTTGCAGAATCAAATGGACATACGTCCAGTTGTCTGTAGAGTGTCCCCTGTCACAGTCGTGTCCATCGGTCGGGGGTCACCAGCACCATGCGCTCAGTTCCACGTCTACGGGGTCGGCTCGCCGGAACCATCTCGCTGCTGACTGCCGCCGTCGTCGTCGCCACGACCGGCGTCAGCGCCGCGGCACCGAGTCCTGCTCCTACTGCGCAGAACTCGGTGTACGCACTTGCGAACGGTTGCTTCGCGCTGCGCACCGAGTCTGGTGATTTCGTCCGTCGTGACGGATCGGCGTACCTCACCGACGTAACGAAAGCCGCAGACGCCGAACCGTTCCGGCTACATGCGGCCCAGTTGGGTCGTTTCATGCTGTACGGCCCGGACGGGTCGATGCTCTCGCACGACGGCGCGGACTCGGTACTCGCCACTTCCGAAGCAACTCCCTCCACCGACTGGACCGTGATGTCCACCGGTGAACCGTTCGTTCTGACCGCGACCTCGAACGGCCGTCAACTGATCTCGCGCGACTTGATGCTCACGATGTCCGATCCCGGTGACGTTCCCGAATCTGCGTTCACGCTGATCCCGCGCGACGGCTGCGCCGATTTCCCCGAAGCGGAGGTGGGCGCAAACGGCGTTCCGGGAGAAATCGGACCGAACGGTGAAGTCACCGGATTCATCGACACACACGTGCACATGAACGCTTCCGAGTTCATGGGCGGAAACCTGCACTGCGGCCGACCTTTCGATCCTCAGGGCGTCACCGCAGCGCTCGTCGACTGCCCGGACCATCAACCTGACGGGATACCGGCGCTCCTCGAAAACGTTCTGTCGTACGGCAATCCCTTCGAAACTCACGACACCACCGGCTGGCCGAGTTTCGCCGACTGGCCGGCGCACGATTCACTGACGCACGAGCAGACGTACTACAAGTGGGTCGAGCGGGCCTGGCGCGGCGGGCTGCGAATCTTCACCAATCTCTTTGTCGCCAATCGTGTCCTGTGCGAGCTGTATCCGAGCAAGCGAAATCCCTGTGACGAGATGGAGACCGTCCGGATCCAGGCGCAGCAGACACGCGAACTCCAGGACTACATCGACGCCCAGTACGGCGGTCCCGGCCGGGGTTGGTTCCGCATCGTGAGCTCGCCGGAACAGGCCAGGCAGGTGGCCGCCGACGGAAAGCTGGCCGTCACCCTCGGGGTGGAGGTGTCCGAACCCTTCGGTTGCTCTGTGCGCAACGGTATTCCGCAGTGCACCGAGGACGACATCGACCGCGGCCTGGACGAGTTGTACGACCTCGGTGTCCGGCAGATGATCGTCACGCACAAGTTCGACAACGCCCTCGGCGGTGCCCGTTTCGACGGCGGCGTCACCGGAGTGGCCGTCAACATCGGCAACTACCTGGGCACCGGGGAGTTCTGGCAGTCGGAACCATGCACCGGCGTTGCCGAGGACAATGTGCTGCCCACCAAGGTCGACGGCGCACAGAATCTTCTCGCGGTACTCCCACCCGGAGTGACGCTTCCGGTGTACCCCTCTGGTCCGCAATGCAATTCGCACGGCCTGACCGACCTCGGCGCGTACACGATCCGAGGTTTGATGGACCGAGGGATGATCGTGGACATCGATCACATGAGCGTCAAGACCGCCGAAGCGGCTCTCGATATTCTCGAAGCTGCGAACTACTCCGGCGTCGTTTCCAGTCACAGCTGGAGCGACCCGAGCCTGTACAAGCGGATCTACGCACTCGGCGGATTTGTCGCCCTGTACGCCGGACAACTCGACGCATCGGACGAAAAGCCCGAGGAGCGTGGGTTCATCGACCAGTGGCGGGACGCACGGGCGATGCGAAGCGAGAACTACTACTTCGGTTTCGGCTACGGCGCCGACACCAACGGCTTCGGGCCGCAGGCCGCACCGCGCGGCGACGCCGCAGAAAATCCGCTGCAATATCCGTACACCGCCTTCGACGGCACCGTCATGGACCAGCAGCGCGCCGGCACCCGGGTTTTCGACGTGAACACCGACGGCGTTGCCCAGTACGGGATGATTCCCGACTGGATCGCGGACATGCGTATTGCTGCGGGCGCCGACGGCGACACGATCATCGAGGACATGAGCCGTGGCGCCGAGGCTTACCTGCAGATGTGGGAGCGCGCGCGAAACTAGCTACGCTGGTGGACGGTCCCCGGGCGATCGGGGGCCGGTCCTAGATCGTCCGGCACCACCCGAAGGAATTTTTCGTGGCTGACTTCCAGTTCACTGTCGACAAGGCTCACGCCAAGTCGGTCAACGACACACTGGCCGATGTACGCCGCCTGCAGATTTCTGCGGTGATCTTCGCGATCGTCCTCGCCGCGGTCGGGGCCTGGTTGATCAGCATGGGTGAGGTGTGGTCCATCATCATCGGCGCAGTCCTCGCCATCGGTGCGGCCAGTTCACTGTGGGTCGCGTTGTGGGCACCTCGCAAGGTGGGAAGCGTCGAATCTCTGTATGCGGACAACCCACTGGTTCCCGCGATCGTCACCGAGGTTCACCCTCGAGCGGCGACCCTGACGGCACTGATCGACATCGCGAAGCCGGCGGCCGGAGCACCGAAGTACGCGCTCGTCAGCCGCAATGTTCGACTCAATCCGAAGTGGCGAGTCGGCGACCGCATTCCGTCGGTCGCACTGCGTTCGGATCGTTCCACCCGCAGCAAGGCTGACACGTGGCAGATGGTCAGTCCCATGCCGATCGAGTGGGGGACCAAGGACTCGGCAGTGCTGGCACGCGCGATCGCTGCTGTCAGTGCGAGCGAGTGGAACTTCCTGCAGAGCCGGATTCCCGATTCCGAAGAAGTTCGCACCCACCCCGATCGCCGGGTTCTGATCAACCCGGCCGATCTTCCTGACTCGCTGCGCTAGTCCAAACGGTTACGCGAGCGCGGGCAGCACTTCCTTCTCGAACATCTCGATTCCCGACGTGTCGTACGCGGCCTCGGGGAAGTAGAAGATTCCGTACTCGAGTCCCTGCGCCTCGAGCGCCGACAGGTTCTCGATGATCTGCTCGGGCGTACCCACGGCGGGCATTCCGCGGAACGCATCGAGCGACGCATCGGCGGCAGCTTCGCCGACCAACGGCGTCAGTCGGGCCTTCAGTGTCTCCAACCGCTGAGCCACCTCGGATTCCGTCGCGCCGATGGCCACGTTGTAGTTGGCCGAACGGACGATGGCGTCGAAATCGGTACCGACGGTGTCGCAGTGCTTCTTCAGGATCTCGGACTTGTGCGCGAAGCCGGCCGGGGTGCCGTCGAAGTTCGTGTACTGCGCGTACTTGGCCGCGATCTTGAGTGTGACCTTCTCGCCGCCACCGGCAACCCAGATGGGAATTCCGCCCTCTTGCAACGGAAGTGGACGGCACAGCGCTCCGTCGACCTGGTAGTACTTGCCGTCGAGCGTCGAACTGCCGGTCGACCACGCCTGCTGCATGATCTGGATTCCTTCGTCGAGGCGGCCCAGACGCTCACCGGCAGAGGGGAAACCGTAGCCGTACGCACGCCACTCCTGCTCGTACCAACCGCCGCCGATGCCCATCTCGACGCGTCCACCCGTGATGAGATCGGTGGTCGCGGCGACCTTGGCGAGGTACGCCGGGTTTCGGTAACTCATGGCGGTACACATCTGGCCCAGTCGGATACGCGAGGTCGACGCACCGAGTGCGGCCATCAACGTCCACGCCTCGTGAGTCGCTTCTTCCGTCGGCTGGGGAACGGTGTGGAAGTGGTCGTAGACCCACACCGACTCCCACGGCTCTGCCTCCGCGCGCAGCGTGAAGTCTCGCATCACCTCCCACTGCTTCGCGGGGTCGATGCCGACCAGGTCCAGACGCCAGCCTTGAGGTACGAACAGTCCGAATCGCATGTAGCGAGCCTACCTACAGTTTCCCGACGCGCGACCGGGGTGACACCCGCGGAGAGTAGACCGGAATGAAGCGGAACATCATCGCCGCGCCGGCGAACGACGTCGCGCCCAGAGCGGCGAATGCCCACCCGAGTGGGAGCACCGCGGCGAGTAGACCGATCGCGAGCGGCCCACCGAACATGCCGGTGTCGTGAGTCAATCGCCATGCAGCGAGGAACTCGGCGCGTTCTTCGGGCGGGGCGATATCGGCACCGAGGGTCATGATCACGCCGTTGCCCAGCCCGTTGCCGATCCCCATCACGACAGCGACCACGGTCAATCCCACTGCACCCGTCGAGAACGGCAACAGTAGGTACGACACACCGATCACCGTCAGCGAAGGCACCGCGACCAGCCTGCGGCCGTATCGGTCCATGATGTGTCCGGCCGGGTACGAGCACAGCAGGTCCACGGCCGCACCGATACCGAAGATCACACTCACCTGGGCTGCATCCAATCCGAGGTGCAATGCCCACAATGGAAGAACGGCCTCACGCGAAGCGCGGGCGGCGCCCATCAGAAGGGAGCCTGTCCCGAGCGTCGACAGAGCGGCACGATGACGGCGAAGGATCTCCGGGAGCGTAACGTGTCCGTGATCGCTGTTGCCTGCCTGCACCTTTCGTGGCGGGTCGGGAACGCGGGCCATCAGCGCCCCGGCGAGCACGACGCCCACCAACTGGACGAGGAATCCTCCGCGCGCTCCCACCAGGAGAATCACGCCGGCCCCGATGAGCGGTCCCAGGAAGAAACCCAACCGCCACATCGCAGCGAACGACGACATTGCTCGGGCCCGTAGACCGAGTGGCACGGTCTCGGCGAGGTAGCTCTGCCGCGCAAGGCCCCACACCGCATTCGCCAATCCGGTCAACAGTGCGCCGATACCGAGCATCCACGGAGTCTGTGCAAGGAGACAGATCACCACTCCTGTTGCACCCAAGGAACTTCCGCCGATGATCGACCTGCGCTCACCGAAACGCGACACGATCCTGCCGGCGGGGAGGTCACCGAGTACGGCGCCCAAACCACCGAGTGCAACGATCAGGCCGGCGACGGCAACCGAGGCACCCAGGTCGCGCGCGGTGACGGCCATGATGGGGGCAGCCGCACCCTGACCGATCCCGAAGATGGCCGCCGGTACGAAAACCGTTGTGACCAGTGGCTTGAGACCGGCAATCGCCGGCTGTTCCTTGGGCAGTGTTTCCGTCACGCGCTCACTTCTGCCGCGTCAGCGGCCCGCGAGAACCGATTCGCCGGACGATCGAGGCCGTAGTGACCCCGCAGGGTGGATTCCGTGTATTCGGTCCGGAAGAGCCCACGCGCCTGCAGAATCGGCACGACCCGGTCGACGAACACCTCGAGCCCTCCGGGCAGATAGGGCGGCATGATGTTGAAGCCGTCCGCGGCGCCCTTGTCGAACCATTCGGTCAACTCGTCCGCGACCTGCTCCGGTGTCCCGGCAAATGTCCGATGCCCACGGCCACCGCCGAGTTTGCCGATCAGTTCACGGACGGTGAGGTTTTCGCTCTCCGCAAGGTCTTTGACGAGCTGGTATCGACTCTTGTTTCCTTGGATGCGATCGATGTCCGGCAACGGGGGCAACGGGGCATCCAGCGAATGCTCGGTGAGGTCGACGCCCACCATGTTCGAGAGTTGGCGCAGCGAGTACTCAGGTGAGATGAGATCCGTGAACGACTGCTCCAGTGCCTTGGCTTCTTCTTCCGTATCCGCGATGAAGGGAACGATGCCTGGCAGCACCTTGATCTCGTCGGGACTACGCCCGTACTTGATCAGCCGCGCTTTGAGGTCGGTGTAGAAATCCTGCCCCTGCTCGAGTGTTCGTTGAGCGGTGAACACGGCCTCGGCATACTTCGCCGCGAAGTCCTTACCGCTCTCGGAGGAACCGGCTTGCACGAGCAACGGACGTCCCTGTGGAGACCTCGGCGAATTGAGCGGGCCAGCCACCGTGAATCGTTGACCGTCATGGTCGATGCGATGGACACGATCAGGATCGGCGAAGATTCCGGTCTCTTCGTCCAGGACAACTGCCCCCTCTTCCCAGCTGTCCCAGAGTCCGAGCGTCACGTCGAGAAACTCCTCGGCGCGCTCGTAACGACCGCTGTGCGTCGGTACCGCATCGAGGCCGAAGTTCGCGGCCTCGTCGGCGCCGGCCGACGTCACGATGTTCCACCCGCCTCGTCCACCACTGATGTGATCGAGGGAAGCGAACTTCCTTGCGAGAGTGTACGGATCGCTGTAACTGGTCGACGCGGTTGCAATCAGTCCCACCTTGTCGGTGGCCGCAGCGATCGCCGACAGCAAGGTGACGGGTTCGAAGATCGCCTGGGTGTTGTACTTGACCCGCGGGCCGACTGCTAGACCGTCGGCGAAGAACACCGAGTCCAGCTTTCCACGCTCGGCGATTCTCCCCAATTCCTGGAAGTGCTTGACGTCCAGGAGGTTGGCCGCGTTTGTGCGTGGGTGGCGCCACGCCGCCTCATGATGGCCGACGCCCATCAGGAAGGCGTTCAGATGAAATTGTCGTTCGGACATGAGTTCGCAGAATCTTTCCGTGAATGTGTGGTCAGGTGGTGACGCGCCAGCGCGAGAGCCGACGTTCGATCAGGACCAGAATCGCGTTGATTGTCAGACCCAACAACGAGATCGCGACGATGCCCGCGTACATGTTCGGGATCTGGAAGTTGAGTTGTGAAGCGGTGATCAGATACCCGAGACCGGCTTTGGCCCCGACCATTTCGGCGGCGATCAGCACGAGAATCGACGACGCGGCTGCCATGCGGATACCCGTGAAGATCGTGGGAACAGCGGCGGGCAGAACCACCTTCTGAAACAGCCGAATCGAGGAGAACCCCAGCGAGGCAGCGGACTTGATCAGCAGCGGATCGACCGTGCGCACACCCGAAATGGTGTTGAGCAGGATCGGGAAGGTGCAGGCGTAGATCACCAGGGCGATCTTCGATTCCTCACCGATTCCGAGAATCAGCACGAAGACGGGAAGCAGCGCCAAGGCTGCTGTGTTGCGGAACAATTCGAGAATCGGGTTGAGGAAGTCGGAGACCGGGCGGTACCAGGCGATCGCAATTCCCAACGGAATCGCGATCGCGATGGCCACGAAGAAGCCGGTCAGCGCACGCGTCAGACTGGCGGAAACATGCTCTTGCAATTGTCCGTTCTCGGCGAGGGTGAAGAATGCGGACACAACTTCGGTGAAGGGCGGGAGGAAGACCTTGTCCACCAGCCCGAGCCGAGGTGCCGCTTCCCAGATCCCGAGGAAGATCGCGATCGCAATCGACGGCTTGGCAATCCGCCAGGCGGTGGAACCAATGTAGCGCGCCGCCTTGCCGCCGGCCTGGCTCCGCTGCGCAACGTCAGGTGTTTTGTCGGCCAACGGTTTCGGGGTGGCGACCACCTCCGGCGTCGCCAATGCGCTAGACATGTGCAACCTCCTTGGCAGGATCGAGTTCGCCGGCCCGAGCGCGCTCGACTTCACCGTGCAGCAGCGTCCAGATCCGGTGCCGGAACACACGGAACTCCTCACCTGATCGCACGTCGTCGCCGGACCGGTCGATGTCGATGTCGACGATCGTCTTGACGCGCCCCGGGCGCGAAGTCAGTACTGCAACACGTTGCCCGAGGTAGATGGCCTCGTCGATTCCGTGGGTGATGAACAGGATCGTCTTGCCGGTGGCCTTCCAGATGCGCAGAAGCTCGTCCTGCAGCGACTCTCGCGTCTGTGCGTCCAGCGCTGCAAATGGTTCGTCCATCAGCAACACTTCGGGGTCGAATGCCAGGCTGCGGGCGATCGCGACTCGCTGCTTCATTCCACCGGACAACTCGTGCGGATAGCGATCCGCGAAACCTTGCAGACCGACCAGTTCGAGGTAATGCTCGGCGAGCTCGCGTCGCTCGCTCTTCTTCACGCCCTTCGCTTCGAGTCCGAACTCGATGTTGTGACGTGCAGTTCGCCATGGAAGCAGCGCGTACTGCTGGAAGACGATTCCCCGATCCAAGCCTGGGCCCGTGATCTGCTTGCCCTCCAGAAGGATTCGACCGGAAGTGGGCGAACTGAGTCCTCCGAGGAGGTCCAGCAGAGTCGACTTGCCGCAACCACTCGGCCCGACGAGGACCAGGAACTCCCCCGGCGCCACGTCGATGTTGATGTCCTCGACCGCGGTGAAAACTTCGTCGGTCCCACGAATGTCGAACTGTTTGGTGACGTGCTCGAGCCGTAGTTTCGGTTCTGTGCTCATTTTGCTGCCTCCAGTGCCTGTCCGTCAGCGCCGCTGTCGGGTGAATACGTTCCGTTGGCGTACGGGTTGAATTCGTTCGTGTAGATGTCCGACGGCTTCAACTTTCCTTCTTCGAGTTCGCCGTTACGGGTGAGCCAGTCGATCCACGTGCTGATCTCGGCATCGGTGATCGTTCCGCCTGGACCGGCGACCCCCGGGCTCTTCCAGTAGCTGATGAGCTTGGTGTCCTCGTTGCGTCCGCGGCTGTTGATGATCGACGTCAGCTTCGCGACCACTTCTTCTCGTGGGTGTGTCTGCGTCCAGCGGATGGCCCTCGCTGTTCCCTGCACGAAATCCGCGACCGCCTCCTTGTTCTGCGCGATGTAGTCGTCACGGAACACCAACGTGCCGTAGGTGAACGAGCCGAACAACGATTCGTCCGTGAACAGCTCACGAAGGCCACCACGTTCTAGCGCGGAGTCACGGAAGACCGAGCCGAGGGTGGCGACGTCGATCTGTCCCTGCCGCAACGCTTGTTCCGTGTTGACCGGCGGAACGACGATCAATTCCACCTGCTTGATCTCGTCCGGCGTAAGTCCCTGCCGCGCAAGCCATTCACGGACGACGAACTCGTGGTGCGCACCGAGGGTGTTCATCCCGACCTTCTTGCCGATCAGGTCCTTCGCCGATTTGATCGGACTGTCGTCGAGTACGTAGTACCCGTTGAAGCTCTCCTTGTCCGAGCCGTAGTACCCGATGACCGAGGTGATCGGTGAACCCGCGGAAGCCAACTTCACCACCGCCCCGTTGAACGCTCCGCCGAACTCGGTTTGACCGGTCGCTGCGTTCTGAATGCTCTGAGGGCCGCTGGTCGTATCGCCGATCCAGTTGAGCTCCACGTCGTTGAAGTAGCCGAGGTCAGCGGCCAGTTCGGGGTAGATGACCTGTCCGGTGCTGCCCTCGTACCGCAGGACGGTCTTGCCGTCGGCGGTCTTGACCACTTCGTCGGAGGAGCCCGAGCAGGCAACGGCAAAACTGGACAGAGTGACAAGAGCGACGACCGCGGCTACCGAGCGCGCGAAACGAGGGCGAATCATGAAGTTGCTTCCTGTAGAAGATGATTGGTTCAGTTCTCGGCTACACCTGTCCGGAGCGCCGTGTGCGGCGCTCGGCACAGGCAGGTGTGGGAATGTCAGTTCAACGACAACAGTTGAGCGACATGAGCGGGAAAGACCGAAACACGTGAGACTCCAATGAATGTGCAGACAGGATCGAGCCGTGAGCAGTGCCGAAACCATACGTCGGCACCCACTACCTGGGTCAACGGTTACATTCATGCCGGATTTAATGTGTGAGGTCCGTATCATGAGGGCATGCTTTCGCCGACGACTGCGCAGGACTTCGAGCAACACCGTGGCCACCTGACGTCGGTGGCCTACCGTCTCACCGGAAGTTTCAGCGACGCTCAGGATGCGGTGCAGGAGGCATGGATACGCTTGCAAGTCGCACAATCGAGACAAGGAAGCGACCTCGAGATCCGCGAGCTGCGCGGATGGCTCACCACTGTTGTCGGTCGGATCTGCCTCGATCATCTCAAATCGGCCGCGGTCAGACGAGAAAGCTATGTCGGACAGTGGCTTCCGGAGCCGATCGTCACGCCCGTCGACGCCACCTCGGGCACACCCTCAGCGACACCCGATCCGCTGGAGTACGTCGTGACGCAGGAACAGAATCGTTTTGCTGCCCTCGTCGTCCTGGACACCCTTACTCCCGCTCAACGCGTTGCCTTCGTCCTGCATGACGGCTTCGACGTGCCCTTCGCCGAGGTTGCGCGCATCCTCGACATCGAAGTAGCCACTGCCCGTCAGTTGGCCTCGCGGGCCCGTAAAGCCGCAGCGTCGGCGCCGGTCCCGGTCAGTAGCGAGGAGCATGCTGCTGCCGTCGAGCGATTGGTGACGGCTATCGCGAGTGGAGATCTGAACGCCGTGATAGGTGCACTCGATCCCGATGCCGTCCTGATCGGTGACGCAGGCGGAACTACCCGCACGGCTGTCAACATTGTGCGCGGCAGCGATCGTGTCGCGCGGTTCTATCTGGGATTGGCCCGCAAGTACGGACCGGCAGCGGTGTTCTCGATGTCACCGGTTCTCGTCAACGGACAGCTCGGCGGTGTATTCGCCGGCTCACCGGGGGACGACCAGTACCCGCAGTTCGCCGCTCGCGTTGCCGGCTTCACTGTCCGCGACGGAGTTGTGTGCGCAGCCTACGACATTGCGAATCCAGCCAAGTTCAGCGCTGTGCCGATGCTCGATCACACCGAACCCGAACGCAAGTAGCGAGACTCCCATTCCTCGAGGTGTGATCTGGACACCTGCGTGCCGAACCACAGTCGGTGCAGTACATCCGATCCCAGATGATGCAATTCGGTGTGCGTCCTCCACTGCTGCGACGCCCACTCGGGTTCGTTGTGGGCGGCGTCGATCCCGGCCATCGCGCTACCTCGCAGTTCGAAGTCCAGGTCCCGACGAAGCTCCGAAAGCTCCGACCAATTCGCCTGTGGTGCATAGTGCCTCGCGCGAATTTCGGTCAGCAGCTTGAACAGGACGCTACCCGCCCGTTCGTCGACCCAGATCAGAGTGCGTCGATGCGCACCGCGCCCCACCGTCCACAGGACCACCAACGCCACGACGACGCCGATTGCCGTCTCGAGCATGCGGCTGAGGATCAGATGTCGGACGGTCCCGTGCGCACCACCGGCCGCGCCGAGGAGAATCGCGAGGGCGGTGATGAAGATGACGGCTATCCCGTAATTCCGCACCAGGAACAGCTCGATCCCCGCCATCAGGACGGCAAGTACCGCCACCAACCACAGACCGGTCGGACTCCAGGCGTAGATGGCACCCAACAGAATCAACCCGAGGACGGTTCCGCCGATGCGGTGGATTCCGCGATAGGTGCCCAGTATTCGATCCGGTCCTTGATGAAGGACCATCGCCGCGGCGATCACCGCCCAGTCCGGGCGATCGATGCCGAGCAGGACGGTGAGGGTTCCCGCCGCCATACAGGCAATGGACAGCCGAAGTGCCGTCACCGACGCTCGGCTGGACGGATTGCAGGCGCGGAGGAACCGATATCGGATCGTCGGGTCGGGCAGAGGCGGGTGGGCCCCGACCTCGTCGACGTCGAACGCGGGGTCCGCCATGAGCTCCGGATCGTGGTCGTCGGAGATCGCTCTGGCCATCGAGATCTGCGCTCGTTCGAGTTCACGGGTCAACGGGTGGTCTTTCCCGACGATTGCGCCGCGGTAAAGGCACTGCCACGCGTCATGCAGCCGAAGTGCTGCAGCGTGGCGTTTGTCTCGCGTGAGTTCGGGTGGGGCGTACCTCGCCTGAGCGTCCGTGTACTCCGCAACGGCCGAGACGGCTGCCTGTACAGCACTGCGTTCGACAGCTCTCGGTGCCCACAGGATTCCCGTCATCGAGACGACCACCGCGCTGATCCCACCGATTGCCGTCCACATCGCGACCTCGACCGGCGGCTGACCGGGAGTGGCGATCACGGAACTGATCTCGGTGGTGAGCAACAGAAAGAACGCGCCCGGTGGACCCAATCGAAGCGCGTCGACGGTGAAGGCGCAGGTCGACACCACGACGGCCATGATCAGCACGACAAAGACCAGCAGCACCGTCGGCGCTCCCTCAGCGATGGCTCGGTGGACGGGCTCACCCACCGATGCCCCGACGAAGGACAGGATCGTCAGCGCCGTCGCAGCGATACCGACTGCCTTCCACCTGCTCCGGTACGGACGACCCTCACCGTAGATCGATGCAAATGCACCGAGGCCGACCAGGAGCGAAGCAGACCCGAATCCGAGCAGTGTGGCGATGGCCGCCGGAATCGCCAGGGCTAGGGCGACGCGAACCGCTCCGGGGTACCTGTTTCCCACCGGCGGCAATCCGAACAGGACGCTGCGCGCCGGCCGCGGAGCCGGGAGGTTGGACTCGTGACCCGCTGATGTTTCTTCGGGGTCCACTGCCCATCCTTCGCGCCGGCCTGTTCGTGTCTGTGTCCTCCCATTCTTGCGGGCGGCCGACGTGGAATTCGAGGCGGGTCCGGAGGTCGATTCGACCACCCCTTTATTGACACTATGTCAACAGTGTGGATGATAGGTGGAGTCGGATCCGCTCGCGGGTCGCACTTCATCGATCGGGAGAATCACGATGACGCAAGGATCTACCGCAACCCGGACCGCAGAACGACGGTCCCCGTGGATGGACGACGAATTGGAGGCCGTGGCCGACCTGGCAAGGAACTTCTTCGCCAAACACGTCACACCGCATCAGAAACGCTTCGCGTCCCAAGGTTTTCCCGACAAATCCGCATATCGAGAACTCGGGGCGCTCGGGCTCGCCGGCATGTCGATCCCCACCGAGTACGGCGGCGGAGGAGGAACTTTCGCGCACGACGCCGTGCTGTTCCACGAGCAGGTCATGGCGGGTGATCATTCACTCCAACTCGGCGTGCACTCGGGAATCGTGCCGCACTACCTCAATGCCTACGCCGATCACGAGCACAAACTGCGCTGGCTACCGAAGCTGGTGAGTGGCGAGTGGGTGGGCGCAATCGCCATGACCGAGCCCGGCACCGGATCCGACTTGCAGAACATCACCACCCGAGCCGTCCGCGACGGTGACGACTATCTGATCAGCGGCGCAAAGACATTCATCTCGAACGGTCGCAATTGTGATCTGGTGATCATTGCCGCCAAGACCGATCCCAGCCTCGGAGCGCGTGGAGTGTCGCTCATCGTGGCCGAGGTCGATGACAACACACCGGGTTTCGAGCGCGGGCGAATACTCGAGAAGGTCGGACAGAAGGGCCAGGACACCACCGAGCTGTTCTTCGACCGCTTGCGGGTGCCTGCAACAAACCTGCTCGGGGACCGCGAAGGCACAGGGTTTGCCCAGCTGATGCAGCAGCTACTGCCCGAACGATTGATCTGCGGAGTTGCAGCCACTGCGGCAATGGAGCGTGCAGTCGCCCTCACCGTCGAGTACACCAAATCCCGAAACATGTTCGGGCAAAAGCTCTTCGATCTGCAGAACACGCGCTTCGAACTTGCCGAGTGCGCGTCCATCGCTCGTATCTCACGAACGTTCATCGACGACTGCATCGTCAAATACCTTGCCGGGCAGCTCGATGCGACTACCGCCGCGATGGCCAAGTACTGGCTCACCGATCAGCAGTGCGCCGTGATCGACCGCTGCGTGCAACTACACGGCGGGTACGGCTACATACTCGAATACCCCATCGCTCAGATGTATGCCGACGCTCGTATTCAGCGAATCTACGCCGGATCGAACGAAGTCATGAAGGACCTCGTGGCGAGATCACTCTGAGCAATCAGGAATCCGCCTCGCACGCCGGCAGAACGTCACGCACGATGGCGAGCAAACTGCGTACCAGCAGAAGGTGCACCTGTTCGCGGTCGAGCGCTCCCGTCACCAACCACTGCTTACTGGCGGCCTTCGCCAAGCCTCCGTACGCCACGATCATCGAATGAACAGCAGCCTCACTGCCTTCACTCGGTCGAATCTCGAGCGCATCCATCATGCGTCGCGCAGCAACGTCGTCAGCATCCTGCAGGATCCGATCCATCTCGGGATCACGGCGGAGGTCGTCGGACATGACTGTCGAGATCCACATGTCGCGATGACGCCAGGCGACGTCGAGCCACCGATCGATCACGGCGCCGATCCGCTTCTCCTGGCTCGCCGATCGCGGGATGCGGTCCACCGCCACTTCGGGAATGAAGACGAACCGCCGCACGACGTCGAGATACAACTCCCGCTTGGAGCCGAAGTAATGATTGAGCAGCGGACGTCCGACCCCAGCCGCCTTGGCCAACTCGGTCATCGAGACGTCGGCAAAAGACTTCTCCTCGAAAACCTTTGCCGCGCTGACAATGATCTGCTCACGCCGGTCTTCGGGACCGAGACGCCTTCCGCCTGTGGCCGACGCGGACGTCATTCTTTTCTCGCAGGCGTGCTGTTGACCGTCGCCTGCGCCTCGACCATGAGCGAAATGTGCTCCACCAAACGCTTTCGAGAGATCTTGGAGGACGGGGTGTGCGCCTGATAGATGAACGCGAGGGCACCGAACAGCCCCACCGAATTGAGTTCGGAGTTCGCGGAGTCGGTTGCCTCGCCGCCGTACATCAGCTCGAGCGACGCGGAAATCGGATTCGTGAACTCCGCCATCAATTCTCGCCCTCGATCCCACAGCGCAGGTTCCGCCTGGGATTCGACGAACATGATGCGTCCACGTCGAGGATCTTTGAATACGTAGTTGGTGAAGGCCTTCACCACGTGGCGGATCAGGGCCGACGGTTCGGAAGGCGCCGCCTCGAGAGCGTCCAGAATAGTGTCACGCGCACCGAGAACGACCTCGTCGAGCACGGCGACCAGCAGTTCGTCACGGTTGGCGAAGCTCTCGTAGAAGTACCGTTCGGTCAGCGCGGCCTCGCGGCAGGTCGCACGCATGGTCGCGGCGGCCGCTCCCTCGGTGCCCATGATCTGCAACCCGGCTTCGATCAGCTGTGTCCGGCGCGCGGCGCGGCGATCTTCCGGTTCCTGCCCACGCCACCTGCGCGGGCCGGTGCGCCGAGCCTCGGTATCCGTCATGTCCCCATGTTCTCACTGACCGGCAGCGCTCTCGACCTCAGGTTATCGCGGCGACCTCCGCAAGCGAACTGACATCGCCCGATGTCAATCAGTTGAATTCTGACATCAACCGCTGTTGACATCACTTGATGTCAGACTTACTCTTCGTTCAGTTGTTCACGCACCAATCAGGAGGCGTCACACATGGTCGACATCGACCCAACCTCGGGGCCATCGGCCGGTGACGAGGAAACTCGAACTCGCCGAACACGAGTCGTCGTCATCGGAGCCGGTTTCGGCGGCATCGGAACGGCTGTCCGCTTGAAGCAGTCCGGGATCGACGACTTCGTCGTTCTGGAACGTGCCGCGGAGCCCGGGGGGACCTGGCAGGTCAATACCTACCCCGGTGCACAGTGCGACATCCCGTCGATTCTGTACTCGTTCTCGTTTGCGCCAAATCCGAACTGGACGCGGCTGTATCCGCTACAGCCCGAGATCTACGACTATCTCCGGGATTGCGTCCATCGCTTCGGACTGGCCGGTCATTTCCACTGCAACCAGGACGTGACAGAAGCTTCGTGGGACGAGCAAGCCCAGATCTGGCGGGTACACACTGCGGAAACCGTGTGGGAGACACAGTTCCTGGTCGCGGCCACCGGCCCGTTCAATGCCCCCGCCACACCCGACCTTCCCGGGCTCGAATCGTTTCGTGGTCAGATGTTCCACACCGCGGACTGGAACCACGACCACGACCTTCGCGGTGAGCGGATAGCCGTGGTCGGCACCGGTGCCTCTGCGGTGCAGATCATCCCCAGACTGCAACCGCTCGCGGACACGTTGACCGTGTTCCAGCGGACACCGACGTGGATCCTGCCGCACCCGGATCAGCCGATGACCGGCTGGCCGAGCGCTCTCTTCGAGCGGGTGCCGCTCACCCAACGACTGGCACGCAAGGGACTCGACCTGCTCCAAGAAGCCCTGGTACCCGGATTCGTGTACAAGCCTTCACTGCTCAAAGGGCTGGCCGCACTCGGCCGAGCACACCTTCGCCGGCAGGTGCGGGACCCGGAGCTTCGCGCAAAGCTGCTCCCCCACTACGCATTCGGATGCAAGCGTCCGACGTTCTCGAACACCTACTATCCCGCGCTGGCGTCACCCAATGTGGAGGTGGTGACGGACGGAATCGTCGAGGTGCAGGAGCGCGGAGTCCTCACCGCGGACGGCGCCTTCCGGGAAGTCGACACCATAGTCATGGGAACCGGCTTTCGTATGGGAGACAACCCGTCGTTCGACATCATCCGGGGCAAGGACGGCCGCAGCCTCGCGCAGACGTGGAACGGCAGTGCCGAGGCCTTCCTCGGCACCACCATCAGCGGGTTTCCGAACTTCTTCATGATCCTCGGCCCCAATTCCGTGGTCTACACCTCGCAGGTCGTCACGATCGAAGCGCAGGTCGAGTACATCGTGAGCTGCATTCTTCAAATGGACGAGGGCGGCATCGGCAGTATCGACGTCCGGGCAGACGTGCAGAGAGAGTTCGTGCGCGCGACCGACCGCCGACTCGCCACCAGCGTGTGGAACGCCGGCGGGTGCAGTAGTTACTACCTCGTCGACGGCGGCCGCAATTACACCTTCTATCCCGGATTCAACCGATCCTTCCGCACCAGGACCAAACGAGCCGACCTCGCTCACTACGCGCAGGTACAACCCGTCTCGTCCGAATCACTCACCACTGCCCGAGAAACCGTGAGGAGCCGATAATGCTCGGCATCAACGCCTTCCGAGGCACACCCGTCGTCGCACCGTCCGGCGCGCGCCGCTACACCGACGAAGCACATGCGATCGCCGCCCGTGACGTCGAATTCGACTGGGACGGCGTACCACTGCATTACGTGCCGAACGAACCGATGGTCACCCACGTCATCAACTTCATGCATCTCGTGTTGCCCGAGGGAGAGCGGGCCATGTCCGCAACGCTCGCCGAAGCACTCCCGCTCATCGAGGACCCCCGCCTGCACGAAGAGGTGGTGGGATTCGTCGGCCAGGAAGCAACACACGCGTCGTCGCACAAAGGTGCACGCGAGCATCTTGCGGACCTCGGCATGGACATGAAACCGATGTCACGCCGGATGGACTGGCTCGTGGACAAGATATTGGGCGACAAAGGATTGACCGGAAAAGCCAAGCACGCCTGGCTCTGTGAACGTCTCGGCTTGTTTGCCGCGATGGAGCACTACACGGCGGTGGTCGGGGAATGGCTGCTCACCGATCCCGCCCTCGAAGATGCCGGCATGCACCCGACGATGCTCGACATGGTCAAGTGGCACGGCGCCGAGGAAGTCGAGCACCGCAACGTGGCCTTCGACGCCTACATGTACGTGGACGGTAGCTACGCCCGCCGCGTTCGCACGGCGCTGCTCGCCAGCTTCACGTTGTTCGTGTTGTTCATCGCCTCGATGAACTACCTCTTCCGGCAGGACCCGTCGAAGGCGAAGGGCCGCCTGTGGCCTCTGCAACTGATCAGCGCCACTCGCCGCGGCCTGGTCCCGAACATGAAATTCCTGATCACCGAGATTCCTCCGTATCTGCGGCCGAGCTTCCATCCGTCCCAGATCGGGGACATGGACGTAGCCATGCGCTACCTCGCTCGCTCACCTGCCGCCAATCGTTCTTCCGAAAAGAGTGAAGGATGAACAAGACGACTGCCGACCGTCCTCACGACGCACAAGACTTCACACCGACCCGGTCGTTGAGGATTGCCGCACAGGCGACGAGCGCATACCGTCGAATCTTTGCGTCAAGTCCTGCAGCGCAGATACTTTCGCGTCCCAACCCGGTCCGCTACAGCGGATTCGACATGACGCTGGACGTGAAGTCCGTCCGGTTCGAGTGCGCAGACGTCCTGAGTGTCACCTTGACCCCGAGGGAAGGAATCACCCTGCCGTCGTGGATTCCCGGCGCTCACCTAGACGTCATTCTCCCCTCGGGAAGGCAACGACAGTATTCGTTGTGCGGAGACCCCGACGACTTGACCTCGTATCGGATCGCCGTCCGGCGGATCGACGAAGGCGGGGGCGGCTCCCGCGAGATACACGAGTCGCTGAAACCCGGAATGGTTGTCGACGTACGAGGGCCGCGGAATGCATTTCCTTTTGTCACTGCTCCGTCGTACCTCTTTGTTGCGGGCGGAATCGGGATCACTCCGATACTTCCCATGGTGCAACGCTGTCACCGCCGCGGAGTCCCGTGGCGTTTGGATTATCTCGGACGAACTCGGGCAGCTATGCCATTCCTGAACGAGATCGAGGAGTATTCCAGCGGCCGGGTAACCATCCGACCGGACGACGAGTTGGGCCCGACGGATATCGAAACACTGGTCGCTGCTGCGGATCCCGGTGCCGCGGTGTACACGTGCGGACCGGCGCCGCTGATGAACACGGTGCGTGCGGCAACTTTCGCCGCCAACCCGACCGGATCGGTGCACAGCGAGAGGTTCTCCCCACTCCCGGTAGTCGACGGCAAGGAGTTCACGGTGCATCTGGCGCGCACCGGTCTCACCGTCGATGTGGGCGAGTCCGAAAGCGCCTTGGCTGCAATACGACGCGTACTTCCCGGAGTAGCGTATTCATGCCAACAGGGCTTCTGCGGTACATGCAAGGTCCGGGTGCTCTCCGGGACCGTCGAGCATCGAGACACCCTCCTCACCGAATCCGGACGTACTGGTTCGATGTTGACCTGTCGATCACGTTCCACCGGTGGGTCTTTGGTGGTGGACCTGTGAAGGGAAAATTCTCTCTTTCTGCGGCCGACGCAGCCTTCATCCGCTCCGCTCCGCTGGTGATCACTCACCGGATCGAATCCGAAGCGACATGTGAAAGCTTGTGGCAGACGTTGACCTCGGACGGAGCGCTCACGTCGTGGGCGCACGGGATCACCGGAGCCGACTGGACCTCGGACAGACCATTCGGCATCGGGACTACGCGAACCGTGCGAGCCGGCGCTTTTGCTGCACTGAACGAGCGATTCTTCCGCTGGGACGAGGGGCGCCGGATGTCGTTCTACGTGGAGTCGGCGTCACTTCCGGGGTTCAAACGCTTCGCTGAAGATCTGGTGTTGGAACCGACTTCGACTGGCAGTCGCCTCACCTGGACGTTCGCTGTGCAAGCGCAGCCGTGGTTCGCCCCCATTCTGACTCTGTCCCGACCGATCCTCCAACGAGTCACCCGCGGCTGGGCCGACGGCGCCGTCCACCACACACTTCAAGGAACTCCACGATGACGGCGACCGAGATCGACACGACCACACAGGCGTCCGACGACACGGTGACACAGGCGTCCGACGACACGGTGACACAGGCAGTGCGCGACGCCCGTACTGCTTCCGAATGGTGGGCAGAACTGACATTCGAGCAACGCGCTCGTCGACTGGATCGGTGGCGAGGAATCATCGCTCGTCGCGCATCCGAACTCGCCGACGTCGTGCACCGGGACATGGGCAAGCCGCACCCTGACGCGATGCTCGAAATCGCCATGGCACTCGAACATCTCGCGTGGGCGTCGAAGAATGCCCGAAAGGTATTGGGCAGGCGCAGCGTCCGCTCCAGTTTGTTGACGGTCAATCAGGCCTCCTCGGTGGAGTATCGACCTCTCGGGGTGGTCGGTGTGATCGGTCCGTGGAACTATCCGGTCTTCACCCCGCTCGGTTCGCTCTCGTTCTCCCTGGCTGCAGGCAACGCCGTGGTCTACAAGCCGAGTGAGTTCGCGCCGGCAGTCGGGCAATGGTTGGTTCTAGCGTTTGCCGAGGTCGTCCCTGAACATCCTGTGCTGCAAGTTGTCACAGGCGATGGTTCGGTCGGCGCGGCACTGTGCCTGGCCGGTGTCGACAAGATCGGGTTCACCGGATCGACCGCGACGGGCAAGAAAGTCATGGCAGCGTGCGCCGAGACCCTCACACCGGTGTTGATGGAATGTGGTGGTAAGGACGCGCTCATCCTTGATGCCGACGGAAATGTCGGTGCCGCCGCGGATGCTGCGGTGTGGGGAGCATTGTCCAACTCCGGTCAAACCTGTCTGGGCGTCGAGCGTGTGTACGTGCACGAACAGGTCTACGACGAGTTTGTAGACAAGACAATCACTTTGGCTGCCCGAGTTCATGCCGGTCCGGATGCCGAGGACAAGATCGGTCCGATCACCATGCCCTCTCAAGTCTCCGTCATCCGGCGCCACATCGACGACGCGGTGTCTCGAGGTGGACGTGTCGTTCTCGGAGGGCTCGGCTCGATCTCCGGCCAGTACGTGCAACCGACCATCATGGTCGACGTCCCCGAAGACAGCCTCGCCGTCACGGAGGAAACTTTCGGCCCGACGATGACGATCACCAAGGTCGCCTCGATGGACGAGGCGGTGGAGTTGGTCAATGCGTCGCCATATGCATTGGGAGCAAGCGTCTTCGGCAAGGATGGAGTGGCTGTTGCCGATCGGCTCCGATCCGGAGGAGCGTCGGTGAACTCTTACGTGATGTATGCCGCGGTTCCCAACCTGCCACTGGGTGGGGTCGGAGCATCTGGTTTCGGACGCGTTCACGGCCCAGATGGTCTGAAGGAGTTCACCTATGCCCGGTCGATGACCAGGCAACGATTCCGTTCGCCCCTACCACTGACGACGTTTCGACGGACCGCCCGAATCGACTGGCTGGTCAAGGTTCTCATCCGCGCACTACACGGAAGGCACTGAAGCAATGACGGGACGCTTGTCCGCAATTGCGGGAACAGTCCGCGATCTGGGCATTCCACTGCCCGGACGCCGACTCGACTACGACGTCGCCGGGAAGGTCGTACTGATCACCGGTGGAGGCGACGGTATCGGTGCAGCGCTGGCGCGCACTCTCCACCGGCGTGGGGCCACCGTGGCACTGGTCGACGTCAACGAGAGTTCATTGGCAACGGCCGAGCGCTCATTCGAGTCACAGCGAGTCGTGACGGTGACGGCCGATGTCCGAGATCGGGACGGCATGACCGCAGCCGTGCAAACGATCATCGAGCAGCTGGGCAGAATCGACGTCGTAGTGGCCAACGCCGGAATCACCCCTCCCCCGGCAACATTGCGCCAGATCGATCCCGACGCCTTCGATCGTGTGCTCGACGTCAATCTCACCGGCGTCTTCAACACCGTGCATAGGACCATCGACGAGGTGATCCGCAACAGTGGGCACATCGTCGTCGTGTCATCGGCGGCGTCGTTCGCCCCCGGTTTGGGCGGCGCTTCGTACATGATCAGCAAGGCTGGGGTCGAAGCGCTCGGCCGGGCGCTGCGTCTCGAGGTTGCCGGCTACGGCGCTACTGCCGGCATCGCGTACTTCGGGATGGTGGATACACAACTTGCACGCGCAACACTCGACGACGACGAGATCGGGCGCAAACTCGACGCTCGACTACCTGGTCCCCTCCGTCATCGAATCTCCCCGGACCGTGCCGCCACCGTGATCGCCGACGCGATCGCGCGCCGCGCCGCCCGGACCCTTGCCCCCGCTGCCTGGGAACCCTGGGCGTGGGGACGCGGATTCATCAATGTCCTTGCCGACGGTTACCTGGCAAAAGACAAACAGGCACACGACCTGATCCGCGAACTCGAAGACAGAACCACCGCTGCGGCCCCGACGAATGCATCAGCCCTGCCAAAGGCATCCAGGAGAACATCATGACTACGTTGTGTGCAGCCTTCCAGCGAGTGTCGGCGGTAGCGCCCGACGCGGTGGCTTTGCGAGACATCGGCGATGCGCGAACACTGACGTGGCGCGCGTACGGCGAACAGGTTCGCGAGGTTGCCGCGGGATTGGCCGGAATCGGCGTGGGACATGGCGATACGGTTGCATTGATGATGAGTAACCGCATCGAGTTCTACCCGATCGACGTCGGCGCCCAACACCTCGGCGCGACGTCCTTCTCCATCTACAACACGTCGGCACCCGAAGCCATCCACTACATCCTCGCCAATTCCGGTGCGCGAGTGCTCGTCTGCGAGGCCCAGTACGTGGATACCGTTCGCCAATCCGGTGCCACACTCGACACGATCGTGGTCGTCGACGCGCAACCGTCTGCCCAGCAGTCCGGCACCCTGACGCTGGAGCAGATGAAGTCCTCTGCTGCCGCCGATTTCGATTTCGAGAACACCTGGCGTGCGGTGAAACCGAACGACGTCGCCACGTTGATCTACACCTCCGGCACGACCGGCAACCCCAAGGGCGTCGAGACGACCCATGCGTGCCTGTTGTTCGAGACCAACGCCGTCAGCGCTGTACTCCCCGTCGAATTCGGTGACCGCATCACGTCGTACATGCCGTCGGCGCACATCGCCGATCGGCTCACCTGCCTGTACATGCAAATGGTGTTCGGCACCCAGATCACTGTCGTGCCGGATCCGAGCCAGGTAGCGGCTGCGCTTCCGCACTGTCGCCCCACGATCTGGGGCAGCGTCCCCCGTGTGTGGGAAAAGCTGAAGGTTGCAGTTGAATCGGCCGTCGCCAACGAACCGGACGACGCGCGGCGAGCGGCATTGCAGTGGGCACTCGACGTCGGTCGCACTCGGCTCGCACACTTGCGAGCCGGTGAAACAGTCCCCGCCGAACTGGAAGCGGACTACGTCCGAGCCGATGCAATGGTCCTCTCCGCTCTGCGTGCGAAACTCGGTTTTGCCGAACTGAAGTGGGCCATCTCTGGCGCCGCACCGATTCCGCCGGACACCTTGGCATTCTTTGCAGCCCTGGGAGTTCCGATCTCGGAGATCTGGGGAATGTCCGAGCTGACATGCATTGCGAGCACCGCGCCGGCCGAGCCGACCAAGTTGGGAACGGTCGGAAAGTTGCTCCCCGGTATGGAAATGCGCATCGAGGCCGACGGCGAGCTACTGGTTCGAGGACCGTTGGTCATGAAGGGGTACCGCGGCGAACCGGCAAAAACGGCCGAAGCGATCAGTGCAGACGGTTGGCTTTCGACCGGAGACATCGTCACGGCCGACGCAGACGGATACCTCACGGTGATCGATCGCAAGAAGGAGCTGATCATCAATGCGTCGGGAAAGAACATGTCCCCCGCTGCCATCGAGACCGCAGTGAAGACGTCGTCGTCGTTGATCGGTGAGGTCGTGGCGATCGGAGACGGCCGAAAGTTCAACACAGCGTTGATCACTCTCAGCGCCGACGCCGCGGTCGGAGCGGCACGCTCACTGGGACTTGCGGCCGAGGCCGCGGTACTCGCCAAGGACGCTCGGATCGTCGACATCGTTGCAACTGCTGTCGCCGAGGGAAACTCGCGTCTGTCGAGGGCCGAGCAGATCAAGCGGTTTCACGTACTCACCACGTTCTGGGAGCCAGGCGGCGACGAGCTGACACCGACGATGAAGCTCAGGCGCAAGCCGATAGCCGAGAAGTACGCGTCCGAAATTGCAGCCCTCTATGCGGATTCGGTCGTAGAGGACGTCTACGAGCCTGCGCCCTGCGCATAGATCAGCGTCTCGGTGGCCTTGACCACAAACGTAGCGGCCGATCCCGGAACCAGATCGAGCTCGGCCGCTGCGCTCGCCGTGATGTCGGCAGACAAGCCCGGCTGGCCGGCTTCGTCCTCGGCTCGGACTCGGACGACATCGCCTCGATTTTCGATCTCCGCGATCGTGACCGCAAACGCGTTTCGTGGGCTCCCGTGAGGCGGATCCAGGTAGACCGACACTGCTCGCGGCTCGAAGACTGCCACGGCGGCACTGCCGGCCGGTAGGTCGGTCTCCGTCTGGCCCGCGATATCCACCCCGACCGGACTTCTGAGCATTCCGTCTCCGGCCATCGTGCCGCTGCGCAAGTTGATCCCTGCGATGCGTGCTGCAAATGCACTACGCGGGCGAGTCAGAACTGTTCGTACGTCACCACGTTCGACGACCCGGCCGCCGTCCAGCACGACAACGGTGTCGGCAAGGGCCAGCGCATCCAGAGCGTCGTGCGTGACGAGCACGGCCGTGCGATCTCCTGTTCGGAGCACTCTACGCAGCAACGACCGCAATGCCGGGGCGGAGGCGACGTCGAGCGCAGACATCGGTTCGTCGAGCAGGAGTAGTTCGGGTTCAGCAGCCAATGCCCTCGCCACTGCGACTCGTTGCGCTTGACCGCCGGAGAGCTGTGACGGCTTGCGGTCAGCCAATTCGGCGGCGTCGACTGCGTCGAGCCAGTGGCGCGCGGAATCGGCGGAATCGCGACGCGACCGCCCTGCACTGCGCGGCGCGAACGCCACGTTCGCGGCCGCACTGAGGTGGGGAAAGAGAAGTGCCTCTTGCGCGAGTAGAGCAGTGCCGCGCCGATGCGGCGCCAACGCGACTCCCCTACCGGTATCGGTGAGAACGCGAGAATTCAGTTCGATCAACCCACGCCGCGGGTGATGTAGTCCGGCAACCGCCACCAGTACCGTCGACTTGCCTGCGCCGTTCGGTCCAAGGACAGCGGTCACCTCACCGGCCGCGACGTCGAACGTCGCAACGACATCGCGCTCCGGAATCTCGATGTCGACGTGGAGGCCACTCACAACGAACCCGCCGATCCGCGTCCACGCACCGCAACCACGATGACCACCGCGACTACGACCAACACCAGCGAAAGCGCTACCGCTGCATCCGGATCGGTCTCACGCTGGAGATAGATTTCCAACGGCAGGGTACGCGTGACCCCTTGCAGACTTCCCGCGAACGTCAGCGTTGCACCGAACTCCCCCAGTGCGCGAGCGAAAGCCAGCACTGCCCCTGACACCAGACCGGGAAGCACCAGCGGCAAAGTCACCCGGCGAAGCACGGTGGTCGGGCGGGCTCCGAGCGTCGAGGCTACGGCCTCGTATCGTGTGCCCGCAGTGCGTAGCGCACCTTCGAGGCTGACGACGAGGAACGGTAGCGCGACAAACGTCTGCGCCAGGACCACCGCGGTTGTCGAGAATGCTATCTGGATGCCGAGCACTTCCAACTGCTCACCGATCAACCCTTTGCGCCCGAACGTGTACAGCAACGCGATACCGCCCACCACTGGCGGCAGAACCAGCGGGAGCAGAATCAAGGATCGAAGAACGGACAGTCCCCGAAAATGACTGCGCGCCAACACCGCGGCCATCGGTACCCCGAACAGGATGCACAGCAGCGTGCTCATTGCCGCTGTCTTCAAACTCAGTTTCAACGCGGCAACCGACGATTCGGAAGTCACGAGTTCCCAGAACTGCGACCACTGCACGGTGGCCAGCATCGCCGCCAAGGGCGCGATGACAAACGCTCCGCCGATCAGCGCCGGAAGGTAAATCCATACCGGCAACCCGAGCGGAGCCCGGACCGCCGGTCTTAGGTGTGTCACGGGGCAGCGAATCCCGCGTCACTCAGAACTGCCAGGCCCTTGGGCCCCTTCACGAGATCGACGAATTTGGTTGCCGTTCCCGAATTCTTCGAATCCTTCAGCACCGCAATCTGGTACAGGTTGACCACCGTGGTGGCTTCCGGGAACGCGACGGTCTGAACCTTGTCACCAGCGGACTTCGCGTCGGTGACGTAAACGATGCCGGCATCGGCCTGCCCGGACGTCACCTTGTTGAGAACGTCGGTCACCGACGATTCTTCGCTGACGGGCGAGAGGGTCTCGCCTGTGGCCGTCTCGACCTTCTTCGTAGCCGCGCCACAAGGGACCTGCGGAGCGCAGATCACCAGTTGCGTCCCCTCCTTTGCCAGATCGGCGAACGACGCGATGCCCTTCGGATTGCCCGGCGGCACAACAATCGTCAAGGTGTTGCTCGCGAAGTCCGAGGGCGACCCCGCGACGACGCCGGCGTCGGTGGCCTTGGTCATGTTGGCGGCGTCAGCCGAGGCGAACACGTCAGCCGGTGCGCCCTGAGTGATCTGAGCGACGAGGTCCGAGGACCCGGCAAAGCTGAAAGTGACCGATGAACCGGGGTTCTCGGACTCGAATTCCTTGCCGAGTTCGGTGAAGCTGTTCTTGAGTGACGCCGCCGCGAAGACGGTGATACTTCCCGTGGCACTCTCACTCGAAGTGGTTGTGGTCGGAGCGGCCGACGACGTCTCCGACGAAGAATTGTCGGAGGAACTACAACCGGTCACCAGGGCAAGCGAAAAGGCACCTGCTGCAACAAGTCCGACTACACGCTTCACGAATTTCCTCCAGTATGTTCAAAAACTACGGCGTTTCCACGATGACCGTGGTGGCCTTCACGATTGCGACTCCGATACTCCCGACCTCGAGTCCGAGCTCCCGAACCGCGTCGGTACTCATCAACGAGACGACAGTGAAGGGCCCACACTGCATTTCGACCTGAGCCATCACCTTGTCGGTGACGACCTTGGTGACGAGGCCGGCGAACCGGTTGCGGGCCGAACTCGCACCCGTGAGCGGATCGGCCGGTGCGGGTCCGGCGTTGGACCGGGCGAAGCCCGCCAACTCGGCACCGTCGATGACCTTGCGGCCGGAGTCGTCCGTCGTCGCGGTGAGAAGCCCACCGTCGACCCACCGCCGGACGGTGTCGTCACTGACACCGAGCAGGCCGGCAGCTTCGCGGATTCGAATGTTGGGCACCAGGTGATCGTAGGTCGCAAGTGCGGACCTAACAAGCCGAAATGCCCCGCAGATGCGTGAACTAGTCAATCATGATCACGTATCTGCGGAGCATTGTCGATAGTTGCCGTAGACGAATCAGCGCATCATTCTTCTGCCCAGGGCACACGGCAGGAGTCGGTGCTGAACCCCTGCTCGGTAATCCCCAACGCCGAATACATCCGGGCGCGCATGTTTTCGAGCCCGATCTGATAGGTCAGTTCCACGACGCCCGCTCGCCCGAACCTGCGCTCGAGATCCGCGACCTGTTCGTCCGTCACCCCGTTCTCCCCATGGGGGTCACCGGTCATGGCGTCGGCGTAGGCGATCGCGGCCCGCTCGTCTTCGCTGTACTTCGATGAATCCCGGTAGTTCGCGATCTCTTTCAACTTGTCGATGTCCAAACCGTCCAAGCGCGAGAGCATCGTCCCGAAGTCGACACACCACGAGCAGCCGACAGTCCAGGCGACGCGATAGACGGCCAGTTCACGAATGTTCGACGGCAGCACCTTCGACGCCTTCTGCACGGCCATCTCGTGACGGGCAGCCGCGACGAACAATTTCCGATGGTTGGCCAGGACGGCAAAGGGCTCGGGGACTTCGTCGTACTGCCTGGCGGCGAATTTGTATGCCACTTTGATCAACGGACCGGCTTCTGACGGTGTCACTGCGGGAATGCGAGTCATGGCAAGCCTCCGTATGTTCTGGGGCACCGGATTCGATGCTCTCTACAGAGTTGGACGATGGCGGCGATTCAAACGTGACAAGCACCGCGTCCGAGCGGATGTGAGGATGCGGTGTCAGCCGACTAAGCTGCAAAGATGCCTTCGACGCCCCGCAACCGCACCGTCTCGCGTCTGCAGCCGTTCGCATCCACGATCTTCGCCGAGATGACAGCGTTGGCCACACTTCACGACGCGGTCAACCTCGGTCAGGGCTTTCCGGATACCGACGGCCCTGCTGCCATGCTCGAGGTAGCGCGCCGAGCCATCGCCGAGGGCGTCAATCAATACCCGCCCGGTCCGGGCATGCCCGTCTTGCGTCAGGCCATCGCGGAGGATCGGCGCATCCGCTACGGACTCGACAGTGATCCCGACTCCGAAGTTCTGGTCACCGTCGGCGCCACCGAGGCGATCAGTGCTGCGATTCTCGGACTGGTCGAACCCGGCGAAGAAGTAGTGCTGATCGAGCCGTACTACGACTCCTACGCTGCATCCGTCGCGTTGGCAGGCGCTGTACGTCGCACAGTTCCGTTGGTAACCGCGGGAGACGGATTTGCGGTCGATCTCGATGCATTGCGCGGCGCGATCACCGCCAAGACGAAGATGCTGATCGTCAACAGTCCTCACAACCCCACCGGCACCGTATTCACCGATCACGAACTTCGAGCGATCGCCGAACTCGCGTGCGAACGCGACCTGATCGTGTTGAGCGACGAGGTCTACGAGCACTTGGTCTTCGACGGCCTCACCCACACACCGATGGCGTCGCTCCCGGGCATGCGTGAGCGCACCGTCACGGTGTCCAGTGCCGCAAAGACTTTCAATGTCACCGGCTGGAAAACCGGCTGGGCGATCGGCCCCCGAGAACTCATCGACGGAGTCCGTGCCGCCAAGCAGTTCATGTCATTTGTTGCCGGTGCACCGTTCCAACCGGCCGTTGCTTACGCGCTCACCAACGAACAGCCGTGGGTCGTCGAACTTCGACAGAGCTTGCAAGGCAAACGCGACGTACTCGGTAAAGCTCTGACCGACGCCGGTTTCACGGTGCATTCCGGTGGCGGCACGTACTTCCTCCTTGCCGACATCAGACCGTTGGGCGAAACCGATGCGGGTGATTTCTGCCGCGCACTGCCCGAGCGAATCGGCGTCGCGGCCGTTCCGGTCGACGTGTTCGCGGACAACCGCGACGATTGGAAGCACCTGGTGCGCTTCGCCTTCTGCAAGCAGGACCACATTCTGTCCGAAGCTGCACGCCGTCTCCACCTGCTCCAAGGAGCAGCGCACCCATGACAGCGCGGACCATCCCGACCGCATTCGTCCACCGCTATCTCGCGTTCTCGCCGGACAACGACGTCGACTTGTCGGGTGCACTGCGCGCTGCCGGGATCGACCTCGAGACACTGTCCGACCCGCGCGCCCGGCTGACCCCGACTCAGGTCACCACGTTCATCCAATCCACCTGGCAGATCACCGACGACGAATTGTTCGGCCTCGGATCCGCCCCGGTCCCCCGTGGCACTTTCCGATTGATCTGCCTGACGTTGATCCATTGCCCTGATCTCGGATCGGCCTTCGCTCGAATGTCCGACGTGATCCGTGCGCTACCGGCTCTGGCCCCACTGTCGATCGAGAAGGGCGAGGAAAGCACTCGGGTGAGTTTCGCTGTCCGAGCTCGCGAAGGCGTCGCCGAACCTGATGTCGCAGAACGTGTCACAACCGATTTCGTCCTGATCTTGCTGCACCGATTTTCCGCATGGTTGATCGGAAAGCGCGTCCGACTTCGGGCGGTCGAATTTCCGTACTCGGCACCGGATGCACGGTTGGCGCAGGACTACGACTACATCTTCGGAGCGCCGGTCACCTTCGGCGCGAAGCGCGCGGCACTGGAGTTCGACAACTCGGCCATGCGTGCACCGATCATCCAAACCGAGGAGACGTTGGAGGAGTACCTCCGAGAATCTCCGATTCAGCTCATGTCCGAACGTGATTACGACAGCACTGCGTCGGCGCAGGTACGACGGGTCCTGGAGCTCGGGGTGAAGGGGCGAACCTCCACTGCCGAGGAGATCGCCGAGATGCTTTCGATCAGCGTTCCCCATCTGCGTCGACTGCTGCGGCGTGACGGAACATCACTGAATCAACTGCGCGAGGAAGTGCTCCGCGACGTAGCCATCGCTGGTTTGCGGCGCGGAGAATCCGTCGAAGTACTCTCGGCGCGATTGGGGTTCTCCGAGCCCAGCGCCTTCCGTCGGGCCTTCAAACGATGGACCGGCGACACTCCGAGTTCGTACCGCTAGCTGACGCAGAACTCGTTTCCTTCGGGATCGGTCATCGTGATCCACACGCTCGGCCCCTGCGCTCCTCGGTGCAGGATCGTCGCCCCCACCGTCTCGAGGTGCGCTGCGACATCCTCGCGCTTGTCGCCCACTCGTATGTCGAAATGGAGCCGGTTCTTCACCGTCTTCGATTCCGGAACCAGTTGGAACAGAACGCGGGGACGTTCGGGATGCTCCGGATCGCTGATGGCCGCACCTTCGCGCCAGACGAGGACTCCCTCGAATGTCGTGGTGTCGGATTCCTTGGCGTGACCAGCGGCGACGAGGCCCCTGATGAAGTCTTCGTCGCTGGGCTCCGCTGCCCACCCGAGTGCTGCGGCCCACCACTTCGCCTGTTCGTGCGGATGTGCCGAATCTACTGTGACTTGAAATTCGTATCCCATGTTCCGACGTTAACGCCGACCACCGACACCTAGTGAAGGTTCAGCCGAGCCCGGGAGTCAGTCGACGCTCTTGATGGTCTTCATGGTGATCAGCGATGTCACCCGCGAGACAGCCGGAAGCCCGCTGAGCTTGGTGACCATGAAGTTCTCGTACGTCGCGAGATCTTTCACCGCGACGCGAATGAAGTAGTCGGGAATTCCGAACAACCGCCGACATTCGATCACTTCGTCGAAGGCGGCGACCTGGGATTCGAAGTCCTCGATGGTGGCCTGGTCGTTGACTCCGATCTCGGCGGTGACGATCACCTGAAATCCTCGACCGAGCGCTTCCTGACTGACGATCGCCCGGTACCCGGTAATGATTCCGTCGGCTTCGAGCTTCTTCACCCGACGCAGGCAAGGTGAGGGTGTCAGACCCACCAGATCCGCCAACTCGGTGTTGGTCAAACTCGAGTCCTGGCGTAGGTGAAACAAAATTGCGTCATCCATGGCATCCATCGCACTATTATTGCGCACTGTTCAATATGTGGGCATTCTGAGCAATCGATCACCTCGATCTTTGTTATAGATTTGCGTCGTGATCGAACCAGCATCGTCGACGGCCGCACCCGCCGTCGAACTCCCACCGCGAACCCCGGCGTGGCGGCACGCCTTCCAGCTGTCGCTACCGGTTGGATTCGGCCTGCTCCCACTCGGGATCGCACTTGGCGTTCTTGTGGTCCAACAAGGGCTCAGCCCTTGGTGGGCAGTCGCTTTCACCTCGCTGATCTACGCCGGATCGCTGGAGTTTCTCGCGGTCGGAATGGTCGCGGCCATGACACCGCTGCCGTACGTCGCTCTGACCGCACTGCTGGTCAACTTTCGACATGTGTTCTACGCCTTGAGTTTTCCGCTGGAAAAGATTCGCAACCCCTTCGCCCGCTTCTACAGCATGTTCGCGCTGACCGACGAGGCCTATGCGATGTCGGTAACTGCCGATCCCAAGGCACTCACCGGACGCGTCATCGTCTACTCCCAGCTGTACCTGCACGGCTACTGGATCGGTGGCGCGATCCTGGGCGCGACGGCAGGACAGTGGATTCCGGACTCGATCGTCGGCCTCGACTTCGCCCTGACGGCGTTGTTCGTCGTCCTCTCGATCGAAGCGATTCGCGCACAAAACGGATTCGCGGTGCCGGTCGCCGCGGTCACCTGCGCTCTGGTCGCCCGGCTCGCAGCGCCGGACCACATGCTGCCAATTGCGATGGGCGCCTTCGTGCTCTTCCTGATCGGGCGCTTTGTCTACGACTCACGAAAGGCGAAGATCGATGCCTGACACCTCGTACATCTTTGCGGCGGTCGCAGTCATGGCCGTGGTCACCTTCGCGCTGCGCGCAATCCCCTTCGCCGCGCTCATGCCGCTGCGCTCCTCCGCCCTGGTCGGCTACCTCGGCATCTACATGCCGGCAGGCGTCATGTTGATCCTCGTGATGTATTCACTCAAAGGGGTGTCGATCACCGCCCCTTCTCACGGCCTACCCGAACTGATTGCAGTGTGCGCCACGATCGCCGCGCACCTCTGGCGAAAGAATGCCGTCCTGAGCATCGTCGTCGGAACGACGATCTACGTCGCGCTGGTCAATACCGTGTTCGCCTGAGCATTTCCCATCCGGGAGCAAAGCAGTTTTACCCCCGGATGGGTGATTTGTAACCTCCAGGCGCTTATCTGAACAGTTGAACACTTATACGATTTCAGTAGCGTGGCCGCCGGCCGCGACTGAAGGATCGGTGAGGTTCGATGTCCACGACAATGACCACGACGGGCACTCGAATCGCCGGTGCTTGGCACAGTCTGGATCGAGGCCAGCGTCGAAGCATCATCGGGATGACCGTCACCGTCGTAGCGCTCAACGTCGTCGGGTGGGCAGTTCTTCTCGGCCTGGTTGTCCCCGGCCACTACACGATCGAAGGCAGTGTCTTCGGCGTCGGACTCGGCGTAACGGCGTACACGCTCGGCATGCGCCATGCTTTCGACGCCGATCACATCGCCGCTATCGACAACACCACTCGGAAGTTGGTGGCGGACGGCAAGAAACCGATGTCCGTCGGGTTCTGGTTTTCGCTCGGACACTCGACCATCGTCTTCGTACTCGTCGCCCTCTTGGCTTTGGGTGTGCGGCAACTGGCCACCAGCCTTTCCGACGACAACTCCGATCTGGAGAAGTGGACCGGCTTGTTCGGCACCACCATTTCCGGCACGTTCCTGATTTTGATCGGAATCTTGAACCTTGTCTCTCTCATCGGGATTCATCGGGTGTACACGAAGTACAAGGCCGGAACCTTCGACGAGGAACAACTCGAGAAGGAACTCGACAGCCGTGGCGCCCTGAACAAGATTCTGGGCCCGGTGATGAAGATGGTTCGCAAGCCCTGGCACATGTACCCGGTCGGCCTACTGTTCGGATTGGGATTCGACACCGTCACCGAAGTCGGGCTGTTGGTGATCGCCGGCGGCGCGGCGGCGACAGGGCTCCCGTGGTATTCGATCCTCGTTCTGCCGATCCTCTTCTGCGCCGGGATGTCGCTTTTCGACTCGATCGACGGATCGTTCATGAACTTCGCCTACGGTTGGGCATTTGCTCAGCCGGTCCGAAAGATCTACTACAACATGGTGATCACCGGACTCTCGGTGGCAGTGGCACTGCTGATCGGGTCCCAGGAAATCATCTCGATTTTCACCGACAAACTCGACATTCACGACGGGTTTCTCGGCACCATCGGGAACTTGGATCTCGGCGCGATGGGCTTCATCATCGTCGGACTCTTTGTCGCCACCTGGCTGATTGCTCTACTCGTGTGGCGGTACGGCCGCATCGAAGAACGGTGGCAGGCTCAGTCCGGTGCAGCAGTAGCACGACGAGCGACACCAGACGAAGCGATGTGAATTCGACTCGGTCTACGCAGAATCATGGGCCACCCGAAAGCGAATAGCTGATGTACGTCTCGCCCCATTTCAGGTACGCGCTCGACGTCGCCTGGCCGCGGATCTGGTCGTTCTGCCACTGGTAGACAGCGCGCCACGGAAATACGGAACTCACTTGTTCCAAGGTGTACTGCTCACGATGGCCCTGCGCGAATCGCTGTTCGAGATCTTCACGAGTGCGCGGCGGGAAATTGCTGATCAGGTAGGTCGGGCCGAGAGACTCGATGCGCCCTGGCGGCGCAAAGACATCAGCGCTGCGATAAGTGAAGGCCAGATACAGGTAGGCCGCCACCACAATCGTTGCCAGCGCTACCGCGCCGGTCTTGAATGCACGTCGAAGCAGGGTCGGCATGGCTCACAGTACAATCCAATTCTCCTGTCGAGCACATTCAGTGCGTTTCCCACATTTATCGAAAGACGCATCCCGCGGAGTTGGCGAGATGCAATAGTGGAGTTCGAACGGGGTGAGCCCCGGCTAGGAGAAAACGGTGCGGATACGTCATGCGGTAGTGGGTGTGGCAATCACGGGACTTGTTCTTGCAGTGGCAGGCTGCGGTAGCGGCGACGGCGAAGCTGCCGAAGGACCAGGCATTGCCGTGGCGGCGGAAACCAAGCAAGTTCCCGACCGGGTGACCGTGCATCGACCTGGCCTCATCGACACCAGCATTTCCCCGTTCGACGTGCCTGCATGGCCAGGGCCGCACCCCTCCGAATTCCTCGAGCCCAACCCGCCGTCGGGTGAGAGCGGTGAGATCGCCGGCGACCAAGCTGCGGCAACGTACGCGGCCTCGCTCGACAACCCCGATGCACTATGGAATGTCGGTGGCACGGTGCAGTGGCTGGTTGTCGAGCCGATTCCCTGAAGGTCTTCCATCTAGGTCTCCGCTCTGACCGACTCCAGACGATCTTTGCGAGTTCAGTCCCGCGACAACGCTGCACAGAATTCACCGGGTTGATCGACATGCAACCGCAACCCACCGATCAGAGTGGAGCGAGATCCCTTCGACAGCCGTTTCGGGAGCGTGACCGAGAGCGGCCGATCGAAGTCTATGTCCACGACAGTGCCGTCGGGCCCCGGCAGAACCAAGCGATCGTCGACAATCACATTTGCTGTCTCACCGAACCTTCGGACCATGCTCGCCCGCGAAATCCGTGATCGGTCCACCTCGACTCGAATGCCCGTGCCGGAACGAAACACCACCGTTCGAGCCGAGACGAGATGCGGGTGCACGACGCGTCCGGCAAGCCAACCGCCAATCGCAATCAGCGACAACACCGTTGCAACGAGCAGCACGACGCGAAGCCACTGCCACGGCACCAGGAAGTGAATCGCCACGGCCTCGATCACACTCGCCGCAACAAATGCCACCGGTATCGACATTGTCCCCCTCGCGTAGCCGAAAGTCGCTGTATCACTGGAACCTCCGTCTCTCCGACCCGTCGAGAGCAACCACAGTGATCGGATCACGCCGTACCGCCTGACATGAGACGTGTTGCGACGCACGCGACCACTTCACGTTGCGCTGAATCAGGCACCAGATCCGCGATCCCAACCGAGAATCCCACGCCTGCGGAGTCTCCGTCTGCGTACACATCGCCGAGCACCCCGTCCAGTGATTCCTCCAGTTCGTCCGACAAGTACGCGATCTCGTCTGCAACCTCGGCTACCTCGCGCCCAGCCAGAGCGGCGAAACGACGGTACAGATCGACAATTCTCTTCCGGTCGCCCTCGTCGGACAGCAATCGCGCAGCCGTGGAGAACAGTTCGTGTGGCGCTGCTCCCGAGATCGCCACCAATTCCCACATGTCGCGTTCGCGCTCGAACAAGCGTCGCACCGAACCCGTGGGGGACGACGCGATCAACTCGTCGAACGCCGACAGCAGCTCCATCGGAAGCGGCGAGACCACCCTCCCAGCACCTCGCGCCGTGAGCATTTCCTGGAGGCGCACTCGCTGGTCTGCGAGGACGCGCTGCTTCCGGTCTATCTCCGCGATCAGGGAGGAAAGATCTTCGGCGAAGTCGTCCGGTTCTCGTGCATCGATCGGCGTCGGTTCGATCATCGCGGCAATGGATCCGAGTGGAACGCCGGCGGCGGTGAGCCAACGAATGCGCATCAGCCTGACCAGATCGGGAAGTTCGTAAGTTCTGTAACCGTTGGACAGTCGTCTCGGCTCGGCCAGCAACCCCAGTCGGTGATAGTGCCGAACGGTCCGCGGAGTGGTGCCTGCCGCACTGGCCACGTCGCTGATTCGCATACGAACAGCATTAACTATGACGCTACGTCATAGTCAAGGCCCGGCATGTCGGGCCTTGAGGCATAAGGTCCTGTTCTTCCTGTGTGGAGTTTCGCAGACGAATTTCGCGGGTATTGATCACTTGCGGCGGCGATTTCCAGAGCGAGGGGTCAGCCGCGCAAGGTCTGCCCCCGGCTGTCACTCGCCGGGCGGCGGGCCGCCAAAACCAGCGGGCCGCCAGAAACTATCTGTGCCAGGCGATGATTTCGATGCAAACGACACGACTCGACACCATCCTGATTCTGATCGTCGGGACGGCAATCGGACTGAGCGTCTGGCTGGCTACGCAGGAACCATTCGCGTCGATCGGACTCGGAATCGCAACGGTAGTGATCTGCTGGATCTCTTGCTCGATGATCCATGGCTTCCCACACCGATCGACGAAGGACATGCGTCCGCGCGAGAACCAGGATCGCGAGTCACCGAAACGGCGCTGACGCCGCGTAGGGATGAGGCCAACCGTGGAGGCCCGGACACAGCGAAGTGAGTGGTTCACCTACCGCAGGTGAACCACTCACTTCGGTCAGAGGATCACACCTCGTCAGGTCGCCAGGTCGCGACGGCCCAGATCACAGCGACGTCGAGGGCGATGATCACGATCGACCACAGCGGGTAGTACGGCATCCACAGGAAATTCGCCACGATCGAAAGTGCCGCGATGACGAATGCCATCCCGCGGGCCCACGCCATGCCGACGAACAATCCCAGCGACACCGCGATGCCGATGATTCCGAGCACGATGTGGATCCAACCCCATGTCGTGACATCGAATTCGAAGGTGTAATTGACTCCGACGATCAGCAGATCGTTGTCCGCGAGAGCCGCGATGCCCTGCAGCAACGCGACGATTCCCGCGACGAAGAGCAGGCATGCTGCCGCCACCGTGGTCCCGATGGCAAAGCCTTGTCGGACAGGGTGGTTCGCATGAGATTGGTGCGGAGCAGTCATGACATCCCCTTCTTCGGCGAAATAGCGTGAGAACAGTATTCAAACGTTCACGCCGCCGGACATCACCCAGCAAGGATGAACAGCCGTCCAGCACTGCAATCAAATTTCATGGGAACATATGTTCGATTTCGGTGTACGGTGGAGTCTATGACCGCCACGATGCAACCGTCTCTGTTCGACAACGGTGACCTCGGCGTTTCTTTGGCCGATCTCGACGGCACGGTGCAGCGACGTATTCTCACCGCCGGCGCATGGGTCGACCATCGCCCGGCCTGGCTCACCGGATCGGAGGCCGTGTTCGACAATCTGGAAGCCACGGTGCCGTGGCGTTCCGAACGGCGTCAGATGTACGACCGCGTTGTCGACGTCCCTCGTCTGGTGTGTTTCTACGCAGAGAATCAACCACTGCCGGACGCACTTCTCACCGAAGCCAAAGACGCGCTGAGCAGTCACTACTTCGACGAACTCGGTGAACCATTCGCCACGTCGGGTCTGTGTTTCTATCGCGACGGTTCCGACAGCGTTGCCTGGCACGGGGACGATACGGGACGAAGTCGCACCGAGGACACGATGGTGGCCATCCTGTCTCTCGGTGCGGCTCGCCCGCTCCTATTGCGCCCTCGTGGGGGCGGCGAATCCATCCGCTTCAATCTCGGACACGGAGATCTACTCGTCATGGGCGGATCCTGCCAACGCACGTGGGAACACTGTGTCCCGAAGAGTGCGCGGGCCCTCGGGCCGAGAATCAGCGTTCAATTCCGCACTCGCGGAGTTAGATAGCGTCGCGAAGTTCGTCTCGCAGCGCCTTCCGATTGAGCTTGCCGACGGCCGTCTTCGGTATGGATTCTGCAAAAACAACCCGACGCGGCTTCTTGTACGACGCCAGTCGCTCGCCGACGTGCGCGACCAATGATGCTTGCAGTACGTCGTTTTCGACGGTCCCGTCCTCGAGTACCACCACAGCCGTGACCGCCTCCACCCACTTGGCGTCGGCGGTACCCACCACGGCGACCTCACGGACAGACGGATGCGTCAGGAGTGCATCCTCGACTTCACGGGGGTAGACGTTGTATCCGCCGCTGATGATCATGTCCGAAGCTCGGTCCTTCAAGAACAAGAATCCTTCGGCGTCGAACTGACCGATGTCACGGGTGTGAACCCAGCCGTCTTCGGTGAAGGTGTCCGCATTCAGTTCCGGTGCATTGAAGTATCCGGCGATCGCCGATGGCGAGCGGATCACGATTTCACCCGGTTCTCCCTGGGGCACTTCGTTTCCCTCGCCGTCGAGCAGCCTGATCTCGACGTCGATGGCCGGCTGACCACAGGACAGCAGGCGATCTTCCGTGTGATCTTCGGGCCGTAAGACTGCAATACACAGCGGTGCCTCGGTCTGCCCGTAGTACTGGAGAAAACGGTGTTGCCCCCACGCCTGCATCGCCCGTTCGATGGTGGCCAGCGGCATCGGCGACGCACCGTAGATCACGGATTTCAGACTCGAGATGTCTGCGCTCGCAAAATCAGGGCGTTCGAGGAGCATCTGAATCATCGTCGGCACCAGATTGATTGCCGTAGCCCGATGCTCGGTTATCGAGTCCAAGAAGGTCGACGGGTCGAAACCGGGGAGGATGACGGTCTTACCGCCACGGAGCCAGAATGGAAGCACGAAGACACCGCTGGCGTGAATCAGTGATGCTGCGTGCAACATCGTGTCGTCCTGAGTCGCCGGAAGCAGATTGAGCAGAACATTGCGGCAGATTCCGGCGTAGCTGCGCTGAGTGTGCTGCGCGGCCTTCAGCGTTCCCGTGGTCCCGGAAGTGAACAGCGTCAGGATCACGTCGTCGGGATCTACCTCGACGTCCGGAGTGGCCGAAGACATGCCCTGTGCTCGATCCAACAGCGAAAGCTGCCCCTCCGCACCTGTTTCCAGCCCGACGAACATCCGATCCGGGAACCTGGCGGACAGTTCAGCAGCTCGGCCGGCAAGGTCAGTACCGAAAACGACGTGCGAGGTGTCGGTGTCCTCGAGCATTCTCGCGTGCTCGTCGAGCGAGAGACGCGAGTTGAGCGGAACCCTGTTGATGCCGGCTTTGACACACGCAAAATCGACAGGCACGCTGGCAAGAGAGTTGTTGACCAGCAACGCAACCCGTGCGCCACGCCCGATACCGAGCGCGATGAATGTATGCGCCAATCGGCTGCTGAGTTCGTCCACTTCCGTGAACGTCATCGATCGATCGCCGAAGACGACGGCTGTTCGCGGTCCGTGCTGTCGCGCACCACGGGCGATCAGATCTCGGGTTACGGGCATCATGGTTCAGTTTCCTCGTTCGAATTCGGGTTGTTCTCGAATCGGCCGTGCCGGCCGGCGCCCGCGGCGAACGCAGCAGCGCCGCGCACACCTTCGGCGATGACAATGGGATTTCCTGCGACACCCTCGGCGCGCAGTGCTTCGGCAAGTGGTAGATCAAAAGATCGGTAGGCCGATGCGCGATCCGCGAGCATGCAGAGTTGTGGGAAAGCGGTCAACTGGTGCGCAAGCTCCTTGGCTACCTGGAGTGACTGCCCCACTGGAACAACACGATTGGCCAGTCCGAAGGCCAACGCCTCCGAAGCGTCGACCGGGCGACCGGTCAAGATCATGTCGAGCGCTCGCCCCTGCCCGACGATTCGCGGCAGTCGCACGGTCCCGCCGTCGATGAGAGGAACTCCCCAGCGCCGGCAGAAGACTCCGAACACGGAATCCTCCTCGCAGATCCTCAGGTCCGCGAGCAATGAAAGCTCGAGCCCTCCGGCCACTGCGTATCCACTGACGGCGGCGATCAACGGTTTGGACAACACCAACCGACTCGGCCCCATCGGGCCGGTGCCGCCGCCTTCCGGATGCAACTCGTGCACGCGCGCGGGGTCGGAGACTGCGGTCAAATCCGCACCGGCACAAAATGTGCCGCCCGCACCCCACAGAATTGCCACCTTCTGACTCTCGTCCGACTCGAATTCCAGGAAGGCATCACGCAACTGCGCCGCCATCGGCCCGTCCACCGCATTCTTGCGATCAGGGCGATTCATCACGATGACAGTGACGCCACCGTCACGCTCCACATAGACATCGCCACCTGGTCGATCGGAGTCGGTCACGATATTTCCTCACTGCTCGCGGATAAGGTTTCCCGGTACCAACCATGCCACTTGTAACAGAATTTGTCAGGAGTTGTTCAAAAGTTGTTACAAACTGATCGAGGAATGTCCGCAACCCGAGTTGTGCTGGACCTCGCAACAGCGAGCCCGGACACCGAGTTCAGCACCGCTGTGCTGACCCGGGCCGGCGAGATCGTCGGCGTCAGCGCATCGAGCATTCGCGTGGCAACGGGCCGCCTGTGCCGAGAGAACAAACTGCGTCGTACCGCTCGTGGAACGTACGTCCTCAACCCGGACGGCATCCCCACCTACAGCGAGGTCGAGGGGTGGCGAACTCGTACCGATCGCATACGCCCCTGGGACGGCACCTGGATCGCCGTCGAGCACTCGGGGCTCAAACGAAGCGACCGCACTGCCGCCCGCCGGCACGATCAAGCGCTGCGACTGGCGGGTTACGAGGAGTGGAAGCCCACACTCGCAGTCCGTCCGAACAATCTCCTCGGCGGCACGGACAGCGCCCGCCGCACTCTCCGCCGACTCGGCGCCGCCCCCGAATCGGCCGTCATGGAAATCGCTCACCTTGCCCCCGAGGATGATTCGACAATCCGCACACTCTGGAACTCGGAAGCACTGTTGGCCGACATCGCCGAGGCCCGTGAAGCACTCACACAGGCGCAAACACGCCTGGCGACAATCAGTCGCGAGGAGGCGGCCCGCGAATCACTTGCTCTGGGCAGCGCGGTGATCGCGGTCATCGTGCGCAATCCGCTCCTTCCGGAAGAACTCGAACCGACACAGCCACTGCGCGAACTGATCTCGCACATGCTCGAGTACCAGGACGCATCTCGCGAACTGTGGCAGTCACTGCTCGAGTTCTGATCGATTTCTCCCAGAAGGTAATTCAGTATGTTGCGCGGCCGCCGCTGGCGTCGTACACGGCGCCGGTCGAGTAACTCACCGCCGACGACGACAGCCAGGAGATCAGTTCGGCGATTTCGTCCGCCTTCCCCATCCGTGCCATCGGCGTCAAAGACTGCGAACGGGCGAGGATGGCCGGATCGGTGCCGGCATTCATAGGACTTTCCACCGCCGCCGGAGCTATCGCGTTGACCAGCACACCGGTGGTGGCGACCTCTTTGCCGAGTGATTTCGTCAGCGCGACGACGGCCGCTTTGGACGCGGAATATGCACTCTGATTCGGGTTTCCGTCCTTGGCCGCAATACTTGCGAGGTTGACGACCCTCCCCCACCCCGACGCAACCATCCCCGGCACGAACGCCCGGCACATCAGGAATGTCCCTTCGACGTTGATGCGGAACGTACGCTGCCAAGCCGCGAGGTCGACGTCGACGAGTGGCGCTGATGGTCCTACGATTCCCGCACTGTTGATCAAGATGTCGACTCTGCGGAGCCTGGTTCGAAGCGCATCGACTGCTGTCGGATCACTCACGTCGAGTTGTTCGTCCGCGCCTTCGGCAAGATCTGCCGTTACCACCCGAACTCCCCTCTCCGTCAACAGCTTTGCACTGGCGGCGCCGATTCCGCTCGCACCGCCGGTAACGAGCGCTGTGACACCCTCTGGGTAACCCTGCATCGCATTCACTCCTGAGTTTCTGTGCGCTACGCACTCAATTTATGTTGCAAACAGGCATAATTGCCGTCACACTGTGTAGAAATTCTGAATATATGGCGTTTGTTGTCAACGTCAAATACCTGGAGGCCTTGCCGATGGAAACCCGCTGGTTGCACGCGTTTGTCGCGGTTGCGGAAGAACTTCACTTCGGGCGGGCCGCATCACGGCTCCAGATGGCCCAGTCGCCGCTCAGCCAGATGATCCGAAAGCTCGAAAAGGACATCGGCGTCAAGTTGTTCGAACGAAGCACTCGCAGCGTCGCACTCACATCCGGCGGACATGCCTTTCTCCCCCACGCCTATCGCGTCATCGAGAACATGGAGACGGCACGACACGCTACGCGCGCGTCGTCGGGAGGCGTCTACGGACGAGTCACGATCGGGTTCACCGGAGTGCTCAACTATCAAGCACTTCCGCCACTGACACGCGCGTTGCGTCAGCGTTATCCGGAAGTCGAACTGACACTCCTCGGCCGGATCATGACGCGCGACGCGGTCATCCAACTCGAGAGCGGCGCCCTCGATCTCGCCTTCGTCGGACTACCCGTGGAATCCGCATCACTGTCTACCCGACTCATCCGACGGGAGGCATTCGGCGCTGTGCTTCCGATCGACCATCCCCTCGCAGAGAGAGACGCGATCGACCTCCGCGAATTGGCCGACGACGGATTCGTGACCACCCCGCTCTCGGCCGGCTCGGCCCTCCAGGAAACCGCGATGCGCGCCTGCATGAACGCAGACTTCAGGCCTCGCGTCGTCCAGGAGATCACCGATCCGTACATGATCCTGATGCTCGTTGCCGCCGGCGTTGGTGTAGCGCTGATGACGTCCGGCATGGCTGCTATCACCCCACCTGGCAGTGTGTTCGTCCCACTCACCGGCGAGCCGACGTTCATGAATCACGGAATTGCCTGGTCACCGCGGCACATGTCCGATGCGCTCGCCGTCGCATTGGAGACATCCGAGGAAATTCTGCCGACGCCGGAGATTGAGACCAAAAACGTCATTATCTGAGACTCATTTAGTGTTGGACGCGCCATAGTCCTTCGTGGCACTGTCGTCTCAGCCGCCGAAAGGTGAGAGACGTCACCGATGCGTGGTGCATCTCCAAACGTGCCGCCACGGCCGGCCCATCGGGACGAAAGGACTTCACATGGCACCTCCGATCACCTCCACCGGATCCACGAACTCGACCGAGGAACATCCGAATGCGAACGCGCGCCGCGCCGCCGTTTCGGGCTTCCTCGGCAGCACCCTCGAGTACTACGACTTCTTCATCTACGGCTCCGCGGCCGCGCTGGTGTTCCCCAAGATCTTCTTCCCCGGCGGCGGATCAACGGCAACCCTGCTCTCGATCAGCACCTTAGGTGTCGCCTACGTCGCCCGCCCGCTCGGCGCGGTGCTTTGGGGACACCTCGGCGATCGGTACGGACGCAAGAACGCGCTTCTCGCCTGCCTGCTCCTCATGGGTGTTGCGACGGTCATCGTCGGTTGCCTGCCGACCTACGACCAGATCGGCATCGCCGCGCCGATCATTCTCGTCTTGCTTCGCCTTCTTCAAGGGCTCTCTGCGGGCGGTGAATCACCCGGCTCTTCGGCACTGACGCTCGAACACGCACCTGATCACCGTCGTTCGTTCTTCACCTCGTTCACCATGAGCGGGATCATGTTCGGCATCGTCGTCTCCAGCCTGGTATTCATCCCAGTGGCGAGCCTGCCCGACGAAGACCTCTACTCGTGGGGTTGGCGAGTTCCCTTCTGGCTCAGCATCATCGTGACCGTCGTCGCGCTGTGGCTACGTCGCGCCCTGGATGAGCCGGAGGTATTCGAGGAACTCAAGGAACAGGACGAGACGGCCGGAATTCCCGTCGTCGAGATGTTCCGCTCGCACTGGCGCACCGTGATCCGTATCAGCATGAGCTCGACCTTCGCGATGATCAACACCATCGTCAACGTCTTCGCCCTGGCGTACGCCGTCGAATCCGGCTTCGAGCGCTCCACGATGCTGTGGGCAATCGCGACCGCCAATTTTGTTGCCGTACTGACTCAGCCGCTGTTCGGCATCCTCTCGGATCGCTACGGACGCAAGCCCATCTTCGTCGTCGGCGCGATCGGAGCCGGCCTGATGATCTTCGTCTTCTTCCATTCGATCGGAACCCAAAGCGTCCCCATGGTCTTCGCTTCGGGAATCGTCATGATCGGAATCTTCTACGCGATGCCCAACGGCACGTACCCGGCGTACTTCCCGGAGCAGTTCCCCGCGAAGGTCCGATACACCGGAATGGCCGTCAGCCTCATGCTCGGACTCCTTGTTGCCGGCTTCACACCGGCTATCGCTCAGGCGATTTCAGCCGGAGACAAGAGCAACTGGACACCGGTTGCCTGGATGTGCCTGGGCTTCGCCGTCGTCTCCGCCATCGCGGCAATGACCGGACCGGAAACGTACCGCACGCCCACAGCAGAACTGGGCCAACCGAAGCCGAGCCTGCCGATCAAGCAGGACTCGGAGCTCACCAGCAACAACGCTTGACCGGACCGGCCCCTCGCGCTGAATTGCCGCGAGGGGCCGTCCCCACTTATGCAGGAGAATGTCATGACCACCGAATACACACGTCACCGTATCGGCCTTGTCGGGTCGGGTATCGCCACCTCACTCTCGCCCGCGTTGCACGCACACGAAGCAGCAGCACTGGGACTCGACGATTACAGCTACGAACTGGTAGACCTCGAGAACCTGAACATCTCGGTCGAGAAAACCGGTGAGGTGGTGCGTGGCGCCGTCGCGGGCGATTTCACCGGACTGAACATCACCCACCCGTGCAAGCAGGTTGTCGTGGACGCGCTCGACGAGCTGTCCGGCAACGCGCGGTTGCTCGGTGCCGTCAACACGGTGGTCGTCCACAACGGCCGTTTGATCGGCCACAACACAGACCACAGCGGATTCCTCACAGCACTGCAGCGCGGTTTGCCCGACGCCGCCTTGGACCGAGTGGTGCTTGCCGGGGCAGGAGGGGCGGGTTCCGCTGTGGCATACGCACTCGCCGCCGCCGGCACCACGGATCTTCGCATCGCAGATATTGATCCCGCTCGCGCTGCCGATGTGTGTTCTCGCGTCGCCTCGGCCTTCCCTGGCACGCGCACAACGGCTTTGGCGATCGATGAGATCGCCGTCAACCTGACGACGTGCGACGGCGTCGTCAACGCATCTCCGATCGGGATGGTCGGCCATCCCGGAACTCCGTTCGACCCCGCGGCGCTCCACGCGGGCTTGTGGGTCGCGGACATCGTCTATCGGCCGATGCGCACCGAATTGCTCGACGCTGCAATTACTCTCGGATGTCGAGTCCTCGACGGTGGCCAGATGCTGGTGGCTCAAGCCTCTGACACCTTCACACTCCTGACGGGTGTCGAAGCCGATACGGATCGCATGCGCAGCCATCTGAGCGAGCTGCTCTCCGAGACGGCACGCGCATGAGCATGAGCACAACCGAACACCTACTTTCTCGCGAAGTACCAGGAGCACTGATGAACGTGACTGCGCCGTTCGCCGAACCCCTCGACATGGGCAGCGTCCGCCTCCGGAACCGGTTCGTGTCCGCCCCGATGGAACGCAACTACTGCGAAGTCGACGGCACCATGACGGACGAGTACATCGCGTACCTCGCCCGCCGCGCCGAAGGTGGTGCTGCACTGATCTTCACCGAAGCGAGCTACGTGCGTGCCGACGGCAAGGGACGCATCCGGCAGATGGGCGTCGACGTCGACGAACGGATTCCCGGCATCAAGAAGATGGCCGACGCGATCCACGCTCACGGCGCCCTCGTCGGAGTCGAACTCAACCACGGTGGACGTACGGCGCAAGGTTCTGTCAGCGGGTTTGTTCCCGTTGCCCCGACACCGATTCCGTGTTTGGTTGTCGGCGGCGAGATGCCAGAACAACTCGACGGCGACGACATCGAGCACATCATCGAATGTTTCGGTGAAGCCGCGGCACGCTGCCAGCAGGCCGGCGTCGACGTCATCTCCCTGCACGGTGGCCACGGGTATCTGATCCACCAGTTCCTCTCCCCTGCTTACAATCACCGCGACGACGAGTGGGCCGACCCCACCTTGTTCGTCAACAAGGTCATCGCCTCCGTCCACGAGCACGCACCGGGAATCACTCTGGGACTCCGATTCTCAGCCTTCGAAGGCATCGACGGCGGACTCGACGCCGAGATGACTCGCGCTCGCATCGGCGCCATCGACACCGACCGACTCGATTTCCTCGACGTCTCGGCCGGCAACTACGAAGCGGGACAGTGGATCATCCAGCCCGGTGAATGGTCGCGCGGTCTCCTCGCGCCGTACTCCGAGCAGTACCAGCGCGACTTCGACATCCCGGTGGGAGTGGCCGGACGCATCACGTCGCCGGAGATCGCTGCGCGGATCATCGAATCCGGGCAGGCGAACTTCGTCAGCATGGCTCGTACGCTGCACGCAGATCCGGACTTCCCGAATCGCGCCATCGACGGTGGCCGGTACCGCCCTTGCATTGCCTGCAACTACTGCATCGACAGCCTGGCCGCCGGCCCCATTCCCTGCTCCGTCAACCCGTGGGTCGGCCGCGAACTGGATCAGCCTACAAAGCCGGCTGATGCCACCGTGCGGGTCGCCGTCATCGGTGCCGGGCCGTCGGGAATGGCCGCTGCCCGCGACCTCGCACTTGCCGGTCACCGCGTCGACCTGTACGACGAGCGACCCAGCCTCGGTGGCGACTTCGCTCTGGCATCGAAGCTGCACGAGTATCCCGAATATGGACGGATCGTGGACTGGTACGCCGCGGAACTGGCTGAACTCGGGGTCCACTGCCACACCTCGACCCGGGCAGATGCTGCTTTGCTCTCCGGTGTCGATTTCGACGCCATAGTTCTTGCCGCCGGCGGCGTCGGCCCCGTGGTCGATCTCCCCGGAGCAGCAACCCGTACCGTTCGCGACGTCCGCGAATTCCTCGTCTCCGGCGATCCAGCTCCTGCCGCTGTCACCATCTTCGGCGCCGACCGTGAGGCTGCGGCCGTCGCCGACGATCTCCTTCAGAAGGGCACCCAGGTCGTGATGATCGGCCCGCAGGAAACCATCGCGCACGACGTCGGACGCCGCGGAAAGATCGTGCTGCTGCCGCGCCTGGCCGCAAGTGAGAACCTCACGACCTACCTCAGCTCGATCGTCACCACAGTCGCCGCTGACCGCGTCACGATTTCGACGGCCGGTGTGCTGAGCGAGGTCGATGCTCCGGGCGAACTGCTGATCTCGCAAGGCGTCGAGCCGCGTTCGGAACTTCTTGCCGAACTCCGTTCACTGGCACCACGACTCGGAGTACATACCGTCGGCGACGCGAGCGGTGACGGCGGGTCCATCCATGCCGCACTCGTGACCGCAGCCGACGTTGCCGTCGCGATCACCGCCGCCGCTGCGGCACGTCAGGAGGTTCACGCATGACCACACAGGCAGCCACACCCGTGGCAACTGCATTGCCGCCCATTGGACTCGGAACCTGGCCCCTGGTCGGTGCCGACGCCACGAACTCGGTTCTCTCCGGCATCGAGGCCGGGTACCGCCTCATCGACACCGCCGCGATCTACGGCAACGAGGGCGCCGTCGGTGTGGCGCTGGCGGAATCAGGTGTGCCGCGAGAAAAACTGTTCGTCACCACCAAACTTCGTGGCAACGACCAGGTTTCCGGCGACATTCGGGGCGCCCTCGAGCAGAGTCTGGAACTACTGGGACTCGACCAGCTGGATCTGTTCCTGATCCACTGGCCACTCCCGCGAATCGATCGCTATGTCGCGTCGTTCGAGTCGATGCTGGCCTGCCGCGACGCCGGACTGGTTCGGTACGTGGGTGTGTCGAACTTCCTGGAGCTCCACCTGCGCCGCGTCGTCGCCGAAACCGGCGAGGCACCGGCAGTCAACCAGATTCAGATGGACCCGTCGCTCGCTCGGATCCCGGTTCGCCGCGCAAACGACGAACTTGGCATCTTCACTCAGACGTGGAGTCCGCTCGGCCGGGGTGACGTGCTCGACAACGCCGTTGTGAGCGAGATCGCCGGTCGAATCGGTTGCACACCAGCTCAAGTGGTCCTCGCTTGGCACGTCGCGCAGGGTGTGGTTCCGGTCGCGCGATCAGCGAACCCGACGCGTCAGGCCGAGAACCTGGCAGCACTCGACGTCACCCTCACCAGCGAGGACATCGAAGCACTGAACAGTCTCGACCGCGGCGAGTCTGCCGCGCGGGACGTCGAAGCAGAGGAACATTTCTGATGACGTTGAAAGTCGGAATCGTCGGCTGCGGCAAGATCGCCGGCAACCATGCCCGCGCGCTGCAACAAGTCCCCGGTGTCGAGGTGATCGGCTGCTGCGATCCCGATCTCGGACGCGCCCAGGAGTTCGCGGCAGCGCACGGCATTCCCGCAGCCGTGAGTTCAGTGGAGAAACTTCTCGCCCTCGGACTCGACGCCTGCACCGTTTGCACGCCGCACCCGGTACATGAAGAGGTAGTCGTGGCCGCTACCGAAGCGGGTGTACATGTTTTGTGCGAGAAGCCCATCGCAGTCGATGTTGCTGCCGCCGACCGCATGATCGAGGCCGCCGACCGCGCCGGTATCACGTTCGGGGTGCTCTTCCAACGCCGATTCTGGCCGGCAGCACGTCGGATCCGCGACGCCATCGACGACGGGCGGATCGGACTACCCATGCTCGGTGAGGCGTCGGTGATCCTGCATCGCCCATCGAGTTACTACTCGGCCGACGCCTGGCGCGGACGCTGGGACACCGACGGCGGTGGCGTGCTCATGACACAGGCCGTGCACCAGATCGACATGCTGGCCTGGTTCATGGGCGAGGCCGTCTCGGTCAGCGGCTTCATCCGCACCCACACCCACGGTGAGCACATCGAGACCGAAGACAGAGCGTCAGCTGTGATCTCCTTTGCCTCGGGCGGCACCGCCACCGTCACCGCGACTACCGGTGCCAATCACAATCTGGGTAACCGCGTGACGGTGATCGGGCGCACCGGCGCCATTGCCAGCGTCCTCGAATTTCCTGAAGGGCACGAGGGTGTCAACGAAATCTGGACCGTGCCGGGCGAAGTCGAGTTCCAGTCGCCGTACTCCGCCGACATCGACGCCAATCTCGATGTGGGAGCGGTCAATGCGGCACTGACCGACTTCCACACCCTGCAGGTTCAGGACTTCGCCGACGCGGTCCTGACCGGGCGCGAACCCGCCGTCACCGGTCGAGACGCCCGCGCGTCACTTGCCATCATCGCCGCAATCTACGAATCGTCACGAACGGGCAAGGTTGTCGAGCTGACATCGACACCGACCCTCGCAACAACTGCCAAGGAGCAGAAATGAGTAGCAGTACCCCCCTCACCTACGACGTGGTTGTCGTGGGCTCCGGCGCAGGCGGGCTTTCCACAGCAATTGCCGCAGCACATGGCGGCGCGTCGGTACTCGTTGTCGAGAAGGCCGACACCTGCGGCGGCGCAACGGCCTGGTCGGGCGGGTGGATGTGGACCCCACGCAACATGTTTGCCATCGCCGACGGGGTTGTCGAGGATCGTTCGGCGCCGCGGACGTATCTGGAAAACCGACTCGGCGACAACTTCGACGCCGCCAAGGTCGATGCACTCCTCGACGGCGCCCCGGAGATGGTCGAGTTCTTCGAACGCACGACTGCTCTGAAGTTCGTGCCCGGAGCCAAGATCGCCGATATTCACGGTGACACACCGGGCGCCGGCACGGGTCACCGTTCCGTCGGACCGAAACCGGTGAGTCTGCGAAAGCTCGGACCAGATGTCGCGGCGCTACTGCGTCGGCAGCTGTACGAAACGTCGTTCCTCGGTATGGGCATCATGGCCGGGCCCGACCTGCAGGCTTTCCTGCACTCGACCCGCTCACCAAAAGCCTTTGTGCACTGTGGTGTTCGGGTGACTAAGCACATGTTCGATCTCGCCACCAAGCGTCGTGGCCAGCAACTCGTCAACGGCACCGCGCTTGTCGGCATGATGCTGCGCTCGGCACTCGATCTGGGCGTCGAGTTTCGGGTGAAGACGTCCGCGACCGCGTTGCAGACCGATGACGACGGCCGCGTTGTCGGCGTCCGCCTCGAAGGTCCGGATGGCGCGTACTCGGTAACTGCCACGCGCGGCGTCGTACTAGCCACCGGCGGCTTCGCCCAGGACATCGACCGCCGACGTGAACTGTTCCCCCGTACCCCCACCGGAAACGAGCACTGGTCACTCACTCCGAAGACAACCACCGGCGACGGCATCACCCTCGGCGAATCCGTGGGCGGCCGACTCGACCGCACCCTCGCCTCCCCCGTCGCGTACTGCCCCGTCTCCATCGTTCGCTACCGCAACGGCAAGGAAGGTGTGTTCCCGCACATCCTCGATCGCGGAAAGCCCGGTGTCATCGGAGTTCTCGCGAACGGCAAGCGGTTTGTCAACGAAGCACTCGGCTATCACGACTACACACTCGCGATGGTCGAGCAGGTTCCCGAGGGCGAAGAGGTGTGCTCGTGGTTGATTGCCGATCAACAGTATGTGCGATACCTCCCGCTGGGCATGGCGAAGCCCTTGCCGATCCCGATCCAGCCGTACCTGCGCTCGGGGTACCTCACGCGTGGGCGCACTCTTCGGGACTTGGCCGAGAAGATCGGCGTCGACCCCGTGCAGTTGGAGAAAACCGTCGCAGCTTTCAATATCGGGGCCGTGGCCGGTGAAGACCCCGAGTTCGGTCGCGGTACAACACCGTTCAACCGAGGTTCCGGAGATGCTTCCAATCCGTGGCCGAACCCGTCGCTCGCGCCCTTGCAGAAGGGCCCGTACTACGCGGTGAAAGTCGTGCCAGGGAGTTTCGGCACCTTCGCCGGACTGGTCACGGACTCGTCGTCGCATGTGCTCGACGACAACGACCGCCCCATCGAGGGGTTGCTCGCCGTCGGCGTCGATCAGGCGAGCGTGATGGGCGGGCACTACCCGTCCGGGGGCATCAACCTCGGACCGGCCATGACATTCGGTTACCTGGCCGGCCGGGAACTGGCCGGAGCCGAGACAGTTGGAGCGCACGCATGACACTCTCACTCGGACTGGCAGCCCTCACAGTGCTCGACACCGCACCGATGCAGCACGTCGACTTAGCTGAAAAGCACGGCTTCGACACCATCGGTATCCGTCTGATGCCCGCGGCACCAGGTACGACGGCCTACCCTCTGCACGAGGACAAGCAGTCGTTGGACGAACTGGTGCGTCGACTGGGCGATTCACCGGTCGAGGTATTCGACCTCGAAATCATCCGTCTTGCAGCCGACTTCGACCCCACCGACTACGCTCCGCTGCTCGAAGCCGGAGCACAGCTCGGAGCCAAAGCCGTTCTGGTGGGCGGCGACGACCGCGACCGCGCTCGGCTCACGGACTCCTATGCCCGCCTCGCTGAACTGTGCGCGAACTACGGCATCGTCGCCTCGCTCGAATTCATGCCGTGGACTGCGGTGCCCGATGCGCGTGCGGCCATCGAGATCGTCTCGGCGGCAGACGGTCCGGCTCGCAGTGTCCTCGTCGACGCATTGCACACCGACCGCTCGGCGACAACGCTCGAGGATCTTGCGTCCATCCCGCGCGAGTGGTTGCACTACGCCCAGATGTGCGACGGTTCGACCCCCGCTCCCACTGGGGACGCAGAGCTGATCCGTCAGGCCCGCGAGGAGCGTCTGGTGCCCGGCACCGGCGGCATAGCCCTGGCCGACATCTGGTCGACTTTGCCTGCCGGACTGCCGGTCAGCATCGAACTGCCCAACGAGCCACTGCGCCGCGCCGTCGGCACCGACGCCTGGCTGGAGCGCCTGGTCGAGGCCACGCGAGAAGTGTTGGCCTAGCGGCCCTGTGCGCCTTTTTGGTAGTTGGCGCTACCAGAAAGGCGCACGGGGGCGTCAGCCCCTCCGAGCCGCAACGGCCTGCGCCAGACGATCCAACTGCGCTGCGGTGGTGGACCAGTCGATGCACGCGTCGGTGATCGACTGGCCGTAGGTGAGCTCGTCCGCCTTGCCCAAGGTCAGGTCCTGACGGCCGGCCTCGATGAAACTCTCCAACATGACGCCGGCGATTCCCTGCTCGCCCTCGGTCAGACGTCGGGCAATGTCGTCGAGCACGATGACCTGACGCTCATGGTCCTTGCTGCTGTTACCGTGGCTCGCGTCGATGACCACGCGCTCGGGCAGGTTCGACTTACGCAGGCGGGCAAGGGTGTCCGCGACTGTCTCGGCATCGTAGTTCGGTCCGTCGCTACCGCCACGAAGAATGACATGGCAGTCGGGGTTGCCCGCGGTACGGATCAAGGCAGCCTGGCCGTCGAGGTCCGTTCCGGGGAACACGTGGCTCGCTGCCGCGGCGCGGGTGCCGTCGACGGCTACCTGCACATCACCTTCGGTGGAGTTCTTGATACCGACGGGCATGGACAGCGCGCTGCACAGCTGACGGTGAACCTGACTGGCGGCGGTCCGGGCGCCGATCGCACCGTAGCTGACCAGGTCGGCAATGTACTGAGGCATGATCGGATCAAGGAACTCGCAGCCGACAGGCAGGCCCAGGCTCGACACGTCGAGAAGCAACTTGCGGCCGATACCGAGCCCGGTGTTGATGTCGAACGTGCCGTCGAGGTGGGGATCGTTGAGCAGGCCCTTCCACCCGAGTGTGGTGCGCGGCTTTTCGAAGTAGACGCGCATGACGATGTGCAGATCGTCCCGCAGTTCGTCGGCCTTGGCGGCCAACCGGCGGGCGTAGTCCATCGCCGCTTCCGGATCGTGCACAGAGCACGGACCGACTACGACGATCAAACGATCGTCGTCACCGTTGAGGATGTTGATGGTGTCGGCCCGACCGGTGCGCACAGTGGCGGCGGCGACCTCGTCCGGAGCGTGCTGAGCACGAACAGTCGCCGGTGACACGAGCGGACTGATACTCACAGTGCGCTGATCGTCGAGGCTGTCCGAAGCTGTGGTGGTGTCGATGGTGACAGTCATGGGGTTTTCGGTTTCCTGTTCTCAGGCCGACCCCAGAGATGAAGAGAAACTCCAGCGAGCCGGTCTGTAGTCCGGCTCTTGGGTGGAGGTTGTCAGCGCGTGGTTACGCCGGCAGGCCCACCCGGGGCCGGCCTGCTAAACCAGAAATAGACGCGCTGCATGTCGGCCACGATACCTCGAGTTCGGATCAGATGGGCGCGCCCCTCCACGACGAGCCGAATCCGAGGGGAGCGTCCCGTGGCACGAATCCGTGACGAATGGCCAAATCCGCTGAGCGATTGGCGCTTTCGAGCAAGGCTCCGGCTACGGAATTCGAATACGTTGGTCAGGCACCTGCCAATGCCCGGAACATCAGATGGAGCTGCGCCTTCTCATGCCTGTGATCGAATCGACCGAAACCTTCCACCCGACGGTGTCCCCTTTTGCGACCGATACCCCCTTGCAGTCGACAAGAGATGTGGACGGCGAGTTCACCCGTCTGATCGATTCCTTGACACGACGCGGATTCCTGGCCGGTGCGGCGGCGCTCGGTACACTAGGCGCACTCTCTGCATGTTCGGGCGAATCCAGCGGCACCGAAGCCTCCGACGAGTGGGTCGACATCGTCGTCGCGGACCAGGCCTACCGCCTCCCGCGGGACCCCAAGCGCGTCGTGGTGCTCGAAGCTCGAGGCGCCCTCGATTTTGCACTACTTGCCGAGTACCCGATCGTCGCGACCAATTGGGATCCTAAGTCTCAACTCATGCGCCAGGTACCCGCCGGCGCGGCTCGCCTCGGTGGGACGAACAACGAACCGAATGCCGAATCGATACTGAGCCACGACCCCGATCTTTTGGTCGTCGGGAAAGGCTGGTGGAATTACTACCAGGACAAGGGCCTGCTCGGCACTGACATCGCACCGGTGCTCGTCGTCGACGAGGGCACGACGAGCTCGTCGTGGAAGCAGGCCATGACCGCGCAGCTCACGGCTCTCGATCGCCGCGAAGTCGCCGAACGCGTCATCGCCCGATACAACGCCGAACTTGCGCAAGCGCGGGCCAAGATCGGTGGTCTCCTCGAAGGCAAGTCGATTGCGATCGCCGGCGCAGACAGCGGTCAGATCTGGCTGCAGAACAACACGTTCGCCGTCTCGGTTGCGCAGGACCTCGGCTTGAACGTCTTGACCGACGCTGCCCATGCCGCACCTGATCGGAAGGATTCGACTTTCTACAGCCTCGAGGAGCTTGCGATCTTCGACCAGGCCGACTTCGTCTTGCTACAGAACCCCGACGCTGTGGAAGCCGAGTCGCCCACGTGGAAACGAGTCCGCGCTGTCCAGGACGGCCATGTCGGGCATCTGCGATACGACCTCAACAACGGCCTCGCTCTGACTGCGATGGCCCTGGCCGCTGACATCGCCGAGCAGGTACAGGTCATGCGCTGACGTCTTCGGGATCGCCTTCCGAATCAGAAATCAACCGGATTCTCTGTCATACGAACAGTCGATACTGACTCACTCGGAAACGGATTATGTTGTCACCTGCCCGTGCTCTTCGCACGTCAGAGGGTGTTTCTCCGAACGCCCTGTTTCTCCGAACGCTAGGTGACCAATGACGCAGAACCCGTACTACGGCCAGCAACAACCGGTCGGCCCTCCGCCGGACAACAATCTGGTCTGGGCGATTCTCGTGACAGTGTTCTGCTGCCTCCCGCTCGGCATCGTCTCGATCGTCAAATCAAGCCAGGTCAACACTTTGTGGGCGCAAGGTCAGTTCGACGCTGCGCGAAAATCAGCTGACGATGCCAAGAAGTTCGCCTTGTGGTCAGTCGGCGCAGGTGTTGCCGTCGCTGTTCTGTACTTCCTTTTTGTCGTCGTCCTTGCCGGATCGAGTTCCCTGTGACCGCCGACGCCGACCGGCGACACTGATCGACGGCCAAACACCGAACTGCAATGACACCGAATTGTGGTGACACCGAGAACGATGACATATCACGACTCGCCGCACTGAAGGCGCCAGCGGCAGTTGCGTTCACGGCAATTGCGCTGTGCGCCTTCATCTCCTGGAGTGACCCCACCACACCTGGTGGGGTCATTCCCGTTTGTCCGACCAAAGCGCTGTTCAACGTCAATTGTCCCGGTTGCGGTAGCACTCGGATGGTGTACAGCCTCATCCACGGCGATTTCGGTGCAGCGATGCGTTTCAATGCCTTTGGCCTCGTGATGCTGCTTGCACTGGCGTTCACGTACGTCTCGTGGACGACCGCCCGCACCCGTGGAAGACCCGTCATGCTCTGGCATCAGTTGCGCTGGTCACCGGCTGTGATCTTGACACTCGTGTTGATCTGGACGACGGTCCGCATAGCCCCGATCCCGATATTTGCCGGTCTCCGCGTCTAGGCCGGATCTCCTCACACGTCCAAACGGAATACACCTCGCACCTGGCGTACGCCGTTGATCTGCACCTCGACGGCATGTTCGCCGGCGTAGTACTTCCGGATGCTGATCGGTTTGAAGGAATGCCTCTTCGCGATACGGGCCGGCACCCCGGGTTCCAGCGTTCGTGTTGTCAGTTTGAAGACCTTGGGCGTCGTGGTCCCGTTGGCCTTCACGTGGTGGACGATGTAATCGATCACGACGGTGACGGACTCGCTGCCGTTGTTCGTGACGGCGAAGTCGAAGGTGAGTTCTCCACCCGCATGAACTGTTTCGCGGTCGATGACGAACCCCTCGAGCACGACGTCGGTGGGCGGCGAGAACCCCAAGAGGGACAGAGCATCTGGATCGCCGGCCTTGATCAACGTCCGCAATGCATGTTTGACGATTTTCAGTGTGTTGGAATCCGGTGTCTGCAGCCAACGCTTCGCAGTCGATACTGCGAGCGCAGCGTCAGCACGACTGAGATCGTTGAGATGGTTTGCGACCGAACGTCGTACATATTCCGAATCATCCCGATACAGCTCGTCGAGAATGACGATTGTCGACTCGGGACGCGCCGTCAATTCTTTCACTCGTCTTCCCCAGGGCAAACGAGTACGAGTGCCTTCGGTCGCCAAGCGCCGGACGTGTTCGTCTTCATGGCCGGTCCAGGTGAGTGCGATCGCCAGCGAACGGTCAAGGTTCGTTTCGAGAAATGAGCGAATTGCGAATTCGGCCGTCAGACGCGACGTCAACTCGGCAAGCAGAGCCATTCCCTCGTCGAAATCCGACTCGGAGCCACTTCGTGTCGCCGTGACGGCGACGGCTTCGGTCACCGGCCAGATCATCCAACCGGTGAAGGTCTCTTCTGAAAGCGCACGGCGGATGATCTCGGCGAAGGCCGGAAGATCCTGAGGCAGTTCGGCAGTCATCGCGTCCCGCACAACGCGCGTACGTTCGCCGAGACTCATACCGTCGAATTCGGATGTACTACCCCGAACGAGGGCGAGGCGTGTGTGACCGGAGGCTCGCTCTAGACAGCCTGCCAGATCGGCGACGACGGATTTCCCGAGCAGTTCGTCAGCGGTGGGCATCAGGGGCACACCGTGAGAGCGGAAATCCGATCACCGTCGAGAGTGAAATGGTGATGTAACTGGACGGGGCTTCCGGGAAAATCACCCTCGACCTTCACCGACACGACAACGGCCGAGCCTGGGGTGTTGACCGACTCGATCTTCTGGGTGAAGGTGAACGCCGTCGACACGGCCGACTTCCACGCCACGATTTCTTCGATCCCGACATACGTCCGGCCGTCGTCACGAACCACTGCGTCTTCGGTGAAAACGCCGCGGACGTCGCCGCCGTCGAAATACGCGCGCGCTGCGCCTGGCACCTTCGCTGAGTCGATCATTCGCGAAGAGTACTGCTGGGGTCCGACAGGTTCGGCGAACTCACTGCCCGAGCAGACGCCGCCAACTGAATCTCCATCAACAGCCTGGCCGACGGCTCGGAGAGGTCGGTATCCGTGATCTCCTCGACCCTCTTGATCCGATACCTGAGGGTGTTCGGGTGAATCCGAAGCTGCTCGGATGCACGTCGGACATCGCCCGAATGTGCGAGGTAAACGGAGATGCTTTCGCGCATGTTCGACCCGTTGCGTCTGTCGTAGACGTCCAGGGCGTCGACTCTCGGATCGTGCAGTTGCTCGTCGGCCGCAATGGTGTCCATGATTTCGCCCAGCAGCACCGGTGTGCGCGAGTCCGCGAGGGTGGTCACACGAACATCCCCCGACGTTCCGTCCAAGACCCGATCCACTTCGGCCCGAGCCTGGGCCACCTCCGCAAGCGTCGAAACCGGCGACGAGACCGCGGCCCGTAGCCCCGAAGGCGACACCTTGTCCAAACGCGCGACAACTTCGCGGGTCCACGAGACTGTGGATTTCACGGATTGGGTTCGCGGAAACAGCACATAGATCCGGGTGCCGACGGCACTCACCAGCGATTCACGCTGAAAGGCGCTGGCGTGCAGTCGCAAAGACGACACGAGTTCGCCCGAAGACGGCAGCCCACCGTTTCCGATACTCGCCACTCCGACCACCATCGCCGGTCCGGACATCGGGATGGTCAACGAGGCCGCGAGCGAAGGAACGTCGACACCGCCGCCGCGAACCCCGAGCAACCGCTGAATCTGTATCGCCTCGTTACTCGGCGCGTCTCGGATGCGCGAAATCAGCCGAGCAGCAACGGCCGCGGCACCGCGGAGCACGCTGTCGGCATCGCCGGCAATGGGAACCGGGCCTTCCTGCACCCAGATCGTGCCGAGAAGATCAGAGCTGAAACCGCTCTCCCCCTTGACATTGTCGGATATTCTCCGAATCGGAACCACCAACCGTCGCCTGATCGCAAGGTCGTCGTGAGCGGGCACCTCCACTACGTCGTCGCTTCGCCGCAGGCTCTCGAAGACGCCCCACTCCTGTAGCTTTCTGAGGTATTCGCGAGGTCCTTCGCGGCCGAGGATTGATTGCCGACGTAGCTCGTCCGCAGCATCTCCCGATGCCGAATAGGCCAAGACGTGGGAATGCTCGTCCTCGATGCTGACCATCCCCCGCGTGATTGCGGCGACGTTCTGCGCCAGCTCGAACAAGTCTGTGTCACTCCCGAATACGATGTCGTCCGAATCCTGTCGGGACACCGAATGATCGAGCACGCCCCGGATGGTCGTGAACAATCGATCCCAACGAGCATCCGGATGGACCGCTATCAAGGCGATCCCGGCGCGCTGTGCCGCCGCACGCACCGACGTGTCCGAGGCCTCCTTCGACATGACGGCCCGAGGCGCTGATCCCTTCTGATCGAGGCGGTTCAGCCAGGCCGCCAATTCGGCTGCGCCGATACCGACAGCGAGCCAGAGCTCAGAGGATTCGACGGCCGCGGTTCTGGGGCGCGTGAGGTCCCCGACCTCTGCGAACACCACGGAGTCGACGAAGACGTCATCACCTGACGGCGCGAGGACGAGCTCGACAAAAGCTCCGCCCAGCGCCCGAAGGACCGCGTCGAGCCTGACCCCACGGATAGACACGTACCACCCACTCTCCGGACCGTCGCAACGCCTCAACTTCGAGAATAGTGCATTTTCCTGCGAAAACGGTTCAGCCGATCGGACAAACACGGACACCGATGTTTGGCCGCTCAGCGGATTACTCGCCGACGTCTTTCGACTTGACTGGTTCACGACACGACAACTGCCCACTCCTGAGTCTGCCGAAGGATCGTCATGGACGCCGTTACCAATGTCCCCCACCCAGCCAACGAACCGGTGAACAATTACGCGCCGGGAAGCCCGGAACGATCGCGCCTCCGTACGAAACTGACCGAACTGGCCGAATCGCCGACCGACATCAGGCAGGTCATCGGCGGCATCCACCGAACTGCGGAAGGTAAGCGACAGAACGTAGTTCAACCACACCGTCACAGCTCGGTCATCGGATCGTTTGCGGGCGCAACGCACTCGGATGTTCGTGATGCCATCGACGCCGCTACACTCGCCGCCCCGGCCTGGCGCGACCTCTCGTTCGACGACCGCGCTGCGGTCTTCCTCCGCGCCGCCGATCTACTTTCCGGCCCGTGGCGCGAAACCATCGCCGCCGCAACAATGCTCGGCCAGTCGAAGACCGCATACCAGGCCGAGATCGACGCGCCCTGCGAACTGATCGACTTCTGGCGTTTCAACGTCGCGTTCGCACGTCAGATACTCGCCGACCAACCCGTTTCCGCTCCGGGAGTGTGGAATCGCGTCGAATATCGTCCACTCGAAGGTTTCGTCTACGCGATCACTCCCTTCAATTTCACCGCCATCGCCGGAAATCTCCCCACAGCACCGGCCCTGATGGGCAACACCGTGATCTGGAAGCCGTCACCAACGCAGGCCGTCGCGGCGTACCTGACGATGCAACTACTCGAAGCTGCCGGCCTCCCGCCCGGGGTGATCAATCTTGTTCTCGGCGACGGCCCCTTGGTGTCCGAGGTCGCGCTTGCCGACCCCCGACTGGCGGGTATCCACTTCACCGGATCCACCGCAACGTTCCAGCGTTTGTGGCGTGAGGTCGGAGCCAACATCTCGAACTACCGGACGTATCCGCGTCTCGTCGGCGAAACCGGCGGCAAGGATTTTGTACTCGCACACAGTTCCGCTGACCCGGACGTACTCACGACGGCATTGATTCGCGGGGCCTTCGACTACCAGGGCCAGAAATGTTCGGCCGCATCACGGGCGTTCATCCCGAAGTCGGTGTGGGCCAAGATGGGCGACAGGTTCATCGACACTGTGTCGTCGCTGAAGTACGGAGACGTCACCGACCTGACGAACTTCGGCGGCGCCGTCATCGACCAACGTTCGTTCGACCGAAACGCCGCCGCGATCGTCCGCGCCAAGTCGACCAGCAGCCTCACCATCGCAGCAGGCGGCGACTACGACGACCGTGAAGGATTCTTCATCTCACCGACGGTCCTACTCGGTGACGACCCGAGCGACGAAGCCTTCAGCACCGAGTACTTCGGTCCCATCCTTTCGCTTCACGTCTACGACGACTCCGCACCCAATGCCTACGCCGACATCCTCGCGCGCGTCGACAGCGGATCCGCTTACGCCCTGACCGGCGCCGTGATCGCCACCGACCGTGCGGCCGTCGATCAAGCTCATCATGGCCTGCGGTTCGCCGCCGGAAACTTCTACGTCAACGACAAGCCGACGGGAGCGGTTGTCGGACAACAACCCTTCGGAGGTGCGCGGGCTTCGGGTACCAACGACAAGGCCGGTTCGCCGCAGAATCTGCTCCGTTGGGCGTCGACACGCACCGTCAAGGAAACCTTCGTTCCTCCCACCGATCATCGTTACCCCCACCAAGACGTCGATCCAGCCGAGAGCGAGAACCGTTGATGAGTGCCGTCTCGCTGAGCAACCCACTGCGCCCGGTGCTCCTCGCGGCGGCACGCTCGTCGCGACTGGAGAAGACAGTCTCCGGGATGACCTTGACCCGCAAGCTTGTAGACAGGTTCGTCGCCGGGGACGCGGAACCCGCAGCGATGTCAGCGGTGCGCGACATCCTCACCAGTGGCCGGTTCGTGACGGTCGACTACCTCGGCGAGGACACCACCGATCCGGCTCAGGCAACAGCTACCGTCGATGCCTATCTCTCCCTTCTCCGCTCGTACGCAACGCTTTCCGAGATTGCCGGGACGCAACACTCCCTGGAGGTTTCGCTCAAGCTCTCCGCGTTGGGGCAGTCGCTTCCCGGTGACGGCGAGAAGATCGCCCTGGCGAACGCTCACCGAATCGTCACAGCGGCAGACGAAGTGGGCGCGTGGGTCACCGTCGATGCGGAGGATCACACCACCACCGACTCGACACTGTCCATCGTCGAAGAGTTGCGCCGCGACTTCCCGACGCTCGGCACGGTCCTGCAGGCGTACCTACACCGCACCGAGGCCGACTGCCGGCACTTCTCCGGATCAGGTTCACGAATTCGGCTGTGCAAGGGTGCATACAAGGAACCGGCCGGCGTCGCGTTCCAAAAGGCCGCCGAAGTCGACGCGTCGTACGTGCGTTGCCTGAAGGTCTTGATGGAGGGTGACGGATACCCGATGGTGGCCTCCCACGATCCCACCATGATCGACGCCGCCCTCGGACTCGCCACACTGACCGAGCGGACAGCCGAGGATTTCGAGTTCCAGATGCTCTTCGGCATCCGCGACGGCGAACAACGCAGATTGGTAGCCGAAGGCAATCACCTGCGGGTCTACGTTCCCTACGGCAGCCAGTGGTACGGCTACTTCATGCGTCGCCTCGCGGAAAGACCGGCCAACCTCATGTTCTTCATGCGCTCACTCGCTTCCAACAACTAGACACCGGAAACCGGTGGCAGCGGTGGCAACTCGAGGTTCTCGCGAAAGGTATCGCCGACGTAGTCGGATCCCACGATTCCGCGCTTGCGCAGCTCCGGCAGCAGCCCGTTCGTGACGAAATCGCGTGTACGCGGATCGGCAAGGTCACCGAGCGTGATGACGTCGAGTACGCCCGCGTCGTATCGTTCCTCGATCGCGTCCGCGAGCTGTTCCGGGGTGCCCGCCGCTGCCCAGTGGCCGGTGTCCTTGGACGCGATGATCAACTCACGCAGAGTCTTTCCTTGTGATGCGAGCTTGCCGAAGATCTCGACCCGGCCCCGTCGTCGATTCACCGACGACGGGTCCGGCAACAACGACTCCGGGATCGGCCGATCCAGCGGCAATTCCGAGAAATCCACGCCGCCGCCGAACATGTCGGCAAGCCTGGTGCGTCCGGCGTCGAAGTCCGTCGATTCCTCGGCTTCTCTGACCAATCGTTCGACTTCGGCTTCGGTAGCGCCGTACGTTGCGTGGAACGAGCTGAAAATCAGTGGCAGTTCGTCCCCACGCCCCAACTCTGCCGCCCTGGCGCGGATCGTCTTCGTGTAGGTGACCGCGTCCTCGAAGGTTGCGAGAGAAGTGAATACGACCTCGGCGAAGCGAGCACCCAGTTCGATACCTCCGGCAGATTGGCCTGCCTGGAATTGGACCGGACGACGCTGCGGCAGGGATGGAATGTTCAACGGCCCCTGCACGGTGAAGTACTTGCCTCGGTGCTCGATGGGGACCACCCTCGACGGATCCAGCACCGCAGAGCCCTCTCCCCGGATCAAGGCGCCGGGCTTCCAGCTGTCGAAGAGCGCGTTGACCACCTCGAGCGATTCGGCCGCTCGGGCGTACCGCTCCTCCGGACTCGGCAGGTCCAGGTCGCTGTAGTTCTCTTCTCCGAGTGAGGAAGTGACGGCATTCCATGCGGCTCGACCATTGCTGACGTGGTCCAGGGTGCCGAACAACCGTGCCAGGTTGAATGGGTGATGAAACGTCGTCGTGACGGTGGCGATGAGCCCCACATGGGTGGTGACCGCACTCAGCGCGGCAAGGAAGATCAACGGCTCCTGCGCACCGATCGCGCCCTGCGCACCGAAACTCAGCAGGTCGGCGGCAAACAGTCCGTCGATCTTGTTCGCCTCGGCCGTCTTTGCGACGTCGATCGCGGACGCGACCGTCGAAGTCGTCGGATCGATCGCGGCGTCGTAGATACTCACCGCCCCGCTGACACCGGTCACCGTCTTGAGTGGACGCCTACGATCGGCCACCGACCATCCTCCTGGCTTCGCGAAATCTGTTCCGAATTCACAACGCTAGACCGATCCTGGCTCCCGACAAGGTATTCACTCAGCCTGGTTCTATCCCTCCGAACGCCGCTTGGTCACGCCCCGGATTTACGGGCACGATAGGCGGCGACGTGCGCCCTGTTCCCACAGTTCCCGGTGTCGCAGTATCGCTTCGAACGATTGCGCGACAAATCCACGAAGACCGCTTCGCAGTCCGGGGCCTCGCACCATCGCAACCTCGAGAATTCGTCGGTTCGGATCAGATCGAGCACACCCATCGCCGCTTCTGCGGCCATCCGGTCCACCAGTGGCGAATCGTCAGCGGTGACGTGCAGGTGCCAGCCGAGGTCGTCGTGCCTGGTGAGCCGCGGCCTCGCGCCCGATTCGAGTAGCAGTGTGTTCACCACCTCGACGGCGTCGTCCACTCCCGCGGCTTCCCAGAACTTTCGCAGTCGTGGACGCAGCGCACGAACCGCCGTCAATTCCTCCGGTGTGCCGTCCCGCCTGCCGGTCCAGCGATCCGCGTCGAGAAACCGTGTCAGCTCCTCTTGATCCGGAAGCAGTTCGGCCCCGCCGCGGGCCGTGTTGACCAACGACGCGGCGAAGACGAGCGCCGATTCCGTGTCACCAGCAAAATGCACTTTGACTCCTGAGCCGTATCAACCTAATGTCAGCATCGTAATCGCTTTTACTCCTGACGGGTGACGACGTGAACTCTCGCAACGGCTTGATCTTCGCCCTGCTGTCCGCGGCAACGTTCGGCGTATCGGGCCCGTTCGCGAAATCTCTCATCGAATCAGGGTGGTCCCCCGGCGGCGCAGTGTTCGCGCGCGTTGCCGCCGGCGCACTGGTGATGATGGTGATCGCCGTAGCCACCCAATGGCCTCGCCTACGACAGGCGAGCACCCACACGCGAACGGTACTGCTGTACGGGGTGTTCGCGATCTCGGGCGTTCAACTGTGCTTCTTCAATGCCGTGCAACATCTTTCGGTCGGCGTCGCATTGCTTCTCGAGTACCTTGCACCGATCATCGTCATCGGGTGGGTGTGGATAACCAAGGGCGCACGTCCGAGCGTGCAGACGCTTCTCGGTGCGGCGGTGGCCTTGATCGGCGCCGCCGTGGTGATCGACGTCTTCGGATCGGCAGAGATCAGTGCCGTCGGAGTCGCCTGGGGACTGGCCGCCGCGGCATGCCTTGCAGTCTATTTCGTCATTTCCGAACGTGCGGACGGTGATCTCCATCCAGTTGTTCTCGCGGCATCGGGGCTCACGGTCAGTGCAGTGGTCATCGGCGCGCTCGGACTCGTAGGCGTCCTCCCCCTCCAGTTCTCGGCCTCGAACGCCGTCGTGGCAGACCATTCGGTGAACGTGTGGCTGCCGGTGGTGGTCCTGGTCCTGGTCAGCACTGTCATTGCCTATCTCACCGGCATCGCCGCGATCACGCTGCTGGGGCCGACAATCGGGTCTCTGGTAGCGCTGACCGAAGTGCTGTGCGCGGTCGTCGCCGCGTGGATCCTGGTCGGGGAATCCGTCACCGCACTCCAAGCTGTAGGTGGCGCAGCAATCATCGCGGGGTTGGTCCTCGCGCGCCTCGGCCAGGTTGCACCGAAACAGATACCGGCCGACCCGATGACAAATGTCATGGCAGAAGAATGACGGACGGACGAGGGATCACGACCTCGAAGCGAGCAGATTCTATGTATGACCTCAACACAGGCACGGCATTCACCACAGGCACTGCACACACTCACTGAAGGATCGGCACACGACGCCGTCCGGTTGACCGGACTTCGCAAGAGTTTCGGAACCGTCGACGCCGTCAAAGGTATCGACCTGAGCATCCGCCCCGGCGAGATCGTCGCGTTCCTCGGCCCGAACGGCGCAGGCAAGACGACAACCATCGACATGATCCTCGGCCTGTCCCGGCCGACGTCAGGCGAGGTGAGCGTCTTCGGAATGTCACCTCGATCGGCGATTGCCCGCGGACTCGTCTCGGCAGTCATGCAGACCGGCGGACTACTGAAAGAGCTGACGGTTGCCGAGACTGTGCAGCTGACCGCCAGCCTGTACTCCCAATCCCGTCCGGTCGACGAAGTGCTGGGGAGAGCCGGAATCCTCGACATCTCCGATCGCCTGGTCAGCAAATGCTCAGGCGGACAACAACAGCGGTTGCGATTTGCGATGGCGTTGCTGTCGAACCCGCAATTGCTCATTCTCGACGAGCCCACCACCGGTATGGACGTCGAAGGGCGTCGGGACTTTTGGTCCGCCATCCGCGCCGACGCAGATCACGGTCGCACTGTGCTTTTTGCGACGCACTACCTCGAAGAGGCCGATGTCCACGCCGACCGCATCATCCTGGTCAGGCAAGGCACCGTGGTCGCAGACGGGACCACCGCCGAGGTCAAGGCGATGGCGTCCGGGCGCACCCTGCGCGCGACTGTTCCAGGCATCACCGACGAACTCCTGCGAGCCATACCGAACTCCGACGCCGTCGAGGTGCGCGGTGAGTCGCTGCTCGTGCACTCGGGCGACACCGATGCCGTTGCACGGTTCCTGTTGACCAATACGCAGGCTCGCGATCTCGAAATCGTCTCGCGTGGCCTCGAAGACGCATTCATCGCACTCACGTCGAACAACTCCGAAGGACAGAAGTGATGACCACTGCAACCGAAGCGAATACCTACGGAGCCGAGCGAACCGTCGTACCTCTCGGCGGATTCAACACGACGCTACTGCGACTGGAATTTCGTCGCCTGACTCGCAACCGGCGCACGATGATCTTCACGCTCGTCATGCCGGTTGTCTTCTTCCTCGTCTTCGGTCTCGGTCAAGGCGACGACGACCACGGGATCGGGCACGGCAATGTCGCCGCGTACATCATGATCAGCATGGCCCTGTACGGCGCGATGCTGGCCACCACCAGCGGCGGCGCGATGGTCTCGATCGAACGAGCGTCCGGGTGGAGCCGACAACTTCGGCTGACTCCCCTGACCCCGGTCGCCTACATCGCCGTCAAACTGATCATGGCGATGCTGCTCGGTCTCGTCTCGATTCTCGTGGTCTACGTCGTCGGCGCGTTCACCTCGGCGCAGATGGACGGATCACTCTGGTTCACAACGGCATTGATCGCCTGGCTGGGATCGTCGATCTTCGCGGCCTTCGGCCTGTTCATGGGGTACCTACTCCCCAGTGAGAACGTCATGCAGTTGCTCGGACCGGGACTGGCTCTGCTCGCATTCGGCGGCGGACTCTTCGTACCACTCACCGACGGTTCCGTATGGGCGACCATCGCACAGTTCACCCCGATGTTCGGCATCAACGCCCTCGCCCACGCACCGTTGACGGGCAATAGCATTCACTGGACCTGGATCGTCAATATCCTGGTGTGGTTCGCCATCTTCGCCGGCGGAGCGATCTGGCGGTTCCAACGAGATACGGAGCGTGTGTAGTTGTCGCAAACGACTGACCGAGAAGATTCCGTCGCGCTCCCGCGGCGGAATCGTTTCGGCGTTCTCTTCGCGGCGGTCTGGATGGTATTTCTCGGCGGGCCGCTGATCGAGGGATGGAATCTGCGCGACGAACTGCGCGGCTGGACAGGGATTCTCGCGACCGTCGCCTTCAGTGCGCTCTATCTCTACACGTTCGCCACAACGCAGCAGCGGCGTCGAATGACAATGACTCGGCCGACGATTCGCGAAGCTGCACTGGCTTTGGCCGCCTTGACCGCGTTGGCCGCCGTGATGATCGTGAGCGTCGGGCCGACAGGTTTGGCAGCAGCACCGTACCTCGCGGTGACAGCGGTGACACTGTTGCCGACCGTCGCCGGCGGCATTCTCGCCTTGGTGTTCGCGGCCTCCGTGGAGATAGTCAGCCTCTCGTCCGGATGGGGGAACTACTCCGGACTCTCACTCGGAGTCTGCGCGGCCGCGTTCGCGACCTGGGGAATCATGTCCCTGATCAGCCGCAACTTCGCCATACTCCATGAACGCGAAGAGCAGGAGCAGCGGGCAATCATGGAGGAGCGAACGAGGATGGCGCGCGATCTGCACGACATCCTCGGGCACTCGCTGACCGTCATCACGATCAAAGCCGAACTGGCCAATCGCCTACTCGATGTCGATATCGAACGTGCACGCAGCGAACTCGACGACCTCGAAAGACTTTCTCGTGACGCGTTGGCAGACGTGCGCTCGGCCGTCGAAGGATTTCGTGGGATTTCGCTACCCGTCGAGATAGCCCGAGCGCGAGAGGCTTTGCGTGCGGCAGGTATCGAAGACGACGTGCCGAGCAGCACCGACATGGTTCCCACGCGTCTTCGGGAACTCTTTGCATGGACGATCCGTGAGGGCGTCACCAACGTCGTTCGACACAGCGGTGCGACCCACTGCCGGATCACGGTCGACGAGAATAGTGCGTCGGTCGTCGACGACGGACGAGGGGCCGAGTCGACGTCTTCCGGAAACGGTCTGATCGGATTGCGCGAGCGCGCCGGAGCGTCGGGCGCACGAGTGATCATCACTCATCCCCAGCCGCAGGGGTTTGCACTTCAGGTAGTCGAACAGGAGACAGAGTGAACAGCCAGGGCGATCGAGCAACCATACGGCTGCTCTTGGCGGACGATCAGGCGCTCGTGCGAGGAGCTTTGGCCGCGCTGCTCGATCTGGAATCCGACCTGTCCGTGGTGGCCGAGGTCGGTCGCGGCGACGAGGTGGTGTCCGCCGTTCTCGAACACCGCCCGGACGTCGCGCTTCTGGACGTCGAGATGCCCGGCATGGACGGAATCGCCGCGACGGCGGCCCTTCGCGAGGCAGCGCCCGACACCCGGGTTCTGATCGTCACCACGTTCGGCCGTCCCGGATTTCTTCGTAAAGCCCTGCACGCCGGGGCCGGCGGGTTCGTCGTCAAGGACACCCCCGCCAGGCAGCTTGCCGACGCGGTCAGGCGTGTCCACGCCGGACTGCGCGTCGTCGATCCCACCCTTGCGGCCGACAGCCTCGTCAGCGGCGAGTCGCCCCTGACGGAGCGTGAGACCCAAGTACTGCGCGCCGCTCACGACGGCGCACCCGTGGCAGCCATCGCAGGGGCGCTCTTCCTGTCTGCCGGGACAGTTCGAAATCATCTGTCATCCGCGATGGGTAAGACGGGTGCGTCGACGCGCGCGGAAGCCGTCAGAATCGCCGAGTCGAACGGCTGGCTCTGATCCGCGCGTCTGGAATAGCCTTCCCCGGCAAATAGTTCGCCGTTCGATTCGTGATGGCGATTTGTCCAGATCACTCAAAGTAGGGACCTTCTACCCTAGGGATTTTCCCTGCAAACGACCGCTTCGCGAGAATCCGAAACAGCTAATCGTTCGATACCTGGCTATGATGCAGTTAATTGAATCGACGGAGCCTGTGCGTAGCGGGGGAAGGGACGTCTCATGTCGAACCAGTTCAACGATCGCTTGAACTCGCTGTTCGAGACTGCCGACTTTCACGTCACCAACGCGATGGTCGTTCGCGGCATGACCGAGTTCGGCTGCCGTATCTCCACGCCGTACCTGTCGCAACTGCGCACCGGCGTCCGAACCAATCCGTCACCCGAAGTGGTTGCCGCCCTCGCCCACTTCTTCAACGTCCATCCGGACTACTTCTACGCCCCGTCCGATCACACTCCGCCCGCGATCTCAGGTGGCGAGGCAGACCTCTCCCTCCTCGAACAGCTGCACAACGTGCGCCTGCGGAACCTCACCTCCCGTGTCGTCGACCTCTCACCGTCTTCACAGGATCTGCTTGTCGAAATGGCGGAGAATCTACGTTCCTCCGAAAATCTTCCGCGTGTACCACCGGACTCGAATTCCTACATGTCACGCGCATAGCGCCCTTCGCCGACTCTCCTTGACTGCTCAGGGAGGGTTGGCCTTATGCTGGTCGATGCAGCTGGTTCGCCCGGCACGGTCATGAGGAGCCCCGAAGACCGGTCCCGGCGTCGAAGCTCCGTCAGCGCAAGCTGTCGGGGTGAGAGGGAACCCGGTGAAAATCCGGGACTGTCCCGCAGCGGTAAGCAGGAACGACCGCCGTTCATGTGCACTGGGCATCCGCCTGGGAAGCGACGGCCAGTAGGTTCGATCCAACTCGATCGAGTGCCCGCGAGTCCGAAGACCTGCCGACTGTGTCGGGCACGCCGTGCCCGACGGTCCACCGCCTCGTGGAATGGGCGTGTAGATCTCCATCGGACCTCGTGTGCGGTGCGGGCAGTGCTGCCCGCTGAAACTCGGGGTCTCGTGAGGTGTACCCGTCTGCCGGCAGTGGCCATCAGTGCATTGGCAATCTGGAGAAACTCCGTGACAACAACATTCACTTCGACCGTGCTGGGCTCACCGCGCATCGGTCCTCATCGAGAACTCAAGCGGGCAACCGAAAGCTACTGGGCAGGGCGCATCGACGCCGACGCCCTGCAGGCTGTCGCCCGTGACCTCCGTCGGCAGGGCTTGGCCGACCTCCGTGACCTGGGCCTCGACTCCGTCCCGGTCAATACCTTCTCCTTCTACGACCAGATGCTCGACACCGCAGTTCTTCTCGGCGCGCTGCCCGACCGCGTCGCGTCGGTCGCCGATCCGTTGGACCGCTACTTTGCCGCTGCCCGTGGGACGGACACCATCGCGCCGCTCGAAATGACGAAGTGGTTCGACACCAACTACCACTACCTGGTGCCGGAGATCTCGCCGTCCACCACGTTCGCACTCGACCCGTCCAAGGTCTTGTCCGAACTGGCAGAAGCACTTTCCGACGGCATTGCAGCCCGCCCGGTCGTCATCGGACCGGTCACCTTCCTGCTGCTCTCGAAGGCTGTCGGCACTGACGAGCCGCTGCTCTCGCGACTCGACGAACTACTCCCCCTCTACGCGGATCTACTCGGTCGGCTCGCGAAGGCCGGTGCGAGCTGGGTTCAGCTCGACGAACCGGCCCTCGTGGGCGATCGCACCGATGAGGAAATCGAAGCGGCACGCGCTGCGTACGAACAGCTTTCAGCGCTGTCCGAGCGGCCGTCGATCCTGTTGGCGTCGTACTTCGGTTCGCTGCGTGACGCGTTGCCCGCGCTTGCGTCCACCGGCGTCGAAGGATTTGCCGTCGACCTGGTGGCCGGTCAGGATTCGATCGGCTCCGTACCTGAACTCGCCCGCAAACTAATCGTCGCCGGAGTGGTCGACGGACGAAACATCTGGCGGTCGGATCTGGATTCGGCACTGAGCACGTTGGGTGCTCTGTTGGGCAGCGTGGATACTCTTGCCGTCTCCACATCGTGCTCCCTGCTGCATGTTCCGTACACTCTCGACGCAGAGGCCGATGTCGACAAGGCCCTGCGCTCGTGGCTCGCGTTCGGCACCGAGAAGGTCAAGGAAGTAGTAACTCTCGCAACCGCTCTCACACAGGGCCGAGAGTCGGTGGAGGACGAGTTCGCTCTGGCACGAGCGGCCGCGTCGACCCGCAAGGACGATCGCAGACTCAATGATGCGAGTGTTCGGGGACGCCTGGCCGCCGTGCTGAACTCGGCGACCGGTCGCGCGCCCGCCGCCGAACGTCGCGCTGCCCAGGACGAACTGCTTTCTCTGCCGCCGCTGCCCACGACGACTATCGGTTCGTACCCGCAAACCTCGAAGATCCGCATCGCTCGCGCAGCACTGCGCAAGGGCGAGATCGACGAAGCCGAGTACGTCAACCGTATGCGCGCCGAAGTTGCCGAAGTTGTTGCGCTCCAGGAAAAGCTGGACCTGGACGTTCTTGTTCACGGTGAGCCGGAACGCAACGACATGGTCCAGTACTTCGCGGAGCAGTTGGACGGATTCTTCGCCACCGCCAACGGTTGGGTCCAGTCGTACGGCACCCGCTGCGTGCGTCCGCCGATTCTGTACGGCGACGTCTCCCGCCCGAAACAGATGACCGTCGACTGGATCACGTACGCGCAGTCCCTGACCGACAAGCCGGTCAAGGGCATGCTCACCGGACCCGTCACCATTCTGGCCTGGTCGTTCGTCCGCGACGACCAACCCCTCGCCGACTCGGCAAATCAAGTCGCACTGGCCATTCGAGACGAGACCGTCGACCTGCAGGCCGCCGGAATCGGAATCATCCAGGTTGACGAACCGGCTCTACGAGAACTACTCCCACTGCGTGCCGAGGATCAGCGCGCCTACCTGGACTGGTCGGTCGGCGCCTTCCGGTTGGCTACCTCGGGCGTCGCGGATTCCACCGCGATCCACACGCACCTGTGCTACTCCGAGTTCGGAGCGGTGATCGGCGCCATCGCCGGCCTCGACGCGGACGTCACGTCCATCGAGGCGGCGCGCTCACACATGGAGGTCCTCGACGATCTCAGTTCGGTCGGGTTCGACCTCGGCGTCGGCCCGGGTGTCTACGACATCCACTCGCCGCGGGTGCCGAGCGTCGACGAGATTGCCGAATCCCTGCGTGAGGCACTCAAAGCTGTTCCTGTCGAGCGGTTGTGGGTCAACCCGGACTGCGGTTTGAAGACCCGCGGTTCCGTCGAGGTCGAGGCGTCACTGCGTAACCTCGTCGAAGCCGCGAAGTTGGTACGAGCGGAGCTATAGGGGCAAAGCCCCGGTGCGCCTTTTTGGTAGTGGGCACTACCAAAAAGGCGCACGGGGGTCAGCTCAACCACGTGTTGCCGAAGAGCAGAATCCCGTCCGCACTCGGGGTCACTCCGTGGACGTTCTCGCGCCACGGGATGAAGACCTTGCCGGAGTTGACCACGGCCATCGGCGCCGTCTCGTTGACCACGGTCTGAATATCGTCGATGACGGCTCGCCGCTCATCCTCGCCCGACGCTGTTTGCAGCTTGCCGAGCAACTCGTCCATCCGAGCGTTCTTGTAACCGAGGATGTTCGACGGCGATTCGCTGAACAGGTTGCCGTACATACGCACGAACGGTGACTCTTCCAGCACGTTGAACGCGAAGTAGGACACGTCGTAGTCGTGCTTTGCGTACAGCATGGAAATCAGATCGTTGATGCTGGTTGCGTAGGTGATGTCGACCGTGAAACCCACTGCCTGCAAGAGCGACTGAAACGTCAGTGCGCTGCGCTGCGTCGCCGGATCGTTCATCCCGACGTACGTCAGTTTTCCGTCGTAACCGTCCGCCTTCGCCTCGGCGAGATACTTCTTGGCCGCCTCGGGGTCGAAGCCGTTCCCGGCCACCGATCCGTGCCACTGCGACCACGACGCGAACATGTCGGTGCCGGGTTCGCCGAAGCCGCCCTGAACTCGCTCGTTGAACGTATTCGGGTCCACCGCAGCGACAATCGCCTTACGCACGCGCTCGTCCTTCGCTGCCCGATCGTCGCGCTGATTGATTGCCAGAACTCCGGCCATGCTGGCCGAGTACACAAATCCGGGATCACCGGCTTCGAAAGCCTCGTGAATGAAGTCGGGAGACTTCAGATAGGCAACCTGGATTCCGTCGGTGTGCAATCCTTCCAGTTTGCTCTTCTCGTTGACGATTGCGGGAAAGCGCAACTTCTCGAGGTACGGCGCCCCGTCCCAGTACGTCGGACGGGCAGCGAGCACCAATTCGTCCTGGGAGGCGAACTTCTCGACGGTGAACGGGCCTGCCCCGATCGGGGTGAACGTGCCGGTAGCCATCGACGAGGGCGCGACGATCATGCCGGGACCGGTGGTGAACATGATCGGGAACTCGTCCCACGGCTGCGCCAATGTAAAGACGACCGTTCTCGGATCCGGTGAATTCGTCTCGCGCACAGCGGTCTTCCACACCAGCGCGTGAGTTCCCTTCTTCTGCAGATAGTGATCGATGCTCCACAGGACTGCCGCACTGTCCATCGGAGTGCCGTCGCTGAAGGTGACGCCGTCGCGCAATTTCAGTGTCCACACCGTGTTGTCGCCGTTGGCCGACAAGGACTGCGCCAAGTGGGGGACGTATTCGCCCGCCGCCGTATCGAAGCGCATGAGAAGGTCGTAGATGGCTGCCATTTCGCTACCACCGGTAGCGCCGCCGTCCTGACGGTCAGCCGGATCGAGACTGCTGATCCCGTTGTAGGTGGCAAACGACACGGTGCCACCCGATCGCGGCTCTCCCCCGTTGTTCTGGTCACCGACAACTCCGACCGTCACGTCCGATGCATCCGTGGTCGTACCTTGGCTGCTACCGGCGCACCCCGTCACCACCAGCGTCGCCGACGCCAGGACAACCATCCAGATTCGAGCGCGGACTCGGTACGAGCGCTTCATTGCGACTCACTTTCACAGTTCACGGATACGTCGATCCCTGGATCGGACACCCGACATATTTGTAAGTGAATTCTAGGTAAGGTCTCGTCCTGCGTCTTCGTTTTCACAAAGCCGAAGCGATAATTCGCATTCATGACAGCAGAAACAAGAACTGAATTCTAGGTTGCAACCGTTCAGCGAATTACCAGTCCGATGACGTCTTCGACGTTCCGCTGGGCCTCTGCGAATCCGATCCGGCCACTGGTCCACAGCGCAAGGGCCGTCAACATCGTGCCGCCTATTGCCACGGCCGCAACCCTCGCCGTCTCGGCCGGGACGCCGTCCATCAACTCGAACAGCATTCTCCGATGTGCCGCTGCGCGCAGATCCAACGACTCGATCACGAACTGATCCGAGGACGAATGGAGTTCGATCTCCAACCGAGCGAAGTAGGGCCTACGCTCGAATGCCTTCATCTCGCGACGATGAAGTGCCAGAACCCGCTCGTACGCGTTGTTCTCACCACCGTCTGCCCGCAACTTCTCAGGACGACGGACCGATTCGAGACCGCTCCACGCCGTCATCGCCGCAGCCAGAAGTTGCTGTTTGGTCGGAAAGTAGCGATACAGCGTTCCGAGTGCGACGCCTGAACGCTCCGAGACGTCTTTCATCTGGATTCGATCCGACGGCATCTCGGCCAGCATCTCGACCACCGCCGTGGTCAGTCGTCCTCTCCGCTCGAGTTGCCCCACCGACATGAGGTCGACGTCCAAGGGAAACTCGTCGCTGCGCGCAGTCACGCGCGTCACGATAGTTCAGAATCCTGACCGCAGTGCCGGGTTGCGAAGTTTCATCGTAACCCCGAGATCTAATACACGGATTAATCAACTGCAGATCGCGCTAGGGTTAGTCCATGACTGACCGGACAACCGATGACCAGCCAACCGTCGGCGTGCTGAACTTCTGGTCGTTCATCGAACTGGCCAACAAGCGACTGGCCACCGAACACGGCTTTCGCGACCAGCTGGCCACCGAGGTACTACTGACACTCAATCGGGCTTCCAACGTGGTCACCTACGATCTCGAGTCGTCGATCCACCGCCCTCGCGGCTGGTCATGGTCCTCCTTCAGGCTGTTGTTCGTCACCTGGCTGGCCGGTCCGATCGAGCCGAAGGCTGCCGCCGAGCTCACCGGCATGAGTAGGGCAGCGGTCTCCAATCTGTCCAAGTCGCTGCTGGCAGACGGATTGATCGATCGTCGGCCCACCGAGAACGACGGCCGTTCCGTCCAGCTGTACCTGACCGCCAAGGGCCGAGAAGCCATGGTCGAAGCCTTTCGCGAGCAGAACGAACGCGAACACGCCTGGGTAAGCGTCCTGAGCGAGGCCGAACAGCGAATTCTTGTCATGCTCCTGGACAAACTGATCACCAACCGCAGCCAGTTCGACGTACGCGGACGTAACTGACATAGACCCGAACCCCTTGGAGGGTTGCGCTCATCACATCATTTTAGTTAATGTGTTTACTATCTGGTGGAGGTGAGCCAGGCAGAACAGCACAGAAGGAGCCCCGTCATGGCGTTCTATCGACAACTCGGCAACATCCCACCGAAGCGTCACACCCAACACCGTGACGAGTCCGGCAACCTCTACTACGAAGAGCTGATGGGAGAGGAAGGTTTCTCCTCGGATTCTTCGTTGCTGTACCACCGCGAGATCCCGTCGGCCATCGTCGACGCAACGGTCTGGGAACTGCGCGATCAGAGCACAACCCCCAACCATCCCCTCAAACCGCGCCATCTGAAACTCCACACGCTGTTTCCCGAAAGCACCTGGAACGAGACCGACGTGGTAACCGGCCGTCGTCTCATCCTCGGAAATGCCGACGTGCGATTGTCCTACGTCGTTGCGGCAGCGCCATCTCCCCTGTATCGCAACGCAATCGGCGACGAGATGGTCTACATCGAATCTGGCGAGGCGACCGTCGAGACCGTCTTCGGTGCACTCGAGGCCAGTGAAGGTGACTACGTCCTGATCCCGATGTCCACAACGCATCGATGGATCCCCAAGGGTGACAAGCCACTTCGTGCCTACGCCATCGAGGCGAACAGTCACATCGTCCCGCCCAAGCGCTATCTTTCCCGCTTCGGCCAGCTGCTCGAGAACGCACCGTTCTGTGAACGAGACCTGCACGGACCGATCGCGCCCATGATCGCCGAAGGAACCGACGTCGAGGTACTGGTCAAGCACCGAACGTCGGCGGGCATCGTCGGCACCCGAATAGTTTATCCCACGCACCCTTTCGATGTCGTCGGCTGGGACGGCTGCCTGTACCCGTACACCTTCAACATCTCCGACTACGAGCCGATCACGGGCCGTGTTCACCAACCGCCGCCGGCCCACCAGGCGTTCGAGGGAAACAACTTCGTGATCTGCAACTTCGTTCCGCGCAAGGTCGACTACCACCCCCTGTCGATCCCGGTGCCGTACTACCACTCGAACGTCGACTCGGACGAGATCATGTTCTACTGCGGCGGTGACTACGAGGCACGCAAGGGTTCCGGCATCGGACAGGGTTCGATATCTATTCATCCCGGCGGCCACGCCCACGGCCCACAACCCGGCGCCTACGAGCGGAGCATCGGCGCCGAGTTCTTCGACGAGCTGGCCGTCATGGTCGATACGTTCCGGCCCCTCGAATTGGGTGAGGGAGCCCTTGCCTGCGAGGACGAAGCGTACGCCTGGAGTTGGGCAGGGCGGGGGCCTAGGCAATGACGATCATCTCCCCACTCCTGCGCGGCCTGTGCGACGACGCAGCACTTTTCCCACCCGGCAATGCTTCTCTCGCCGAAGCAATTCCGGCCCACGCCGCCTACCTGCAGGCGGACTACGACGCACTGGTCGGGCCTTTCGTTTTTCCCGCGCCTCGACTGAGCGAACTGGCTGCGTACGTTTCAGCGGACAGCCCGGTGACGCTGAGTCTGACCGTGCCGGCCGGCCCATCCGATACGGCGGCCGCACTCTCGAACGCGCGAGCCATCCCTGGTGTTCACGTCGCCGCCGTCGAGGTGGGAATTCCAGACGGGTTGGACGCCGATGCGGCCTTCGAGGAAATCGCTCGTGTCCATGCCGCTCATCCCGACGTCGACATTTTTGTCGAGGTGCCTCGAGGTGATCGGCGCGCGGGCTATCTGGCAGCTCTCGAAACTGCCGGGCATTCCGCAAAGTTTCGCACCGGCGGGATTGTCGCCGAGGCGTACCCGAACGAGGAAGAGCTCGCCGATGCGGTGATATCCGTTGTCCGAGCCAATATCCCGTTCAAGGCGACTGCGGGACTGCACCACGGCGTGCGCAACACCGATCCGGAAACAGGCTTCGAGCAACACGGCTTCCTCAACATCATGGTGGCCGTCGACGCGGCGAGGCGGGGCGCCGATCGTTCGGAAATTGTTGCTGCACTGTCTCAGCGCGATGGAAAATCGATCGCGCAAGCCCTGGCCGACCTCACCGAGGACGAGGCCGGCGAGGTGCGTCGCCGATTCCTCTCGTTCGGTACCTGCAGCATCTCGGACCCTCTGACCGAGCTGGAAGGCCTCGGGTTGATCGTCCGCTCCGACAAAACCGAAGGAACTCTCGTATGACTGTCACGACCATCGACATTCCCGCCGACTCACTGTTCGGTCTCGACAATCTGCCGTACGGGGTCTTCTCCCCCGCGGGAGGGTTACCGCGTGTCGGTGTGCGCGTCGCCGAATCGGTGGTCGATCTCGCAGCGACACTAGGTGATTCCGTCTTCTCCGAACCGACTCTGAACGCGTTCATGGCTCAGGGACGAGATCAGTGGGTATCGGTGCGAAACCGGATCACGGAGCTCGTGACTAGCGAAATAGACTCGAATGCAGTGTTTTCCGTTGATTCGGTGACAATGCATTTGCCGATCGCAGTGGCCGATTACGTCGACTTCTACGCCTCGGAGAATCACGCAACCAACCTCGGGCGGTTGTTCCGCCCGGACGCAGCCCCCTTGATGCCGAACTGGAAGCATCTTCCCGTCGGATACCACGGGCGCTCGAGCACCATCGTCGTCTCCGGCACCGACATCGTTCGTCCCTGCGGACAGCGGAAGGCACCCGATCAGGAAAGCCCGGACTTCGGACCGTCCCGGCGCCTCGACATCGAAGCCGAGATGGGGTTCATCGTCGGAACTCCCTCGAAGATGGGCGATTCCATCACCCCGGACGAATTTGCCGAGTACGTCTTCGGCGCCGTGGTCGTGAACGACTGGTCTGCCCGAGACATCCAGGCGTGGGAGTACGTGCCCCTCGGTCCGAACCTGGGGAAGAGTTTCGCGACCTCCATCTCACCGTGGGTCGTACCCTTGCTCGCTCTCGAAGCAGCCCGAATCGACGCTCCGGTGCAGGATCCCGAACCGCTTTCCTATCTGCGTGGTGAAGAGAAGTGGGGGCTGGACATCGACCTGGCCGTCGAGTGGAACGGTCACGTCGTCTCCCGGCCGCCCTACGCCCAGATGTACTGGTCGCCTGCGCAGATGCTCGCGCACACCACCATCAACGGCGCAGCAGCGAGCACCGGCGATCTCTTCGCGTCCGGAACCATTTCCGGACCGGACAAAGATCAGCGCGGCGCCTTCATCGAGTTGACGTGGGGCGGCAAGGAACCCGTAGCTGTGGGCTCCGAGACCCGTACCTTTCTCGAAGACGGCGACACCATCGCCATCTCAGCCACCGCTCCCGGCGTCGGCGGATCACGAATCGGCTTCGGGGATGTTCACGCTCGGATCCTGCCTGCAACGCAAACCGAAAGATAGTGATTGACAACTGTTTGATTCACGCTGATCTGATGTCCGGAATTCCTTGCCTCACGATTCTCCGAAGATAAGCTGGACTAACCATCCAGAGCGATCGAGAGTCCTGGCTCCGTGACGTCGCAGCAACCCCCTCTGCTGAGGTGCGGGTGCTTTCTGCCAGGTCCGATGGAGGACTCGTGCCAGGCGATCGACCCCGTACCTCAGTGGGGACAGCAGCTGTCATCGTGATCGTGGGTGGTGGACCCCGCGGGACCGGCGTACTCGAGCGGATCCTCGCTCACGAATCGGTGAACGCCGATCCCACACCGATCGACATTCACGTTGTCGACCCGTATCCGGCAGGCGCCGGCCGTATTTGGCGAGGCAGCCAGGCGCCGCTTCTGTGGATGAATTCGACAACCGCGGACGTCACGATGTTCACCGACGAGACCACCGCCGTGATCGGCCCGGTGCTGCCGGGTCCGACCCTCGCGGAATGGGTCGCCGAGCGCTCGGCTGAGCTTGCCGAGTTCCCAGAAATCGCAGCAGAAGTTCCGACGCTCACCCCGTCGTCGTTTGCATCGAGGTCACTGCAGAGCCGATACCTGAACTGGGTGTTCGAGACTGCAGTCGACTCCGCGCCAGCGCACGTCGACGTTCGAGTTCATCGACGATCCGTGGTCGACATCGTGAACGTCGGCGAGACACAGACAGTTCATCTGGACGACGGAGCTGTCATCGACGCGACGACCGTCCTTCTCGCACAGGGGCACCCCGATGCGTTGCCTGCCCCACGCGAAACCGCGCTGACCAGCTTCGCGTCCGATCACGGGTTGACGTATGTGGGTCCGGGCTACACTGCCGATCTCGACGCCGATGTCATTCCCGAAGGCGAACCGGTTCTGATCGCCGGACTCGGGCTGGCTTTCATCGACTGGATGGTTCTCCTCGCCGAGAGCCGTGGCGGCATCTTCGAACGCGGTGAAGACGGCGTCCTCACTTACGCTCCCTCGGGTCGGGAACCCCTGTTGTATGCCGGATCTCGTCGCGGAGTGCCGTATCATTCCAAGATTTCGTACTCGATCGCTGACGCGCGGCCACCGCTACCGCGGTTCTTCACCGCTGATCTCGTTCCCGGCGACGGACCGTTGGATTTCCGAAACCACATCTGGCCCTTGGCGTCGAAAGAACTGGCAGGCGCCCACTATTACGAGCTGTTCGCATCTCATCCGGATCGGACAGTGGGCACCTGGGAGGAGTTCGACGCCGAATTCGCCTCGCTGGCTTGGGGATCGCCTCGATTGCAGGAACTGGTCGAGAACGCAGTCCCGAAGCCGGAAGACCGTATCGATCTCGAGCGGCTGAACCGCCCACTCGGCGGTGAGCGCTACGACGGGCTTGCCGAGGTCCAGTCCCGGATCACCGAATACATCTCGGCAGATGTCGCGCGGAGGTCGGACCCGTATTTCAGCGCCGACGCGGCTGTCTTCTCAGCGCTGCTGTCGACGTACATGACCGTCGGAGAATTGTTGCGGCGCGGCAGAATCCCGGCCGAATCCGTCGCCAAGGACGTCGAGGGTTGGCTTCATTCGTTCTTCAGCTTCATCGCCAGTGGTCCGCCGCCCGAGCGTTTGGAACAGTTGGTCGCCCTCAACGAGGCGGGCATCGTCCAGTTCCTCGGGCCGGATTCGGTGTTCTCCACCGAGATCGACCCGGCAACGGGGGCTGGGATCTTTGTCGCGCGCAGTGCGTCGCACACCGACATCGTGGCCGCGAACACCCTCGTCGAAGCACGCTTGCCGGTTGCTTCCATCAGCGCGAGCGGTGACTTGCTCCTGCGGACGCTTCACCGTCGGGGCGAGGCAGTCGAACTTCGTGCGACCGTGGACAGTTCGGCGAAGCTCGCCGTCGACGGTACTTCACGAATTCTCGACCAGAACAACACTGCTCATCCCCGCCGCTTCGCCGCAGGGCCGTGGGTTGCAGGCCATAACTGGTCGGCGGCTTTCCCTCGTCCCCGTACCAATGCAGGGTTCTTCCGGCATAACGATGCCCTGGCGGCGGAGATTTTGGGTGCTACGCGCCTGTGAGCGGTTAGGGAGTCCTGGGACTCCCTAACCGCTCACAGGGGGCTGTGCCCCTAGCTGAACACCAACTCACCCTCGTCAACCGCGACGGTGATACTGCCGCCCTCTTCGAGGAGATCGTCGAGCAGCATGTCGGCGATCTTGTCGTCGACCACACGCTGAATCGAACGACGCAACGGGCGAGCCCCGAACTCGGGTTGATGCCCGTGCTCGGCGATCCAGTCCACCGCGTCGGCAGTGAACTCGATCTCGATGCCCTTGGACTGCAGCCGCTTCCGGCTGTCGTCGAGCAGCAGATCAGTAATCCGGTGCAGTTGCTCGGTGTCGAGCTTGCGGAAGATCACGATCTCGTCGATACGGTTGAGGAACTCCGGCCGCATCGATTCGCGCAACCTGGCCATCACGCGGTCGCGCAGTGGCTTCTCCGCCGACTCTGCGTCACCCGTGGTGAAGCCGAGTCCACCGGACTTGCTCGAGATGATGTCCGAGCCGAGGTTGCTGGTCATGATCACGACGGTGTTCTTGAAGTCCACCGTCCGACCCTGACCGTCGGTCAGACGCCCGTCGTCGAGCACCTGGAGCAAGGTGTTGAACACGTCCGGGTGTGCCTTCTCGATCTCGTCGAGCAGGATCACCGAGTACGGGTTACGACGCACCTGTTCCGTGAGCTGTCCGGCCTCGCCGTAGCCGACGTATCCGGGAGGAGCACCGACCAATCGGCTGACCGTGTGCCTCTCACCGAACTCACTCATGTCGAAGCGCAGCATCTTGTTCTCGTCTCCGAAGAGTGTGGCAGCCAGAGCTTTTGCGAGCTCCGTCTTGCCGACGCCAGTGGGTCCGAGGAACAGGAAGCTACCGACGGGACGATCCGGATCGCTCATACCGGTACGGCTACGACGCACGGCACGCGCGATTGCGCGAACGGCGTCATCTTGCCCGATGACACGACCGTGCAGTTCCTCTTCCAGACGGCGCAGGCGATCTTTCTCTGCCTGAGTCATCTGGCTTGCCGGAATACCCGTTGCGCGAGCGACAACTTCGGCGATTTGTTCAGCGGTCACGTCCGGCGTTTCCTCGGAAGGAACCGAGGATCCTGCCTTCTCGAGACGCTTTGCGACGCCGTTGATCTCGTCACGCAGGGTCGACGCCTTCTCGTACAACTCGTCGGCGACGGCTTTTTCCTTGTCGCTCTCGAGCTGCTCGAGACGCTGCTGCAGCGCAGCGGTGTCTACCGTGGCCGTCTTCAAGCGAAGCCTGGCGCCGGCCTGGTCGATCAGGTCGATTGCCTTGTCCGGCAAGAACCTGTCGCCGATGTAACGTGCCGACAGCTCTACCGCAGCGGTGATCGCCTCGTCGGTGTAATGGACCTTGTGGTGATCCTCGTACCGACTGCGCAGGCCGCTCAAGATGGCGATCGCGTCCTCGATCGACGGCTCTCCGACCTGTACGGGCTGGAAGCGCCGCTCGAGCGCGGGATCCTTCTCGATGTTCTTACGGTATTCGTCGAGCGTGGTGGCGCCGACGATGTGCAGTTCACCGCGAGCGAGCTTGGGCTTGAGGATGTTTCCGGCATCCATCGCACCGTCTGCGCCGCCTCCGGCACCGGCGATGGTGTGCATCTCGTCGATGAAGACGATCAGCTCGTCCTTGTGTGCGGTGATCTCGTCGATCACCTTGGTCAGCCGTTCCTCGAAGTCTCCGCGGTAACGGGTACCCGAGACCATGCTCGAGAGTTCGAGCTGGACGATCTTCTTGCCCACCAACGATTCCGGGACATCCCCGTCGACGATGCGTTGGGCGAGACCTTCGACGATGGCAGTCTTGCCGACGCCGGCCTCACCCACCAGGACCGGGTTGTTCTTGGTGCGGCGGGAGAGGATCTCGATGGTCTGTTCGATCTCGTCGGCGCGGCCGATCACCGGATCGACGCCGCCGTTGCGGGCGCGATCGGTGAGATCGATGCCGTACTTGTCGAGCGTCGGTGTGGTGGACTCGTCTTCGACTGGACCGGCTGCGGGATTCTGAACCGCTGCCTGCAGCTTCTCCGGCGTGATGCCGGCCGAAGCGAGCAGACGACCCGGAACATGATCGGGGTCACCGGCCAGGGCGATGAAGAGATGTTCGGGGTCGATGTACGTCGATCCCAGGGCTCGGGCCAGTTGATGAGCCTCGAGTAGAGCGGTTTTCACGGCACTGCTGAGCGCAGGAGCAGAGTAGGCCCCCTGCTCACGGCCTTGTGGCAGCCGCAGGTCGACGGCGTCGACCACGGATTTCGGGTCGGCTCCGGCGCGCTGCATGAGCGTGCGGACCGGATCCTGCTCCGCCATGACGCGGAGAACGTGCAGTGCATCGAGATCCGAATCACCGCGAGCAGCCGCTACACGTGCAGCGTCAGCCATGAGTTGCTGGGTGGCCCTGCTCATGAGCCGGGAAATATCGATGCGACCGGGACCCTCGGGCCCGAAGAATGCTGGCATTCCGAAGCCTCCTTGCAGAAAGTTGAGCGTTACTGACTCAATTAACGTGCATGGGGCTCGATCAATTCCCGCGGGCTCAGATTTGTTTCAACACCATCCAGTCGCCGATCGTTCTCAACTACCGAAAGATCCGGTAGACCGACCGACCGGGTACGCCTCGACGCGCATGATCACCGATCCCGCGCAGGGACCACTCTTGATGTCGGTACGCCACGAACCTTTCAGACTGCCATCGGGCTGAGGTGTGTAATACGCCTCCGAGTGCGCCGGTGCCCACACCTTGGGCACGCCCTCCCCCTGGTAGCAATCCCACTCCCAGTCATAGGGGTGCACCCAACTGGTTCCGTCCCAGGTGTATCGAGCAGGCTGCGGCAACGTCGGATTGGCGGGAGCCGGACCGCCGACCACTGTGGCGATACAGACTCCGCTCGAGCAATCCGTCTCGAACGTGTATGTATCGGAGAAATCCGGCTCCCACTGGCTGGCGGCCAGACTTGTGCCCGTCTTGGTCGCGGCGAAACGCTTGAGCGAGTAATCACCGGACCAATTCGCATCCGCAGCCCCCGCGGGCATCGCTCCGGCGACAAACCACGTAGCAACGAGCGCAACCACCAGCAATGACTTTCGCATGCGTGAAGTGAATCACAAGCTATGTCCGAATTGTCGGATACTGGCCACAAGAACACCGACGACGATCAGCACCAGCGAAACCAACGGCAACGCTCCCGCACCCCTGTCCGCCAAGATCAGCCCGCCCACGACGCCACCCGCTGCGATCGCCGCATTGAAGATCGTCACGAAAACCGATTGCGCCGTGTCCACAGCGTCGCCCGTCGTATCCGCGAGCGCCGTCTGAAGGAGAGTGGGAGCGCCTCCAAATGCCACGCCCCATACCGCAACGCTGAGTGCGATCACTGCGAAGCTGTCACCGCCGACGCCCAACGCCGTCAAAGCTGCGGCAAAGACCACCAAGCTCAGCACGGTGAGACTTCGAAGGGCCCGGTCGACAAACACCCCGACCACACCGATGCCCACGAAGGCGAAAAGTCCGAACACGAACAAGACGATTCCCAACCGATCGCCGAAACCGATGCGATCCAGAAACGCCGCCAGATACGTGTACACGATGTTGTGCGCGAGGATCCACAAGAACGCGACAAACAGAATAGGTCGTACGCCAGGCAGGACCAGGACTTTCCGCACCGGCAGCTGCCGATCCGCTTGTTGCCCGGGAAAGTCCGGCATCACCGTGAGTATCCACGCGACCAGAAGTAGCGCAGCAACCGACATCACGGCGAAGACGACGCGCCAATCGGCCAGGGTCCCGAGCCACGCCCCCATCGGAACGCCGATTGCCAACGCGATCGGCTGTCCGACGGAGGCAACCGCAATGGCCCGCCCCTGCAGGTGAGGGGGCGACATCCTGCGTGCGTACCCGGCAAGCAACCCCCACACCACACCTGCCGCCATACCGGCCAGAAACCGAACACCCAAGGTGAGAACCGGATTCGACGAAAGCGCTGTCACCAGATTGAAGACACCGAACCCCAGAATCGCCGACACCAGGACAGCACGCCGTCGCAATCCTCGGGTCAATGCGATCAGTGGTACCGCCCCGACGACGGAACCCAATGCGTATGCGGTGACCAATTGCCCTGCGCCGGAGACCGATACGGACAACCCTGACCCGATCTGCACCAGTAGTCCGGCCGGCATGGTTTCGGTTGTGATCGCTATGAAGCCTGCCATTGCGAGTGCCGACAACCCGGCCAGCGGTAGTGTCCGGACGAAATCGGTCTCCGCCAGTGCCGAAGTCGCCGTCCCGTCCGAGTTCGAGCTCACCTCGTCGGTGTTTCGGGACTGCCTTCACCCGACTGGCCGGAACGGACCAGTTCTGCAATAGACGCCCAGTCCATCTCGCCCTGACCGTTCGCCAGAGCCTGAGCGAGCACGCCTCGAAGTACGCCACCGAACGGCAAATCCAGATCGACGCTGTCGGCGGCGTCGAGCGCAAGCCTCAAATCCTTGAGGCCCAGAGCTGTGGTGAATCCTGCAGGCTCGTACTGACGCGTCGCGACGAGGTTTCCGTAGCTGGAGTAGACCGGCCCCGGGAAGATCGTCGAGGTCAGCAGTTCTACGAGTTGGCTTCCGTCCACACCGGACCTCTCCCCCAATGTGATTGCCTCGCCCAAGGATTGAATCGCGGCGAGGATGAGGTAATTGCCGATGATCTTGACGATGTTGGCCTGCTCCGGACGCTCACCTTGTGGCCACGTGCGAGCACCGATGACGTCGAGGAAGGGTTGCACTCGCTCGAGGAGGGAACTGTCGCCGGCGGCGATGATGTTCAACTGGCCAGCCTGAGCAACAGAAACGCGTCCGAACACCGGCGCCGCGATGTACCCGATGCCGTACTCGGCGTGCAGTGCGGCGGCGCGCTTGGCAAGGTCGACGCTGACGGTGGCCATGTTGACGTGCACGGTTCCACTCGGAACGGATGCGAGGACGGCGGGATCCAGAATGGCCGAAAACACGGCCGAATCATCTGCCAACATCGACAGCACAACACCGGACTGGAATGCCTCGGCAACGGTTTTCGCGCCGATCGCCCCTTCCTCGACCAGTTCGGCTACCGCTTCAGGGCTGCGATTCCACACCGTCACGTCGAAGCCTGCGCCCAGTAGATTTCGAGCGATGGGACGACCCATCGCGCCCAAGCCGACCACGGAAACAGAAGTCATGGATTTCCCTCTCGAAAGTGCTGAACCATCTAAGATGGTTCAAGACTCTCACACGGGTACAGTTGCTGTCGAACCGGTTGAGATGGTTCGCCACGAAGGAGGATGAAAGTGAACGAAGCAGGAGCTGATCAATCCGCTCGGGACGTGTTTCGACTCGACAACGACACGCTCGCCTTCCGCTTCACCGCCACCCTCACCAATCGGAACGGCTCGAGGTTCGAACGACTCACGAGCCCGCAGCGACTCGAATTATGGTTACGCGCCAACGATCTGATGGACGCCCCCGCAACCGCGACAGAAGACGACCTCCGCGGCGCGCAGGATTTACGTGAGGCCATTCATCGCATCGGAACCGCCGTATGCGAGGACCGCCGCGTCTCACGCGCCGATGTCGGGATCGTCAACACCGCATCCGAGCTCGGTGATGCCCACCTCGTCCTCGAGAGTGGCCGGGCCCTCTGGAAATCAGCCGGAGACAATCCGATCCGCGACGCTTTGTCGATAGTGGCTGCCGACGCGATCGCGGTGCTCGGTGGACCCGACCGGGACCGCGTCAAAGCCTGCCAGGGCGACGGGTGCACCGGCCTCTACGTCGACACCAGTCGCGGCAACAACCGACGCTGGTGCTCGATGAACATCTGCGGAAACAAAGCCAAGAAATCCGCGATGACCGCTCGCGCCGACTAGCTCATCTCACCTTCACCGCGACTCCATTTCGCCGCCACTCGGTTCCACAGCTTCTCGATCGGCGTCGACAGCAGGAGAAGAAACAGCGGGAAGTACGACGTCACCGGAACGAGCACACTGACGAGCAGCGCCACCACCATGATCAGGAAAGTGACGATTTCAGCGGTGAAATGCGGCTTCGCATTCTCTTCACTCAACGAAGGGTTGCGAACCAGACCCCACGCGACCACCGCCAGGCACGCAGCACTGGCTGCCATTGTCCCGATGTAGAGAGCCCTGGTCCCGAGATCCTGCGACGGCGCCGCAACGAGCGCTGTCGGGAAGGGCAGGAACACGATGGTCATCACCCACAACCCCAGCCCACGAACGACCACCTTGTCTCCGTCGACCACAAAACGAAGCAACCGATGCTGCGACCACCAGAGCCGGAAGATCACCAGAAAGCTCAGGGCGAACGAATAGAACTGCGCAGCGTGATCGCGCAGGAGTTCCGACGTGGTGCCGTGGTGGTCACTGGTGAGTTCGACCAGCGGCAGGACGAGCAGCGTGATCGCAATGGCGACAATCGCGTCGATGAAAGTGACGTAGCGCTCGAAGTAGCGGGTGCGTTCCGCAATCTCAGCCATTGCGGAAGCATAAGCCTCACAACAGGAAACAGACCGGCGACGCCACTTTACGGAAGCACGTATCCGGAAACATACAATTAACGAATCAAATTCGTTAGATCTCTTGACCGTGGCGGAGCCCATCCCCATACTTAACGAATCACATTCATTAAGTGACTCGCATCACGCCACCAGGGGTCGGTTCAGCCACCCCCTTCAGGACATGGGGTTGCCCTAGTGCCGATCAACGCTTCGACGAATACGCAGTCCGACCGGGTTCCACTCACCGCCAACCGCGGTATTGCCGTCTTCAGTATCGGCGTCATGGGGTTCATCACCGCGAACCTCATCCCCCTGATGATCGTGGCAATGGTCGAGGACCTTGGTGTCACCGAATCCGCTGCCGGTGCCGTTCTGACCGCATCGCTGCTGGTCTGCGCCGTCACCTGCCTCGCCACCACCCGAATCGCCTCGGGCCGGCATCGCCATCTCCTCGGCCGCGTCAGCCTGATCGCGATGGCAGCCGCATTCGGCGTTGCGGCCATCGCACCGTCCACGACGATCGCATGCGCCGCGATCATCGTCGGCGGTATCGGCGCTGGTGGATCCGCATCCGTTGGCGGAGCGGCACTGGCCGCGCTCACGAACCCGGACCGGGCGTCAAGCATCAGCGGCCTCGTGAACCGTGTCGTCGTCACAGCCGTCCTCGCTCTCATACCCATCCTCGGCACACACATGACCAACGCATTCGGCATCGTCGCAGTCCTGGCACTGGCTACCGCAGCAACGGTCACCTGGTTGCCGTCGTCCCCGGTGAAAGAGTCGCCGGAGATGGCGAAGTCCGCCAATACGACCACAGCTCTCCCCGCCGGGGTCAGCGCGAAACGTCTCACTTTTGCCGGAACCGCATTTCTCGCGATGCTTGCAGTCTGGGCGATCAGCGAGGACTCGTTGTGGGCAGTACTCGGCATCATGGGTTCCGAGCACGCCGGGCTCTCGGATCAACAAATGAGTCTCGCACTGAGCGCATCAACGGCGGGTGGTGTGCTCGCGGCTGTTACCTTGACCGCGTTGGGTTCTCGGGTCAGTCGGACAGTATCGATCTCCGTGCTACTGATACTCGGGGCAATTCTGAAGCTGTCTGCCGGCCTCACCACCGATCCCACGATCTACCTGGTAGTGGTCATCGCTTGGAACACGATCTACGCGGCCACGTTCATCGTCCTGGTTGCCATCTCGGCCGCGCTCGACGCGGCCGGCCGATGGTCGGCGCCACTACTGGGCACCTACCTCATCGGCTCCGCGTTCGCGCCGCTGTTCGGAACTTCGGTGACGGCCGGCCTCGGGTATCCGACCTTCGGAGTCATCATCTCGGGGATCAGCTTCGTTCTACTGGTCCCGTTCGCCTTGGTTTCCCGACTCTCTGCACATACCGAAGGTGCGTATCGTCACCACAGCGCCGCCATCACTACTACCGTCATCGCGTAAGGATCACGTAGAAGTCATGAATGACAGCATCACTCACTACCGCAACGGAAAGATCTTCACGGCTGCCGACGACGGATGGGCCGAGTCCATAGTCGTCGAGGACCACAAGCTCAGATTCGTGGGCGAAACCGTCTATGCCGATATCCTGGCACCCGACGCCGAGGTGATCGATCTCCAAGGCGCCGTCGTGCTACCCGGTTTCGTCGACGCACATACACATTTGGTCATGATGGGATTCGCGCTGCAGAAGTTGGATCTGCGTGATGCCACCGATCTCGCCGACATTCAGTCCAGCATCAAGCAATTCGCGGAATCGAACCCGGATGCACCACGTCTGCTGGGTCGCAGTTGGTTGTTCTCCGCGCTGGATGGAGGGCACCCGACGCGAGAGATGATCGACGCCGTCGTGCCCGATCGCCCGGTGTACCTCGACGCCAACGACGTACATTCGGTCTGGGTGAACACTGCAGCACTGCGAGAACTCGGCATCGACGCGGACACTCCCGATCCGATCGGCGGTCGTATCGGCCGGGATCCGGACACCGGAGAAGCCACCGGAATGCTGTACGAGACCGCCATGATGCTCTACGTCTGGCCGAAACTGGCGGAGCTCGCATCCGACGAAGACCGGGACGCCGCCCTCGCTCTCGCCTTCCGCCACTATCTCGAGGACGGCGTGACCGGTGCGGTCGACATGGCACTCGGCGCGGACGAATTAGCCTCGCTGGAAAGAGCATTGGACGCAGGAGACGGAACACTGCCGCTGCGTGTCGCGGCTCACTGGCTGATGACCCGCGAGGACAACGAGGCCGACAACGTCGGACAAGTTCACGACGTGATCGAACTCCACGAGCGCGTCCAAGGTCCGTGGCTCCGTATCGCCGGAATCAAGATCATCATCGACGGTGTGATCGACAGCTGCACTGCCGCAATGAAAGAGCCGTACTCGGACGGCACCAACGCCGAGCCCATCTGGGATCTCGAGTCCTTGATCCCCGTCGTGACAGCCGCTGACGCCGCAGGCCTGCAGATCGCGATGCACGCGATCGGCGACGAGGCGTCGGAGATCGGATTGACGGCACTCGAGTACGCGATCGCCGCCAACGGAGACATTCCCCGCAGGCACCGAATGGAACACTTGGAGTCCATCACCCGGGACAACGTCGAAAGGCTTGCCCGCCTGGGAATCATCGCCTCGATGCAACCGGTTCACGCTGACCCTGCAATCCAGGAGAACTGGCAGGCGATGCTCGGCGACTACCGGGTCCATCGCGCGTACCCCTGGCCCGAATTCACCGAGGCCGGAGCGGTTCTGGCGTTGGGTTCGGACGCTCCGACCGCTCCCCACCCGCCGCTGCCGAACATGTTCATCGCCACCACCCGTCGATCCGCAATCGATCCGTCACTGGCACCCAACCTGCCGAAGTACGCACTCCCCCTCGCGGACGCGCTGGCTCACGCAACTCGCGACGCTGCCTACTCGTGCCGGTGGGAAGATGTGACCGGCCAGCTGGTTCGAGGTAAAGCAGCCGATTTTGTCGTACTGAAACAAGATCCGTTCACCGAAGGGGTCGATTCTCTCCTGACCACAGAGATTGCGATGACCGTCGTTGCTGGATCCGTGCGATACGACGCGGCCGGGGCCAAGAGCACCGAAGCACGGAACACCGAGTCCGATAGCTGATCGTTACCGGTTGTTCGATAACGCACGCATGCGGCCCGGCGACAGAACGAAGGAGGGACTTGAACACGTGAACCCATACACTCTGGAGGACGCATGCGCAGGAAAGCTCCGATTTCGGCCGCCGTCGCAGCCGCTGCACTGGTGACGGCCACTGCCCTGACGGTCGCCGGTTGTGGGTCGACCGAAGGAACACCTGAAGCGGCGGCGAGTTCCACGGCAGCCAGTTCAACGGCGTCGGCGACATCGACGGCAAACGAAACCGAGACGACGGTAGCGAGCTCTCCCCCGCCACAATCGAACACCCGCACAAATGCATCCACGACGGCGACTACGACAGCAATCCCCGCTTCGGGTCCCTGTCTCGACGTCGGCTCCTCGCTCGTCACCGACGCCATCGGCACGCTGGGCACCGACATCAACGGGGGCAATTGGATACCGAGATCCGCGAGCGAAGAACAGATCGGGAATTGTCCTGACCTGCTCTGGGTTTCGGTGGACGGCGACGGCGTCGGCGATGCGACTTACCAGTCACACGTCCTGTTCTTCCACGACGGAACATACCTGGGCACGGCTACCAGTGAGCCGTACTCGTACACACACGTCATCGACAGCAACAAGGATTCGGTATCCGTCCAATACCGTTGGCTGCTGGACGACGATGCATTCTGCTGTCCCCAAGGCGGACCGAACATAGTGAACTTCACGTGGAACGGCAGCGCCGTGGTTGCCGACGGCCAGTTCCCGCCCTCCTGAACCTGCCTGGGTCCGAGAAGGCCCTGAATGCAACTGTGCCCCAGCGACGACGGTCGCTGGGGCACAGTCTTGTTCGATCTACTCGCCGGCGCTCCTACTCACCGACACCGAGTTCGCGCAGGCGAGTCTTGTACAGCTCGATGTTGCCGAGCTTGATGTCTTCGTAACCGCGAACCACGTCCGGCAGTGCCGCGATCTCGACGGCGCGATCGTATCCGTCGGTTGCGAGCGTACGAGAGAGGTCAGCGATCATGGCCTCGTACTCGGCGAGCAGTTCACGCTCGACCTTGCGGACGTGCATGTAGCCGAAGGGGTCGAGCTTGGTACCGCGAAGCTTCTTACCCTTGGCCAGAACCTTCAGTGCAACATGCGACTTGGGTCCGAGACCGATCTTCTTCTTGCGGCCCATCACTCGAAGGATCGGCGGGTGGAGCTTGTAGGTCAGGTTCTCCCCGGCCGGCACCTGAGACTTGACGTCCTCGATGAATGCGGGGTCGACCAGCATACGAGCAACTTCGTACTCGTCCTTGTACGCGGTGAACTTGAACAGGCCGCGGGCAACAGCCTCGCTGAAATCGGTCCGCTCGGTTGCGGCACGTTCGGCGGTCCAGACTGCCTGAACCTGATCGATGTAACGCTGGGCGATCTTGACGGACTGGAACTCGATGAGCTGCGCCGCACGCAGTTCCACCAGTCGCAGGGTTTCACCGGTGAAGGTGGTTCCGGCGAACATGTGAGCCGGTGCGACAACGGGTTCGCGGACGGACTTGGCCGGCGTGGTGACGGCCGAGAACGCTGCGGTGTCGGCAATTGCTGCACGACCCCAACGGAATGCCGCGATGTTCGCGTCCACGGCAACGCCGTTGATGCCGATCGCTTCTTCGATGGCCTCGGCCGGCAGACGAAGTCCACCGCTCTGGTAGGCAGCACCGATCAGCAGGAAGTTGGCCGCTGCGGTGTTACCGAACAACTCCTGCGCCGCGGCGAGTGCGTCGAACGAACGCAGGGTGCGCGACACCTTGTCGAGACGGGCGAGGAGTGACGTCTCCTCGGGGTAGCGAACAGCCTTGTCGTAGACCATGTCTCCGGTCGGCGTCTGAGACGTCGAGGCGATGGAGACCGTCTTCTCGGCGTTGCCGTAGTCGAGGTTCTTGTTGTCCGTCGCGGTCAGCAGGTCGAAGGCGACGATGCAATCCGCGCTGCCCGGAGTGAGGCGGTTGGACGGCTCGAGCGCGCTGGAGCTGAAACGCAGGTGCGAGACAACCGGTCCGGCCTTCTGGCTCAGTCCGATCTGGTCAAGGCTCTCCACCTCGAGGCCGGCGCGCAGTGCAGCCGTTGCGAGCACCTGGTTGACGGTCACGATGCCGGTGCCGCCGATGCCCGCGAGGAAAACGTTCTGCGTGCTGGTGAGCGGTCCGAAATCGGGGTCTGCGACGACGGGCGGGACGGGACGTGCGGCCTTGGGAGCCTTCTTGCCCGGTACCAGTTCGACGGTCACGAACGACGGGCAATCGCCGTCCATGCAGGTGTAATCGGTGTTGCAGGACGTCTGGTCGATCTTCGTCTTGCGGCCGTACTCGGTGTCCACGGGCTGGACCGAGAGGCAGTTCGACTTCACACCGCAGTCACCGCAGCCTTCGCACACTGCCTCGTTGATGACGACGCGAGTGTTGCGAGTGGGCAGCGTGCCACGCTTGCGCTGGCGACGAGCGTCGGCCGCACAGTGCTGGTCGTAGATCAACACTGTGACGCCCTTGATCTCGCGAAGCTCCTTCTGGGCCTCGTCGAGGCGATCGCGGTGCCAGAGCTTGGTGCCCTTGGCCAGAGCGCGCTTGTTGTGACGCGAAGGCTCGTCGGCGCAGATGATGATCTGCTTGACGCCCTCGGTGGTCAGCTTGTGGCTGAGCTGAGCAACGGAGAGGGCACCTTCCGCGTCCTGTGCACCGGTCATCGCTACTACTTCGTTGTAGAGCAACTTGTAGGTGATGTTCACGCCTGCGGCGATGCATGCCTGGACAGCCAACTGACCGGAGTGGAAGAAGGTGCCGTCGCCGATGTTCTGGAACAGGTGAGGCACGTCGGTGAACGGTGCCTGCCCGATCCACTGGCTGCCCTCGCCGCCCATCTGCGTCAGGCCGGTGACAGCGCTGTCCTCACGGCCGGACATGGTGACGAGTGTGTGGCAACCGATTCCGCCGCCGCCGATGGAACCCTCGGGGATAGCGGTGGAACGGTTGTGGGGGCACCCGCTGCAGAAGTACGCGGTTCGCTTGGCGGAGAGCACGTTCAGCGACAGCGGGGCCGGGAGGGTGCGCTTGAGTTCGACGTGCGGCTTCAGTACGCGGCGCAACGGGGCGAGCAGCCGGCCTGCGGTCAGTTCACCACTGGCAGGCATGAGCAGACGGCCCTGGCCGTCACGCTTGCCGATGATGCGAGGGGCATCGTCGGTGCCGTACAGGACTTCCCGGATCTGAGCTTCGATGAACGCGGTCTTGTCCTCGACCACGACGATCTGCTCGAGACCTTCGGCGAACTCCTTGATCTTCTCGCCCACGACGGGGTAGCACATTCCGATGCGAAGGAGACGGATCCCGGCGCGGTGCAGCGCGGCATCATCGACGCCGAGGTCTGCCAGAGCTTGTCGGACGGAGTCGAAAGTTGTACCGGTGGCGGCGATACCGATCTTCGCACCGGAGGGGTTGACCTCGATCACATCGAGGTTGTTGGCAGTTCCGTACGCGTGCACAAGATCCCATCGCGGGCCGTACAGATCGGCCTCGGCGATGACACTGTCCGGTGGCGCGGCCATCTGACGCTGCTTGTAGACGAAGGGCTTGCCCTCGAACTGCACTTCCGGAACCACGATGTCGAAGTCCGCGATGCTGCCGTCGATCGTCCAGGCACCGTCTGCGACGTCGGCGACGATCTTCAGCGCTACGACGCAACCGGAGACACGCGAGAGTGCAACGGCGTGCATACCCATCGTGATGATCTCTTCGGCATTGCGTGGGAAGAGAACCGGCACGCCCATCGCGGCAAGCGAGCGCTCGCTGACGGCCGGAACCGTGGAGGACTTCGACGCGGGGTCGTCGCCCACCAGGAGGACGACGCCGCCCTTGGGGTTCACGCCGTACATGTTGGCGTGGCGAATGGTGTCGGTAGCGCGGTCGACGCCGGGGCCCTTGCCGTACCAGACGCCGGTCACGCCGTCGTGGGTCGCGGTTCCGGCGGGGAGATCCGTCTGGCTTCCCCATACCGCCGTGGCGGCGAGCTCCTCGTTGAAGCCAGGGATGAAGGTGATGTCGTGCTCGGCGAGAACCTTGGGCATGCCGTGAAGCATCTTGTCGACGCCGCCGAGGGGGCTGCCCTGGTAACCGGAGACGAAGGTGGCAATACGCTTACCTGCCCGAATGTCGCGAACGTGCTGCTCGACGAAGCCGCGTGCAATTGCCTGAACACCGGTCAGCAACACCGGTCCCGATCCCGACCGGTACCGATCATCGAGGTCATAGGGCTTGGCCTGGGCTACGCCCGACACCAGTTCAGTCATCGTGGACCACCGTTCCGTCTGCAGTGCATTTCAACTACCGTGCATTTTCAACAACCGCGTAACTCGATCTGTTCAGATGATCGTGGTCGAGGTATGTGAAAGCGTCAACAGAGGCTTGTTCAACTATTCAAATTGACAATTTGTGAGCCAAATCACGTGACCTAGGTCATCGAATCAATCAGTTGGAGACCCGTTCGTGGCGATACGGCGAAACGGACATAAAACGTTCCCGACAATGCACACCGAGAACTTTCTTGACATTGACGCAACGTCAACTTGCATGCTGAATGAGCACAACCGATCCGAGAGTAGGAACTCCACGTGAGCGAATGGTCCATCCAAGAACTCGCCAAATCCGCAGGTACCACCAGCAGAACGCTGCGTCACTACGGCGATTTGGGACTCCTGGAACCGAGTCGCATCGGCGCCAACGGCTACCGCTTCTACGACGAAGACGCCCTGGTGCGACTGCAACGCATCCTTCTACTTCGGGAACTCGGACTCGGATTGCCGGCCATCGCCGAAGTCCTCACCGGCGAACGCGATACGGCCGCCGCACTGCGTACGCACCTCGAACTCCTCGAGCAAGAGCGCACGCGGATCTCGAGACAGATCGAATCGGTCAACAGGACCTTGAACAAGACGAAGAATGGTGAATCACTCATGCCGGAAGATGTTTTCGACGGGTTCGACCACACCCGATACAAGGACGAGGTCATCGAGCGTTGGGGCAAGGACGCCTACACCAGCGGCGACAACTGGTGGCGGTCGATGTCGGAGCAGGACCGTAAAGCTCATCTGCAATCTCAAGCCGACATCGCAGCGGCATTCGGAAAAGCACTGACAGCGGGGCTGTCCGCGGAAAGCGACGACGTCCAGACGATTACCCGAAGACAGTTCGAGTGGATAAAGATCGGTTGGCAGGGAAGGACTCCCAGCGCCGACGCCTTCACCGGACTCGGCCAGATGTACGTCGACGATCCCCGCTTCACTGCAAACTACGACAAGTACGGAGAAGGCACCGCTTCGCTGGTCCGTGACGCGATGAAGGTCTACGCCGAGCGCAATCTGCACTGACGCCGATCAGTCCTGCCCACTGCCGAGGAGGTTGTGTCGGTGCGCTGCCGCGACAGCCTCTTCCCGGGAATGCGCACCGAGTTTGCGATACAAGGCTCGGAGGTGACTCTTCAGCGTGTTGTTGGATACGAACAACCGCCGCGCGATCTCACCGATCGGAATGCCGAGACCCAGTTCCACGAGAACGTCCATCTCCCGTTTCGTCAATTGGACCCGAACGATGGCCGCCGGATATATCTGCGCCGCTTCGGATTCGAGAAAGGTCGCGACGGCACTGCTCGAGCCCTCGGCCCGATCTTCGAGTTGCCTGATCAGATCACGCGGTATCGTCGCCAGGGCCGACAGGACACCGGAGGTTTCGAGCAGTCCGCGAGCTTCCTCCCATGTACTCGCGGCAGCGGGGATCCTGCCCAGTTCACACAGAGCAGCGCATTCGATCAGCAGGGATTCGAGCCGAAACCTCGTGAGATACTGCCCGCTCCAATCGATTTCGCGGCACAATTCCAATGCCTGGGACGGCGACCCGGTCAGGAGATGCGTCCGCGCCACGGAGACCGTGACAACTGCAAACGTATGTGGCGCAGCGACTGATTCTTCCAGCGCCTTGGTACCCTCCCCGGACGCCAACAGAAGATCGATACGTGCCGCGGTGAGAAGCGCGTCACCGAGCGATCGTTCACACGGATTCACGTGGCCGTGCGTTGCCACTGCGCGCTGGAGGGAAATCAGCCCCGAGAACGGATCCGATTGCAGCAGTGAAAATCTGGTGTAAGTGTAGGCCGCGAACGCCCACAGGTCGCCCGGCGGTGTGACCTCGGCGAGTGCGTCCATCGCGGCAGCTCCGGCGTGCAGGTCCACGCTGTCGCACGCCACCAGTGCCCGCGCGATCGCTCCCCCCATGTGCGAGGGCGGTCCCAACCATCCCGAAACGTCCGGGTGTGTGCTTTCCAAGTGCAGCCAGTCCGTCGCGTGCGCGACGTCCCCGATCAGCGCGGAGTTGAGCGCGGCATTGCCTGCGGCGTGACGCAGGACGAACTCCGGACCATGTTGCACCGCACCTTGATAGGCGAGTCGCAATTCCACCGCGGCATCACCGAGGTCACCGGTCAATTGATGCGAGACCCCCCAGATCAGCCGCAGGGCGGGCAGTTGAGACCCCAACGCGCCCAACGACTCGTCGCCGAGTCCGTACACGACGTGCGCCAATTTGCGCGTGATCTCGGTAGAGCGTTGGTACTTACCGGATGTTCTCAGCACCACCGATTGGACAGTTCCGACGTTCAACAAGCTGTGCGCATGCGGACTACCACCTATCGCACGCAATTCCGCCGGTTCCGTCGGTAATGAATCGCCGTTGATCAACTGCGGCCGCAGACGTGATTCGAGCAGGTCACGACCCACCAGAATCGAAGGGTTCGAACTGAGTACGTCACCGGGTATGGATTGCAACGCAGTCCGGACCAATCCGGTGTGATCGACCAGAAGATCAGCCCAGTGGCGCTCGAGTATGTCGAGCACCCTGGTCCACTTGCGTCCGTCCAAGGCGTAGTGAACGGCACCGGCTATATCCGAAGTCCCGAGAGCGTGATCGACGAGTACCTGGAAGGGATCTTCGAATCCATCCCCTTGTTCGGCCCGTATCTGTATGAATGCCAGTCGAACTGACGGCGCGAAGTACCAGGACGGTTCTCCCTCGAAACCATTCCGGAAGATCAGACCGAAAGACTCGAGCAAGTCCAGTTTGCCCTCCACGTCAAGATCGTCGGACAAGACACGAGCGATCTCTGGTGTCACCGTGCGGGCAGCGGCGATCGTAGTCGCGAAGTCGAACAACTCGAGCGACTTGCCCGACCGAGGAGCGGTCCGACTGACGTACGCGTGGATCGCCTGGTCCACTCGCTGCTGAACGCGTTCGCGTCCACGGCTCGGTTCACTCAGCCCCGCAACCGCACTCAGAGCAACCTTCATCAGCACGGGAACGCCGGCGACGCGTTCACAGATCGAATGGACGATGCCCGAGGGAAGGTGAATCCCTGCCTCCGCGAACAGAACGGTGGACTCGTCGAGCGTGTATCTGAGGTCGTTCGCGCACAGGTACTCGTCCACGCGGACGTCTTCGAGCAAGTCCGTCGCAGACCGATCCTGCAGCGTGACGATTACTTTCAATCCGGGAAGCCGCACGATCAGATCCACGATTCGGCGTCCCACCTCGTCACCCTCAACCAGGTCGATGCGGTTGAACACCAACACGAATGGTGCGGGCGACGAGTCGAGGAGTGATTCGATCGCGCCCACTGGATCCTCGCGCATTCGTGGCGGGGCCTCGAGTGATTCCAGGGAATCCTGAATTACTGCGAGCGCGGTGTTCCAGTACTCGAGGGGGGTCATCCGATGCGATGGCGCCGGCACCCAGACTACCGGTCTGCTCGGCACCTGCCCGAGAGTCGTGAGCCACAACGCGGCGAGTTCCGTCTTGCCGAACCCAAGCGGCGAATCGATGACAGTCAATCCCGCCGAGCGTTCCATCAATCCGAGGAGGCGGGGACGAATCGCCGTGGCTCCACGCCCGGCAAGCCGCCTTTGCAGCGTGCCCCTTCCTCGAGGATTTCGCTTTGCTCGAGATAGCTGCGATCGATTCGAAGTGGACGTCATGATGGCCGACAAACGAGCAGTCGATCCCCGCCGAACTCGAGATTTCGTTCGAGCATCGAACTCCCAACCTGTCCACCCATAACGAACAACATAGACAGCTTCGCCGCGACACGCGAGCACTGGCCGTCTCACAAATACGCCCGATTTGTCTCATTATGTGGGCTCGGTCACTATTGACGTCTATTTGCGGGAGAGTGACTGCGACCTGCGGGATCTGACATATCATGCCCGCGTGTCGATGAATTCCGCCCGCATCCGCGTGTCGACCCGATCGGTCGATCCTGCGGACGCCGACGACTTCTGGCGCAGTGCCACACGTCCGTTCTTCGTCACCGACCGAATTGACCCTGACACATCTCTCGAAGGCTCGATCACAGCGCTTTCCATCGGAACCTCGTTGATCGGTCAAACTACCTTCAATGCACAGAAGTACACCCGAAACAATCGGCTGATCGCCGAGAGCGGACTCGACGATGAATACATGGTCCAGGTCGTCCTCGACGGGCAGTTGAGCGGCAACGCCGACGGAGTCGATTTCGTCGCACGTCCAGGCGATGTCACATTCTTCGACCTCGGGCGTACCTGGACCGCCGACGCGGAGGCGGAATCGACAGGGCGCACCATCACGCTCCTCGCACCGCGTTCCCTCGTCGAGGCCGAGTCGAAGGGTCGTTCTCTACACGGGACGGTACTGCGCGGAGTTCCTGCCGTCGTGCTCGCTCAGTGCATGCAATCGGTCGTACTCGCGCTACCGCATCTCGATCCCGATGCTGCGGCCGGCTACGAGGACGTCGTCGCTTCCCTCCTTCGTGTCAGTTTGGGTATCGCCGAACCTGATCTGTCGCCGCGGCCCGATCACTCTCTCCGCGATCGTGCGTACGCCTACATCGCCGAGCATCTCTCGGAGACCTGGCTCGGCCCGACGAGCATGTGCGCAGCATTGTCCGTCTCCCGGGCACAGCTCTATCGCGCATTCGCATCCGACGGCGGAATAGCTCTTGTCATTCGGCGGAAGCGTCTCGAACTCGTCTACCGCGAATTGACCAGAACCGAGATGCCGAACGAAACGATCGAAGCGTTGGCCCTGCGATGCGGCTTCACCTCGAAATCCCAGTTGGCGCGAGCGTTCAAGGACTTCTACGGGATGACCCCGAGCCAAGCCCGAACCGACGGCAGACGCACGATCGGGGACCCGTCGATCGCACGCCTACACCGCCGACTCGAATTCTTCAGCCCCTGAATCCGAGATACTCCACAGCCTCGGGAGCGTGCCTGTGTTCTAGTTGATCCATGAGCTGGGTCGACAAGGAACTGAGTCTGGCTGCGCTCACAGGTGCGGTCACAGGTGTCGCCGTGACGATCCCGATAGTCGGCGATGGAGCCTGGTCCTGGGTAGGACTGTTCATACCCGCCTTCATCGGAGCGCTGGCAGGGCTGATTGTCGGCTCGAGCGCTGTTGCAGGTGGGCGCTGCGCCCTGAGAACAAGCCACACATGGCCGGCGCGCACAGTCTGCTGCTGGAAGCATCGGTTCGCTGCGTGCTCTGCCTTGGCGGTGACATTGCTGGTAATCGGAGTGTTCATGTCGGCTGTCGTCGCTACTGGTGACCCGGTGCGAGATGCCGCAGGGTTCCCGATGTCCTTGATCGTACTGGCGGTCATCGCCGCAGTTACGTACGTGTTCTCCTACCTGCTCGCCCCCGCCCAGGCCTCCCGAACGCCGTAAGAACCTCTATTTCATCGCAATTCATCACTCGAACCGCGGAAGCGACGACTGAACTATCCGCACCCGGCAACGAGCTCAGATCACTTCAGCTGGAAATGAACCGGAGAACAAACTGCTCGATGCCTTCCGATATGACCTTGGTCAGCGCGGTGAAGTCGTTCGACCAGCGTTGAATATCCAAGCTGCTCATCACTTTCCTCCGTTCTTCGTCCCGCTGCCCGTGACGCACAACGTAAGCGGGACATTGGGGCGCACTGGAACTATCTGCGAGAACGCGGTTTCCGTTACCAATTGACCGATCGAACAGCGACGCAGGTTCATTCGAACCTGATACTGCAACTTCGCCGAACGGTTGCAACAACGCCGAGCAGAGTTCGAGCGAAAAGCACTATCCACCAGAAGTATTAGCTCGAAAGAACTACGATTAACTCGATTCCTGGACGCACCACACCAGACGCGCCGACTTGCGATAAGGGCGAGCTGACAGGCAACAACCGGGACAAAGCCATCCGACGATCATGCACGAAATACGGCCACGCCGCTCGAGGAATAATTCGAAGTCTTCCAAGGGATCGGCTCTGCTCACTCACTTCGCTGATTTCGCCTGGCGACGATGGCGAAGTTCAACGGTATCCGCGGAGAGTGGCTCGGCAGAGTCCATCCGTTGGCGCATGGAACGAGTTCGGGAAAGGCCGGCCAGTCCATATAGGGAAGTTCCGAAACTGATTCGATATGAAGACCCGCATCCAGCAATGAACCAATGACCTCGCCTAGGTCGTGGCGCCATTCGTGGTTGGCAGTGTGCGCTATCTGCCCATCGGAGGTCCCGGTGTAAGTCGCCGAGTCTTCGTACGATCGCATGCCGCCTCCGGAGAGGTAGTCGTCGGTGATCATCCACGGCTCGAACGCCATTGCGCCGAGGATCGGATGATCGTCCCGGATCTGAAACACCCCACCAGGCTCGAGGAGGTCGTGGATCGACTGAGCCCAAGCGGTGAGTTCCGGCAACCAGACGATTGTTCCGGCACTGGTGACGATCGCGTCGAAACGTCGGTCGATCAGCGTCGAGGCGAATCGCGCATCACCTTCCACCCAGGTGATCTCGCGGTTGTCTGCCTTTGCGATACGAGCAGCGTGGTGCAGAGAGTTGGGTGACAGATCAAGCCCGTGCACGTCGATCGCACCAAGACGCGCCCAGGAGATCGTGTCGATCCCGATGTGGCACTGCAAATGCAGGAGCGAGTGACCTTGCACTCCTGACTGTGGCAGATGCGGGGCCAGAATCGACAAGTCGTTCTGCACAACTGTGGAAATGGTCGCTCTGTTGGCGAGAAACCCGCCGACGTCATACATTTCGGAGCGCACATGCACATCGGCGCGATCGTCCCAATTTGCCTTGTTTCCGGCGATGGCTTCGGCCTCGTGCTTCGCTGCTGCCCCTTGCATGACTACCCCTCCGAGATCGGCCTGAACTGCCTTTCTAACACGTCTGTAGTCGTGTTCGCCGTCGTGTCTTCGAGGACACTTTCGTCTACCGGATCAGACGGTCACTTCTTCGACCGGTTTCTCCTCGTGGCTCGCCGCGCCGAAGACGGCCACGGCGACGGCACCCGCGATTGCCCCGACGAAGCCGACGACGGCAAGCCATTCCAGGCCCGGTCTCGACGCGTCGCCGAGCACCACGACGCCAACGATTCCCGGAACCACCGTCTCGCCGACAACCAGAGCCGCTGTCGCTCCGTTGACGGATCCCAGTTGCAGCGCCACCGTGTGCAGATAGAAACCGCCCAGGCCCGAAACGAGGATCGCCCAGCCGGCCGGATCGCGGAGCATCGTACCGATTTCGAACGGATCGATTCCGTAGACCACGCGTACGGCAATGGCCAGACAGCCGAACAGCACACCCGAGATCAACCCGGCGACAACTGCTGCGCGTGAGCCCAACCATCGGATCAAACCGATGCCGATCAGCAAGATCAACGCCGAGCCCACGAGGACACCCCAGTGGACGACGTCGTTGGAACTCCCCCCGCCCGCGTGACCTGACGACAATCCGAGCAGCAGGAGCGATCCGATCACCGCAGCGATCGCGAACCAGTCGCGACGATGCAACTGGATGCCGAGGACCACGGTCCCCAGCACTGCCGTGATGACGAGATTGGCACTGACCACTGTCTGCGACAAGAACAGTGGAATGAGCCGCGCGGAGATGGCACTACCGGCGAATCCGACCGCATCGAGCACGGTGCCCAGGATGAACGACGCCGTCAGCGCGGCCGCGAACGTCGAACGCAAGGTCGGGCCACCCGACGCCGTCACGTGTCCGGCCTCGCCACGCTGCTCGGCGGCAGCTGCCGACTTGCGCGCGCCGTAGGCTTGCAGCACGGATGCAACGCCGTACCCGACGCATGCCACGATCGCGGCAATCAGTCCGATCAGCATCGAAATTCCACACGAAGTTCCCGGGCAATGGTCATGGAGATAGACCCTGCCCTATTTCCCCAGGCCTGACATCACCCTCAGGTATTCGAACAAGTGCTACCCGAGAAGTACACCGACCGCCCCTGACCGGTACCTGGGGACACCCCGACCCCTAGTGGAATTGCTTGAGAGCCCTGATCTTGTTCATGACGTCGAGCGCCGCCACCTTGTACGCCTCGGACAGTGTCGGATAGTTGAAGACGGCGTCGACAAGGTATTCGACGGTCCCGCCGCACCCCATCACCGCTTGGCCGATATGCACGAGATCCGTTGCACCCGAGCCGAAGATATGAACACCGAGCAGTTTCAGGTCATCCGTCGACACCAAGATCTTGAGCATCCCGTAGGTGTCGCCTGCGATCTGCCCGCGCGCGAGTTCGCGGTATCGGGAAACGCCAACCTCGTACGGCACCGATTCCTTGGTCAAATCGACCTCGGTGGCGCCCACGTACGACACCTCGGGAATCGAGTAGATGCCGATCGGCTGCAGATCCATCAGCTTCGCGCCTGGTTCGTCGAAGGCATGATAGGCCGCGAGTCGACCTTGATCCATCGACGTCGCCGCCAACGCCGGGAATCCGATGACGTCACCGACGGCGTAGATGTGTTCGACCTTGGTGCGGAAATTGTCGTCGACGTAGATACGGCCACGTTCGTCGGCTTCGAGCCCGGCGTTCTCCAGCGCGAGTGGCGCCGTGAGGCCTTGCCGTCCAGCCGAGTACATCACGGTCTCGGCGGGAATCTGCTTGCCGCTTCGCAGCGTCGTAAGCGTTCCGTTCGCTCCGACGTCGACGGCCGTCACTTCTTCACCGAATCGGAAAGTGACCGCCAGATCGCGTAGATGGAATCGAAGCGATTCGATGACCTCGGGGTCGCAGAAGTCCAGCATCGACGTCCTCTTCTCGACGACGGTGACCTTGGTGCCGAGTGCCGCGAACATCGATGCGTACTCGATACCGATCACTCCCGCGCCCACGACGACCATGGTGGTCGGGATGGAGGTCAGATCGAGGATCCCGTCGGAGTCGAGCACCCGGTGACTGTCGAAGGACACCCCCGCCGGGCGAGCAGGCAACGTTCCGGTCGCGATCACGACGAACTTCGCCGTGATCGTCATCTTGTCTCCGCGCGAGGCGTCCTCGACGAGGATGGTGTGCTCGTCGACGAACGAGCCGACCCCTATCAACAATTCGACGCGGTTGCGCAGGAGCTGAGATCGAACGACTTCGATTTCTTTGGTGATGACATGCTGGGTTCGCGCCAGCAGGTCGGCCGGAGTGATGTTCTCCTTGACGCGGTAACTCGCGCCGTACAGTTCGCGTTGGTTCATCCCGGTGAGGTAGAGAACCGCCTCACGCAACGTCTTCGACGGAATGGTGCCGGTGTTGACGCACACTCCCCCGAGCATGTTGCCTTTCTCGACCATCGCTACCCGTTTACCCAGCTTGGCCGCCGCGATGGCAGCCTTCTGCCCACCCGGGCCGGAGCCGATCACAACCAGGTCGTATTCCATCGGATCAGTCATCGCTTAGAAATACCGTCTGCATACGACCGGCAGATGCCGAGCATGTCAATACTCGGTGAACAATCCGCGCGCCGAAACGACACGACGGCAGTACACGAACCCTGTTGCAATTAAAAGAGATACAGCCGAATCCATACGAAACTTGCTACACATAAACATATTCCGACGTTCGCATGCGCACATGCTTCGTCGCCGACGGAATTCACAACGGTCTGTTGAAATTTGTTTCACCACAGAGTGATTGATCGATCAACTGACAGGTGACCAGAGCCGTAAACCGGATGTCCAGTATTCGAATTGTCCGAAATAACGAGCGGAATGTTCCTCGTCACATCCCGCACCGAAGCAGTTGCGCGGAGCCTCGGGCCGCGTTCTACTTGCCTTGACTAATCATCTGTCACTCTCGGTTACAAACATCCGCCCCGTTCACGATCCCCACCTTTCGCCATCTCGAGAGATCAGGTTTCCCAATGGAATTCACGGAACTTGCCGACTATCCCCTACCTCCAGGGACCGTCACCGAGTGGACTCCCGCCGCGGTGAATCCGCCCGAACTGTGGCCTGTCGACCAGCGTCCCGCCAGCTACATACACGAGGCACACTTGAAACATGCCCAGCAGGCGAAACGGCAGGTGCACCATCAGACCGACGTGTGCACTCCGTCGTGGCTGGGTACCTCGTTTCGCATCCACGACCGACTCGACCGAAGGATCTGGGCGGCCGCTCTCGATCACTGGATCGATCGCCACGAAGTGCTCCGAACACACGTCGCCGTGGAGGGCGAAACGATAGTCCGACGCACCGCGGCGTCTGGAGACGTCCGGATTCTGGGCACCGAGGTCGGACACCTTGCGTCCTCGATGTCTGTCTTCACGCATCTGCAGCAACTGCTCGACCGATCGACCGATCCACTTGTCTGGCCTGCGTATCAGTTCGCGACGATCGAAGGCCCCAACCACTTCACCGTGGTTTTTGCCGCTGATCATGCTCTGCTGGACGGATATTCGGTGGCGTTGACCGCGCACGAACTGCAGACGATCTACCGATCGTTGAGCGAGGGAAGCCCTCCCTCGCCGCCGGAGACCGGAAGCTACATCGACTTCGGCACCAAGGAACGAGATCTCGTGGGACACGCGGACCGCTCTCACCCGGCAGTGCAGACGTGGCGCGAGTTCTACGCGCAGGGCGAGGCTCCGTACTTTCCAGCGCTACCCGAACCGGTCACCGGACGCCGAGTCCCTCAGCAGAGCCTGTCCGCCTGGCTTCTGAGCGCCCGGGGAGCCGAACGCCTGGCAGAAGCGAGCAAGCGCAGCAACCAAGGATTCCTGGCCGCGATACTCGCGTGCGCGGCCAAGGTGACCGGCGATCTCACCGGTGCAGACGAATTCCGCGTCGTCGTGCCGCAACACACCCGTTCGGAGCTTCGATGGGCCGCGTCGCTGGGATGGTTCATCGGTGTTGTGCCGGTGAGGATTCCGATTGCCCCCGCCGCAACCCTGAGCGATCTGGCCAAGGTTGCCGGCACGGAGATACGGCGCGTCCGCCCCGCCGCGGCACTGCCGTATTCGAAAGTGTGCGAGCTGATCGACTCCCCGCAGCACCTGCCGTTCGTGCTCTCGTACATGGACGTTCGTCACGTTCCTGGTGCCGAGCAATGGACGAGCTGGCAGACCAGGGGCCTTCGTAGTCGAGATCATTCGGGAACCGACGTCTACATCTGGCTCACGCGGACTCCCGAAGGGCTCAATCTGGCCATACGCCACCCGGGCAACGCGCGCACGAGCCGCCACATCCATCAGTTCGCGGGACTCCTACGCCGCGAAATGGAGGACTTTGCCTTCTCGACCGACACTTTCGCACCTCCGACCAAAACCGCTGCACCGATCGAGGAGAACTCTCATGGAAATGACACCCATCGATCTCTGGGCACCGAAAGCCGGGACGCTCACCGAGTTCAGGCCTACTGAACAATCCCTGGCGGCGGCATCCGGGGCACCGCGGAGCGACCAACCGCTCTCGTTCCTACAGGAAGGACACATTCGTACCGCCGATCACAAGCGCGCACAAGGCGTCGACTGGTCACCGTGGATCGGATTCACGTTCACTCTGCCCGGTGATCTCGATCGGGAGGCACTGCGTCGGGCGGTCCAGGCGTTTGTCCTGCGGCACAACACACTGCACAGTTGGTTCGAGGTGAGATCATCCGAAGATCCCGACGGTAGCGGGGTCATCGACCGTCACGTGGTGGATGCGTCGACGATCGAACTCACGCCGCACAGCATCGGTTCTCTGAACACGACAGATGCGGTTCGCGAGCATGTGAGCCGAAGTTTCGCCGGCGATACCAGCCCATTGCAATGGCCCTCGTTCATCAGTGGCGTCGTCGAGCACGGCGCCGGCTTCACCGTCTACTACGGCGTCGATCACTCGCACACCGACGGCCTGTCGTTGATGCTGGGCGTCGAAGAACTTCGTGCGCTGTACATCGCCGAAAGCGCCGGCATCGACGCTCAACTTCCCTCTCCCGGCAGCTACGTCGAGTACAGCGGCGAGGAACGGACATCCGCGGGGAACCTCGACCTGGCCGCAGCGCCTGTGCAGCAGTGGATTTCGATTCTCGCCGCCAACGCCGGCCAACTCCCGACGTTCCCCCTCGACCTCGGTGTCGCGCGGGGCGAACAGACCCGGTCGACCCGCACACATATCGACGTTCTCGACAGCGACGAGTCAGCCGCGTTCGCAGCGCTGTGCAAGTCCAATGGCGTCGGCTTCTCCACGGGGATCTTCGCAGCCCTCGCCCTCACCGAGATCGAAGTTGCGGATCGAGCGAACTACTTCGCGCTCAACGCAGTCGGCACTCGCTCCGATCCGAGATACCTCTATTCCCAAGGCTGGTTCATCAATCTCGTCCCGGTCTCGTTCACGCTGAGCGGTGTCACGAACTTTACCGATGCACTCCCCCTTGCCCACGCTGCTCGCGCTGCGGTGAAGGGACTCGCGGACGTGTCCATTCACTCGGTGATCGCCCAGGTGTCGAAGTTGACCGGATCCGACATCGGTGGAACCTCGGTCCCGCCGATGGTGTCGTACATCGACATGCGCCTGATTCCAGGTGCCGAGCACCATGACGAACTCGAAGCGCGGGCACTGGGTGGGCCAGGAACGACGGGTGATCTGTCGATGTGGATCAACCGGAAGGAAGACCGTACGTACGTGATGGTCAGTTTTCCGGACACCGAGCAGGCGCACACATCGGTGAATCGGTACCTACGACACCTTCGCAACGTCCTGAGAACGGTCGCTGATACCGGCGACTACCGTGTCGTGCGTCAGGCGGATGCACGTCAGGAAGTGGAGACCGCCTGATGCACATCACGTTTCTCGACAGGTTCGAGGCACGGCCGGGCCGCATTCTGCAGTGGACGCCGAGTGAAATCTCCACCGGAACGACGTATCCGGTTCCCCCGACCTCCAATCAGCAGCTGCATCTTGCCGGCAGCCGCGGCGATACGACTTGGCTCGCTGCTACTTTCGACGTTCCCGGCCCCATCGACACGGACGCACTCAAGGCCAGCTTCGAGGAATGGACGTCCCGTCACGACGCCCTGTCGTGCTCGTTCTCCCAGGCCGAAGAATCGGGTGAATCCTCGGCACTGTTCGTCGACGTCGCCGACGTCGGCGATCTGCGCCTGCGTGAGGAAACAGTGGCTGACGCGAGAACACCGGAGCAGGTGCGAGAACTCTTGGGCGAGCGCTTGGATCGATGGTGCAATCCTTTCGCGTTTCCCGCGTACTTTCTCGGTGCCATCACCCGCGAGGACCAGTCGACAGTGGTCTGCGGGTTCGACCATGCCATCTGCGACGGCTGGTCCATGAGCATCGCAATTACCGAGATCAGCACTCTGTATCGCGAATACACGCGGGCGGACCGTGATCCGATCGCGTCTGATCTCCTTCCGGAGCCCGGGAGTTTCCTCAACTACTGCTTCCGGGAATCGGCAACCGCGGATCCAGAGCCCGGCGACCACCGGATTGCGGGTTGGCGGTCCTTCCTCCGAGCATGCGGGGGTGACACTCCCCATTTTCCCGTAGATCTGGGACTGCCCGCCGGGGCGATGTCGCCCCAGGGCACAGACACCCGAATGCTCCTCGACGCCGACGAAGCAGAGCTGTTCGACCAGAACTGCGCCGATCATCGACACTCCTCGTTCGGTGCAATTCTTGCGTCGATCGGTTTGGCCACAACACAATTGACCGGCAAGAGGGACACGCACCTACTGTTCCCTGTTCACACGCGTCGGGAACCGCGACACAACCACACCTTCGGATGGCTGGTAGCCAATGCGCCCGTCACCGTGACGAGCATGGACAATCTTCACAGCACTGCCCGGGCAGTCAATCTCGCTTTCCACGAGTCACTTTCACTGTCGTCCGTGTCGTCGAGGCAGGTTTTGCGGAGCTTGGGGCCCGAGGTTTCGCCCACTCGCAGAGACATCTTCTCGGTGTCCTACGCCGACTACCGAACCATGCCCGGTGGATCTCGCCCCCGTAAATCAAAGTCCAGCGAATCACAGCCTGCGCCGATCAATCCGCAGCAACTCAGTCGCGTCTCGAACGCCGACGACGTTCAGTTCTGGTTCTCACGAACTCACGACGGATTGGCAGTGCGGACCAGGTTTCCTGCGCCCGCTACCCGGACAGTGCACACCTTCCTCTCGCATGTCTCCGAGATCCTGTCGACGCCGTAGACGAACGGCCGCCTATCCGTAGATCTATTTGACACTTCTTTGTTGTGCACAACTTAACTGTGCGCTACAGTTGTTCTCGTGACCAACCCACTCGCCCTCGAACGCCAGGTCTGCTTCGCCCTCTATTCGGCGTCGCGGGCCACGACGGCCGCGTACCGGGCGATGCTCGACGACCTGGGAATCACGTATCCCCAGTACCTCGTCCTGTTGACACTCTGGGAACGAGACGGCCGCGGGGTGCGTGAGATCTGTGAGGCACTCGATCTCGATACCGGAACTCTGTCGCCGCTGCTCAAGAGGCTCGAGGGTCTGGGATTCATCGAGCGCCGACGCCTCACCACCGACGAGCGTCGCGTCGAGATTCACCTGACCGAGGCGGGTTCCACCTTGCGTAGCAAGGCCGAGGACATCCCGGCCAAGCTCGCAGGCGCCACTGGTCTGAGTAACGACGAACTCACCGAACTCCGAGACGTTCTCACTCGTCTCGGTGAGTCACTTCAAGCATCCAACGCCCACTCCGACGGAAAGAAGAAGTCATGAACATCGTCTACACCGCAGAAGCACTTGCCACCGGCGAAGGCCGCAACGGTCACGCTCGCACCTCGGACGGACGCCTCGATCTCGGCCTCGCCATTCCCAAGGAAATGGGTGGCAGCGGCGAAGGCACCAACCCCGAGCAGCTCTTTGCCGCCGGATACGCAGCATGCTTCCACTCCGCTCTGCAGATGGTCGCCCGTGCCGAGAAGGCCAACGTGGCTGATTCCGCAGTCGGCGCGCGGGTCGGCATCGGCCCCAACGGTGCAGGAGGCTTCGGACTCGCTGTGACGCTGGAGGTTTCACTCCCCCATCTACCCCATGATCAGGCCGTCGAGCTGACGGAGAAGGCACACCAGGTGTGCCCGTACTCCAATGCAACTCGCGGCAACATCGAGGTCACCCTCGAAGTAAGTAAGGACGACGAATGAGCACTACCACTGTCAGCCGGGAAATCCGTCTCGCTTCACGCCCGAACGGTTGGCCCACGTCGGAGAACTTCGCCACCGCCGAAGTAGAACTCCCCGAACTCGAAGACGGCCAGATCCTGGTCCGCAACATCGCCATCTCCGTCGACCCGTACATGCGCGGCCGAATGAACGACGTGAAGTCCTACCTTCCGCCGTTCCAGGTCGGTGCGCCGCTCGACGGTGGTGCCGTCGGCGAGGTCGTCGAATCCAAGTCGGCTGATCGCGCCGTGGGCGACGTCGTCGTCCACGGCCTCGGATGGCGTGAATACGCCATCCTCGACGGATCCGCAGTGACTCCGGCCGACACGTCCATCGCGCCGGCGACGGCCTACCTGGGTGCCCTCGGCATGACTGGCCTCACCGCGTATGCCGGCCTCACCGCGGTTGCGGAGTTCAAGGAAGGCGATACCGTATTCGTCTCCGGCGCAGCAGGTGCCGTCGGATCGCTCGTCGGTCAGATCGCCAAGTTGCTCGGAGCGAAGCGAGTAATCGGTAGCGCCGGTTCACCGGCGAAGGTTGCCCGACTTCTCGAACTCGGATTCGATGCGGCATTCGACTACCACGACGGCCCGATCACCGAACTACTCGCCGCTGCCGCCCCTGACGGCATCGACGTGTACTTCGACAACGTCGGTGGCGAGCATCTCGAAGCCGCAATCGATGCCATGAACCAGGGTGGCCGGATTGCCCTGTGCGGAGCCATCGCTCAGTACAACACCACCGAGAAGCCCACCGCTCCCCACAACCTGGCACTGGTGATCGGCAAGCAGCTCACACTGCGCGGATTCCTCGTGGGCGGCTACCGTCACCTCGGTGGCGAATTCCGCACCCACATGGCAGGGTGGCTCGCCGACAACAAGATTCAGTGGGACGAGACCATCGTCGAAGGCCTGGAGAATGCACCGCAAGCGTTCATCGACCTGATGCGCGGCGCGAACACCGGCAAGATGGTTGTCACGCTGTAACCCGAACAACATCTAGCTCGAACGGATATGAAAGTGGCCGCGAACTTCTCGAAGTTCGCGGCCACCTTCATATCTGAATCAAATCCCGAACGAGACTCCGGTCAACTTCTCCGACAGTGTCCACAAACCCGAGGCTGTCTTCGTATCGTGTGACTTCTTGTTCGACCCCACGACCTTCGGATACCCTCGCTGCTCGAACGGACCGTCCGGTCCGATGTAACTGCCGCCGAAGGCATCCGGCGCGGTTGCCGCCCACAGTTCGGGAAGGGCGCCCATCTCCGCGGACTGCGCGAAGATCGAATTGCCGATTCCCATCAGCTTGTCCTGGATCGACTCGGTGTGCCCCTGCAGGTTCGTCGACGCGTATCCCGGATGCGAAGCGAGCGCTTTGAGCGAAGATCCCGACGCCGCGAACCTGCGTTGAAGTTCGTACGTGAACAACAGATTGGCAAGCTTGGACTGCCCGTAGGCCAACCATCGGTTGTACTTCCGACGCTCGAAATTGAGATCGTCCAGATCGACAGTTCCGAGCTGATGCAGGGCACTGGACATCGTCACGACACGATCGGTGAGCTTGTCCTTCAGCAATCCGGTCAATGCGAAGTGTCCGAGATGGTTTGTGCCGATCTGCATTTCGAATCCGTCGACCGTCCGGCGGAACGGAACCGCCATCACGCCGGCGTTGTTCACCAGGACGTCGACCTTCTCCGTTGCGTCGGCGAAGGCTCGTACCGACGACAGATCCGAGAGGTCCAATTTGCGGACAACCGCGTTGGGCCCGATCTCGGCGGCTACGGCGTCGGCCTTCGTGGTGTCACGACAGGCGAGGACGACGTCGGCCCCGGCTTTGCCCAGCGCTCGTGCGACTACCTCACCCAGTCCGCTGTTCGCCCCCGTGACGACAAATGTGCGGCCGGTCTGATCGACTACGTCTTCTGCGGTCCATTTGGTCATGCTTTCCAGCGTACGTGCCTTACTCGCTGGTAGGGAGGGGTCGCTTTCCGTCATCGCCTGCGCTTGGCGCGGATGGGCTTGGCGCCCGGCAGCGGCGGTGCAGCCACTCTGGGCGACGGGGGCGCGGTCATTCCGGGAGTCGGCGACGATTCGGCTTCCTTCTGCTCCGCAGCGATGCGTCCGTACACAAAATGCTGTTGTCCCAGCGTCCAGCAGTTGTTACTCACGAAATACAGCAGGATCGCCACAGGCGCGAACGCACCGAAAGCGATCACCCCCACCGGAAACACCCACAATGCGAGCTTGTTCATGATCGCTGTTTGAGGGTTGACGGTTCCGGTGTCCACTTGGCGCGCGATGGATGCCCGCGATGTGAAATGTGTAGCGACGGCGGCAAATATCATCAGCGGTACAGCTACCAGAATGATGGAGATACGGCTGACGTCGCCGAATGCTTCCAGTTGTGCTGCCGGGCTCGAAATCATGGCGGACAACGGTGCGCCGAACAGTTTGGCGTCGAGAAAAGACTGCACATCCGAGGCACTGAAGAAGTAGTTGGCCGTGTTCGCGTTGTCCGCCACCGACATCGGTTCGGTCGGGCTCAGAAACGGGACGTGCGATGCCGCTCCGGTCCGATTGAACGATCGCAGGACGTGATAGAGACCAATGAACACCGGTGCCTGAACCAGCATCGGCAGACAGCCGAGCAACGGACTGTAATTATGTTCTTTCTGCAGCTTGGCCATCTCTACAGTGAGTTTCTGCCGGTCACCCGAATACTTCTTCTGCAACGCCTTGATCTGAGGTTGCAGCTTCTGCATCACCAGTTGAGTGCGGACCTGCTTGACGAAGGGTTTGAACAGCAGGGCTTTGAGCGTGAAGACGAGAAATACGACCGACAACGCCCACACGACGCCGTTGTCGGGTGATCCGGAGACCAGTGAGAAGACCTTGTGCCAGAACCAGAGGATTCCGGACACGGGGTAGTAGACAAAATCGAGCATGACGAATGAACCTCACCGAAAGGCACGCTCAGAGAGATGAGAGCGCGGGAATGGTCGTGGACGCAAGACGTCTGACCGACCTACGACGAGTTCACACCCGCCGACTGCCGATCTACAGACCGATTCCCGGAGCTCGAGGTTGCGGACGACCGGGCGCGTCCGGGCTGCTCTGCCTGCGGAAAGCACCACGCAGGCAGCGTTCGTCATCAGACGGGCCAGTGGCCGAAACCGCGCACAGTTGCAGAAGTTCGTACTTCGAGGAAGTTGCGAGCGCAGCGACCACGAAGACGGCAATCGCAGTTCCCAGCACCGCGGCGCTACCCGAGGAACCAAGCGGAGGCACTGCGAGAAGAGCGATGAACGGCAGCAGAAGCAGCAACAGTGACCGTGTCACCGTTCCTGTGCTCCGCTGTTGCATGACTGCGAGAGTACAGAACGTCTGCCGAATCCAGCCAGACGCTTGCCTCACGTACTTGTTCGCGCAGCCATTTGTGCGCAGGATCGTGGTCCATCCGACCGTGCCACTGTTGAGCGTTCGGCGCTCCCGCTGCGAATCGCCTGACCGGAGCCGGGGGACGCCGGCCGCCGTGCCCTCCTTGATTCGGATCACGAAAGTCCGTCGAAGTTCTCGCGATCGATCAACAGGCCTTGCACCCACAATGCCGCTCGAAACAGGTATGCACCCCGTCCAACTGACCGGTGCGAACACGTCGAGGCGCAACCAGGCTGAGTGTCGCAAGCCGAAGCCCGATCACACCCATCTGGACACCTGCTTCGGGACGCATCGACGCAAAGGCAACACGCGAAATGTCGCACCACCGATTCACCGACCCCCGCACGAAGAAGCATGCACTCGGAAGGGCGCTTGTCGTCGGCGTTCTTTCCCTGACAACCCTTGCCGTGAGTATCGACACCGCGAACGCTCAGGCCCCCGTGCTTCGGGACTGGAACATCGCCGCAGTTTCCGTCGACACGAATCCGGCGAAGGTGTCAGCTTTCGCTTCCTCGGATACAGGCCGCGTATTGGCAGCCGCAGAGTCCAAGATCGGCGCTCCGTACGTCTGGGGCGCGACCGGGCCGGACTCGTTCGACTGCTCCGGTCTCGTTCAATGGGCCTATGCACAAGCGGGCGTTTCGATTCCGCGAACCAGCTACGACCAGGCGGTTGGCGGCACTCCAGTTTCCCGGGACGATCTACAGCCGGGTGACGTGGTCCTGTACTACGGCGGGGAGCATGTGGGGATCTACGCCGGAGGCGGTGAGATCGTTCACGCCCCGACGTCCGGGGAGTCGGTCGAACGCGCACCCGTGGACTCGATGCCGTACTACCTCGCCCGACGTTACTGACATGAATCCCGCAAGCTCGATGAAACAGCGTGTATCGCGGCGATATTCGAATCGCTCGTCGCGAGCCGAACGATTGACACTCCCCCATTGCGCGGAATGTGATGTCATCCTCTCACCCGCGAGCGCGGTCTGCGCCAGGTGTCGTGGGGCGCGGTTGGACGTGACGCGGTGTTGCGGAGACGGCACTGTCGTGTCCTGGCGAACGGTTCACGGCGACCCCTCGACCGTTCTCGCCATCGTGGAATTGGACGAGGGGCCGTGGCTGTACACTTTCCTCACCGAATCCCCTCGCGCGGATGCGCCTGGACCGCTACGAGTGTCGTTTCAGGGGCGTGAAGAAGGTAAGCGCTACCCGGTGTTCTGCTTGTGCGGCGACGACCGTGGTGAACTGCTATCGGACGTCAACTCCGGCCTGCTGAGCCATTGACCTCACGCGAGTCACGCTCCTGCGCGGTCGAGACGTACCACGCTGCGATCTGCGCTCTGGAACTGAATCCCAGTTTTGTCAGTACGTGTTCCACGTGTCCCTGAGCGGTGCGCAGCGAGATTACCAAGTGCTCCGCAATCGCGCGATTGGTCAACCCTTGGGCAACCAGTTCCGCAACTTGCTGCTCACGAGGAGTGAGGTGAGGCCCTTCAGCCGACGACGCAGTCGTGACACTGGAGCGCTTGTCGAGCGCATATGCGACAGCTTCACCCTCGGACATCGCAAACCCGCTGCGAAACGACTTGTCGAAAGCATCGTCACCCATGGCTTTGCGAGCAGTCTCTGCAGCAGTGTCGTGATGAGCTGACAAACCCGGCAGGCCCGCCAGCCGTCCCCCGACCTTCTGCCAATACATGGCTGCCGCGCCGAGCAGAACCGCTGCATGCTTCCAATCACGTTGCGCTGCAGCAATCCACGCCAACGGCTCGATACACCACGCCGAGTTCATCGGGGCATCGAGAATTCTCAAACTTCGAGTCAAATAGTCACTTGCGGCCTCCAATTCACCTCGGAGCCAGCTCACGAGCCCGAGAGTTCCCAGCGCAAATGCCTGGAACATCATCTCGTCGGCGGGCACGGTGATCGCGAGAATCTCTTCGTTGCACTCCACAGAGCGATCAAGAGCGCCGGACAGGAAGTACGCGACTCCCAAGGTGTCCAGGCCGATCACAACATGCAGCAGATTCTTGTCGAGTCGAAACAGCGTCAACGCGGATTCCAGCTTGGCTGTAGCGGTATCGAAGTTACCTCTGAAGGTATCGACGTATCCGTCTCCCCACGTCGCCAAGCCGCGCGAGCGCACATCCGCCAAGTCGTTTGCCAGGCGCCAACTCTCGTCGACCAACTCTTCTGCCCGTTCGAGTTCCCCCTGCATCGCGTGATTCACGGCGTCGATGGCCAAGACATCCACTCGGAACGGATCCAGCTCTCGATCCTCTGCATTCAAGGCTCGATCCGTCCAGTAACGCGCCTGCACAAGTAATCCACCTGCAAGCCAGAATCTGTACAACGCACCGACCATTCGCGTTGCAGATCGCGCCTCTCCGGCAGTGGAAATCGAGTACTCCAACGCATCGTTGACGTTGCGCTGTTCACGACCGAGCCTTGCGATCCAGGCAGCTTGCCGGCCACTGATCCACTCGGCTTCCGCATGAACGACCAGTGCCTCGAACCAATCACGATGGCTTCGACGCAGAGCGGAATACTCACCGGCGGACTCCAACTTTTCATGTCCGTACTCCCGGAGTAGGTCGAGGAGGTGGTACCGAACATCCCCGTCGGTTTCCTCACGAATCAGGATGGACTTCTCGACCAACGCGGTGACGAGATCGAGCACTTCGGTCGAATTCATGTCCTGCCCACACACGCCCTCAGCGGCGTCGAGGTCGAACCCACCCGAGAACACCGACAACCTCCCCCACAACTGCTGTTCGGTTGGCGAGCAGAGGTCGTAACTCCAATCGATCGACAATCGCAGCGTCTGTTGACGACTCGGAACGTCGCGTCCACCCGTTGTAAGAAGTCGGTATCGATCCGAGAGCCTGTTCATGATCTGCTCAGCAGACATACCACGCAGGCGAGCTGCCGCCAGTTCGATCGGAAGTGGGAGTCCATCCAAGTCGTGACAGATATGCGCAACGGCGCGCTTGTTCTCCTCGGTGAGGGTGAAACCAGGTACGACGGAAGCCGCACGCTCGGTGAACAACGACACCGATTCGTACTGGGCAATTCCCTCGAATTCGGGCGGCTGTTGCTGCGGTGTGGTGAGTGAGGGAACGCGCATCGTCACCTCACCGCCCAGGCCCAGCGATTCGCGGCTCGTCGCCAGGATCTTGACGCCGGCACATCGCCGTAGGATCGCGCCTACGAACACAGCGACGGCATCGACCAGATGTTCACAGTTGTCGAGCACCAACAGCAGACTCCGATCGGCGCAGTAGTCGATCAATGCCTGCAGCGGGTCCGCCGACGAGACCGACCGGACACCAAGAGTCACGGCGACATGATCTTCGAGGAGATCCGAATCTGTCTGCTCCCCCAGTTCCACCAACCAGGCACCATCTCGAAACACCCGTTGCAACGCGCCCGCAAGTCGGATCGCGAGCCGTGTCTTGCCCACGCCACCGATCCCGGTGAGTGTCAACAAACGGGACGTCTCGAACAATCTCCTGGCGTCGGCCAACTCACGCCGACGACCGACGAAACTCGTCAGCTCCAAGGGCAGGTTGCCGACAACTCGCTGGTCGGCTTCTGAGCGCACAGCGGATGCCATCGACCGACTCGCTTTCTGCCATACCACTACACAACAACGCTACCCCCACGATCGGCCTCCCGAGCAGCACTCACGCGAGCATGTGATCGGAGCCCACTTGTTCTCCCCCGAGTGCGAGATGCACGACGGCCACACCGGTGTCACGCAGACGAAACAACGTATTCCTACTCTGGCAGACAGACGAAGGGAGAGCGACATGCCGCCGCGCCGTAGATCGGTACTGCTGACGCAACTGGTAATCGATGCTCCCGGAAGTCCACAACAAACGATCCTCGACGAACTGCGGCGAGTGATTCTGTCGGGTTCGGCGCCTCCGGGTACCCCGATTCCTCTCGGCGACGTGGCTGATGTGTTCGGTGTCAGTCGAATACCTGTGCGGGAATCACTGAAAACACTGGTCGGAGAGTCCTTGGTCGACCATCGACATCAATTCGGCTACACCGTTGCTCAGCTGACGCCGGCAGAACTGCGAGAGATGTACATCGTCCGCGAAACTCTCGAATCAGCTGCATTGGCCGTCGCCGTCGAGCAGGCAACCGAAGAGGATCACGAACACGCCGTCGAGGTGAACTCCCGTTTGGAGATCGCATTGCGCTACGACGACTCTCAGTCCTATCACTGCGAGAGCCGAAACTTTCATCTCGCACTGACCCGACCGTCTCAGATGCTTCGACTGCTGCACATGTTCGAAGCTGCCTGGAACATCACCGAACCAGTACAGCCGATGGTCCATGTTGCCGGCGTCGATCGCCGGGTTCTGCACTCGGATCACACCGCGATGCTGGACGCATTCCTGCGTCGGGACGCATCCGCACTTCTGAGCGCTTCCGAAATCCATCATCGCCGACTCGATACCGTGATCGCGACTCTACCGACAGACACCGGTCTATTGGCCGAAAAAGATATACCGATCACGCAATAGTCGTGCAACACAGCATCGATACCTTTCTCTCAACACAGTTTTCATCACTGACGCTGAGAGCTCGTGGCACCGTCCGCTGATTTCCTGCACTGATGCACAGGAGCTGTCATGACCGACATTCTTCCGTCCCGAACGACCACTACCCCCACTCCCCCAAAGGAAACCGGATCGGGTGACCTTGTCGAAGCCGCGGGTCACCCTGTCGGAAGCGGCCTGATCAAGCCGGGCTACGACCCTCGTTTGACCAACGAGGACTTGGCGCCGCTTCGCAAGCAGACCTGGTCGTCGTACAACATCTTCGCCTTCTGGATGTCCGACGTACACAGCGTCGGCGGATATGTCACTGCCGGTAGTCTTTTCGCACTGGGATTGGCCAGTTGGCAAGTACTCGTCGCCCTGCTGGTCGGTATCACGATCGTCTACTTCTTCTGCAATCTCGTCGCCAAGCCCAGCCAAGTTACCGGCGTGCCGTATCCGGTGATCTGCCGCAGCGTGTTCGGCGTCCTCGGCGCGAACATCCCGGCAATCATTCGTGGCCTGATTGCCGTGGCTTGGTATGGAATTCAAACCTTCCTCGCTTCAGCAGCCCTCGATGTCGTACTGATCAAACTCTTTCCGTCACTCGCGCCCTATGCCGTCGTCGAAGACTACGGATTCGCCGGACTCTCCGCACTGGGCTGGGGAAGTTTCATGCTCCTGTGGGTACTTCAGGCCTGTGTCTTCTGGCGAGGCATGGAATCGATCCGCCGCTTCATCGACTTCTGCGGGCCGGCTGTGTATGTCGTGATGTTCATGCTGTGCGGCTACCTGATCTACAAGGCAGGCTGGAGCGCCATCGATCTCACGCTCGGCGACGTCAAGTACTCGGGTTTCGACGCCGTGCCGGTCATGCTCGGTGCGATCGCTCTGGTTGTCTCGTACTTCTCCGGACCGATGCTCAACTTCGGCGACTTCTCCCGCTACGGAAAGTCGTTCGCTGCCGTCAAGAAGGGCAACTTCCTCGGTTTGCCGTTGAACTTCCTCGTATTCTCGGTGTTGGTCGTCGTCACTGCATCGTTGACGCTGCCGGTGTACGGCGAACTGATCACCGATCCCGTTGCGACCGTTGCACGAATCGACAGCACCTTCGCCATCGTTCTCGGCGCACTCACCTTCACCATCGCCACGATCGGCATCAACATCGTGGCCAACTTCATTTCCCCGGCCTTCGACTTCTCTAACGTGAGTCCTCAGAAGATCAGCTGGCGCGCCGGCGGAATGATCGCAGCGATCGGCTCGATCCTCATCACGCCGTGGAACTTGTACAACAATCCGGACGTCATTCACTACACACTCGAAACCCTCGGAGCCTTCATCGGTCCGCTGTTCGGAATTCTGATTGCCGACTACTACCTCGTGCGCAAGCAGAAGGTGATCGTCGACGAACTGTTCAGCATGTCGCCGACCGGAACCTACTGGTACAGCAAGGGATACAACCCTGCTGCAGTGACCGCCACCGTGGTGGGAGCCGTCGTCGCGATGGTCCCGGTCCTGGGCAAGGACCTCACCGGGATGTACACCGCAGCGCAGTACAGCTGGTTCATCGGTTGTGGGCTCGGATTCACCGTCTATTACCTACTCGCCGCGCGCTCTTCCTCAGCTGTCCGGAATGCTTCCTCTCCCGACACTGTGACGGTCGACTGATCGTCATGAGAATCAAGGTGATCAACCCCAACACCACGTGGGCGATGACCGCCAAGATCGAGGAATGTGCCCGGACCGTCGCAGGCTCGGGCACATTCGTCGAGGCTGTCAGCCCTGCCATGGGTCCCGCGTCGATCGAAAGCCACTACGACGAAGCTCTCAGCGTCCCCGGAATCCTGACCGAGATCGCCGCCGGAGAAAAGAACGAAGTCGACGGCTACGTCATCGCTTGCTTCGGTGACCCAGGTCTTGATGCAGCCCGAGAGTTGGCCAAGGGCCCCGTCGTAGCTGTTGCCGAAGCGGCCATGAACTACGCAAGTTTCCTGGGTCGCGGATTCAGCATCGTGACCACTCTCGGTCGAACCCGCGGCCGCGCAGCCGATCTGGTGGACCGGTACGGCATGCAGGCTCGGTGCCGGGGTATCCACTCCTGCGAGATTCCGGTTCTGGAACTCGATCGTGATCCCGACGCGCGAAAGGTGATCTTGGAAGCCTGTTTCGACGCATTGGAGCAAGACGACTCGGACGTCCTCGTGCTGGGTTGCGCCGGCATGGCGGACCTGTGCCAGGACTTGTCCGACGAACTGGGTGTCCCGGTAGTCGACGGCGTTGCCGCTGGGGTCACGATGGTTCAGTCGTTGGTCACCCTCGGACTGTCGACCAGTTCGCGCGGCGAGTTCGCACGCCCACTTCCCAAGAACTACACCGGTACACTGACACCGTTCTCGCTGTGAGCGTGCCTGAGCGAGAGTCGAACACCTGTCACCAGCAGCGCCAGGATCGCGAACAATACTCCAGCCCAGACTAATTGGCGGGTTTCGAAATGCGCGAGAAACAGTCCACCGACCGCAGTGCCGAGCGTGATCCCCAGGTTGGAGAACGAGATGAAAAGGCTGTTGCCGAATTCAGGCGCGTCGACTGCATCTCGCCCCATCCAGCTCTGCGAAACCACCAGTCCACCGGAATGCACTACACCCCAAACCAACACGGCTACAACCATCGCGCCGAAGTACGGGCCCGCCAGATAGAGCATCACGTAGACGACGATGTACAGCAAGGGAAAAGCCACAACCGTGCGCACCACCCCCTTGGCGAGCAGAGCCCCGAAGACGAAGTTGCCGAAGATCATCACGACACCGAAAGCCAATAGCATCGCGCTGATCCACGATCCGCTCATGCCGGTCACTTCGCCGAGGTATTCGGCAAAGTATCCGTACACCGAGAACATGGCTGCGAAGACGAAGGTGACGGAAAGAATGGTCAACCACACGCGCGGCCGGCGAAGTATCCCGACCTGTGCACCGTACGACAGGCGTTGTGTCACAGGAGCCGAGGGCAGAAGTACGACAATCCCGAGAAACGCGAGAACGTTGACCACGGCGCCGAACACGAATGCTGTCGACACCGAAAAGTTCTCGGCCAAATAGGACGTCAAGGGCACGCCGAACGCGAATCCGACTGTGACGCCTGCAAATACCTTGGTCACCGCGGCGGTCGCCTGTTCCGGCGATACCAGACGAACCGCACTTGCAAGCGCGACAGCGAAGAAGACCGGATGAACCACGGCGGGGATGATCCGAAATGCAAACATCACCTCGAAACTCGATGTGGTCGCATACACCACATTGGAGACCGCAAAGACTGCAATCGCTACCAACAGAACGGTTCTCCTGTTGATTCCCGAGGTGATCAGCGTTGTGAACGGACCGGTCACCGCCACGACGAGTGCAAACACACCGACCAACCATCCGGCAGTCGACGCGGTGATACCGAACTTTTCGCTGATCTGAGGCAGAACCCCGATAATGCCCATCTCCGTAGTGATGATTCCGAATACACCCAACGCCAGAACCGGTATCAACAATTTCGACTTCACGACACACTCCTCACTACTTCGCCACACAAGACAGTTACATATCTATATATGTAGATATATTTGGTTGAACAACCCGACCGACGAGGGCAATTCGGCCGCTACAGCTTTTCGCGAACGAATTCCCTGAACTCGCCGATCACGGATTCGTTTCGTCGGTAATACGTCCACTTCCCGATGCGCTCGGACTCGAGCAGACCCACGTCTTTCATGCCCTGCAGATACCCCGAGATCACCGACTGGGCAAGTCCCGATCGCCCCTGGATGTCACCGACACAGACTCCGATGTGAAACCCGAGATCCTGCTGCGTATACGAGTCCTCGTCGAAATACTTCGCCGGGTGCGCGAGCCACTCCATGATCTGCAGGCGAGTCGGGTTGGACAGCGCCTTGAAGATCGCCAAAGCATCCATGGACCACACCCCTCTGCACGACAACCGGAACGCATCTACTTTTATGGATATGTTTGGCGAAGTCAAGCCCGATTCAGACCGAAAGCCGTCTGCATCACATCGAAGCATTCGAAGTGAGCTGCGACACTTACGTTTCGACGACCTGCGGAAATCTCAGCGTCGACTTTCTATCTGTGACGACTTGTTTATAGTTATCGCCAACAACGAATTGCCGGAAGTTTCCGGTTCACCTCAGAACGTCCGTGGGTGAACACAATTCGCTCAACACCAGCCGTACCCGGCTTGTCATTCGGGAGTCGAACCATGAACACACCGCATCAGTTCAGGGTCGTCACCTCATGGTGATGTCGAAGCTCGCCAAATGGCAGCTGGTCGCCCTCGTCGTGGTTGCACTCCTGGGCTTGATCTATGTCGGAGCGAAATACGTACGGCTGGACAATCTTCTGGGATTCGGCCAATACACGGTCAAAACCGAACTGGCGACGTCCGGTGGCATCTTCACCAACGCCGAAGTGACCTATCGCGGTGTACCCGTCGGACGCGTCGGTGACATGTCGCTCACGTCCGACGGAATCGAAGTCGACCTGTTGATCGACAGCAGTGCTCCGCAGATTCCCGCATCCGCGCGGGCCGTGGTGGCCAATCGCTCAGCCATCGGCGAGCAGTACGTCGACCTTCAGCCCGATACCGACCAGGGCCCGTTCCTCGAAGACGGCTCGGTGATCGCCGTGGGCGACACAACCACGCCGATCCCGATCGAGAATGTCTTGACCAGCGCCAACGGTCTGGTGCACTCCGTTCCGGTCGACGCACTCCACACCGTCGCGAAAGAACTCGGCGCGGCATTCAACGGCAAGGGCGAAGATCTGCAGGTACTTGCCGACTCGCTGTCGGGGATCTCCCAGTCGGGCCTCGACACCCTTCCCCAGACCCTCGGACTGATCCGCGACAGCCAGACGGTGCTCACGACCCAGTCCGATCAATCGTCGGCGATCAAGCAGTTCAGCACCGACCTCGACGCACTGACGGCGCAATTGCGCACCAGCGACCCCGACATCCGACGCGTGATCGACAACGGCATACCGGCCAGCGAACAAGTCGGCTCTCTCGTCACCGAAGCCGGCCCCGCGCTCACGACCAACCTCTCCAACCTCTCCGCCGTTGCAGCGGCAGCCGCACCGACACTGCCCTCGCTGCAGCCATTCCTGCTCTTCCTGCCTGCGCTCGCCGGGGCGGCGCCCACCGTTGCACCGGGAGACGGCACAGTACATCTGGGCTTGGTACTCGAGACCAACAACCCGCTCTCGTGCACCGTCGGTTACGAAGGGACCATGGCGATCCTCGACGAGATGAAGCGCAAGGACCCGAACTTCGACGACACGACGCAGAACTTCCCGTTGAACACTGCCGCCAACTGCCAGGCACCTCAGGGCAGCGAAACGGGGGTTCGTAGCGCCAACCGCATCGCGTTCGCCGACCCGAACACCTCGCAACCGTGGGACGGCAAGCCCAAGGTGGACCCGGACAAGCTCAACCTGAACCCGATTGCCACTCAACTCGCACCGATGCTCGGCGCCACCCCGAAGTAGCCGTAAACAACTGGCACCGTCGACCCTCCGCGACGATGATGATGTGATGTCGGAAGGAACGCCTGAAGGCGAGTCACAGAGCATGTCACGAGGTTTCGACGAACTTGTCGCCGAAGCGGAATCCGCCTCCGTCGACGGGTGGGATTTCTCGTGGCTCGACGGACGCGCCACGGAGCAGCGTCCGTCGTGGGGGTACCAGAGGCTGATGGGTGAACGTCTCGGCCGCGCCGGCGCCGCATTGGACATCCAGACCGGCGGCGGCGAAGTCCTCGCCGCTGCACCGTCACTCCCGCCGGTGATGGCAGCAACCGAATCCTGGCCACCGAACATCGCCAAGGCCACCGCCCTTCTGCGTCCTCGAGGTGTGGTGGTGGTCGCCGATCCGGACGAGCCGCCGCTACCGTTCGCCGATTCGGCTTTCGACCTGGTGACCAGCCGACACCCAGCGACGGTGTGGTGGACCGAAATCGCGCGGGTACTCGAACCGGGAGGAACGTACTTCGCTCAACATGTGGGTCACGCCAGCGTGTTCGAACTGGTCGAGTACTTTCTCGGTCCTCAGCCGCAGGCTCGTCGCGGACGGCACCACGAGGACGAAACTGCCGACGCGATTGAGGCCGGGCTCACCGTCGTCGACCTGCGTTTCGAGCGTCTGCGCATGGAATTCTTCGACATCGGCGCCGTTGTCTACTTCTTACGCAAGGTGATCTGGATGGTTCCGGGATTCACCGTCGCGCAGTATCGGGACCGGCTCCGCGAACTCGATCAGCAGATCCGTCGCGACGGATCTTTTGTCGCGCACTCGAGTCGATTCCTGATCGAGGCACGCAAGAGCTGAGCGCACCGCGACGGGCCGCACATCCCGAACGTGATCGATGCTGCTAGTCGGACTCGTCGGCGTCGCTCCGCGAGCCGATCGCAGCGGCAAGATAGTCGCCGAGTTCACGCTGAAGGTTCGCGTCGAGTGCCCGGGCCAGTGCCGAATGTACCGACGCCACACCGAGTTCACGCATCGTCTGGAGCATCTCGGCTGTTCCGGCAACCTCGTCGCCCTCCGGGAGCCAACCGACCCCGTGCTGATCGACGATGCGATCCTTTGCCGCCTGAATCAGGTCTTTGGCGATCCCGTCCACAGCGTTGTGAAGCTTTTCGTGCACATCGACCAGTTGATCGAGAGTGAAACCGTAGTCGAGGAGACTCGAAAATCCGCTGAGCAAAGCAGGATCGGTGAAAACGCAGTTCTCTCCTTCGATCTGTACCAGTCCGAGATCTACGAGACGATCCAGTTGACCATCTGCATCTCCCCCGAGAAACTCGCGTACGACGGCCATCTCGATACTCACGGTGTCGCTGCGGGACCATGGTTCGGTGACCGCGTGCTGCAGACCCAGCACCTCTGTCAGGTCTTTCCCGCTTTCCCACCCGGTGATGAAGTCGTCGATATGCGCAGTGGTGAAACCTCGTTGAAGAAGCGTGTCGATCAGCTTGAGGCGTTCGAGGTGCGCGTCGCCGTAGATGCCTACCCGCCCACGCTTCTCCGGCGGAGGAAGCAATCCACGTTCCTGATATGCCCGTACATTCCGCGAGGTGGTGCCCGCAGCGCGCGCTAGATCGTCGATGCGGTACTCGGTCACCGCCTCGTCTCCTCTGCCGCGTCGGTCGTCACGATTCCAACTTAGTGGCAACACCAGGCCGATCAGAACCCGGGATCAGGTCTGCGCGGTGTCTTTCTCGCGCACCGTGCTCGTGTAGTCCCGAAGATCCACCGATTTCAATTGGTTCACGTACTGGGTCGCGAAACCGGGAAACATAGTGGCATTGAATCCTTCGTCGGTGAGATACCAACTCGAACATCCCGAGTTCCACGTGGTCTTCGACAGCCGACGCTGCAACTCGACGTTGTACGCATCTTCGACATCTTGACGAACATCGAGTGCCTTGAGGTCGCGCTCGAGAACGATCTTGATCGCTTGGGCGAGATAGTCGAGTTGCGCTTCCATGTACACAAGGGCGGAGCTGTGCCCCGGACCCGAGTTGGGTCCGAAGGTGAAATACAGGTTGGGATAACCGGATACCGCAATGCTCTTGTACGCACGCGCCCCGGATTTCCACTCCTGAGCGAGCACACGTCCGTCCCGGCCGATGATCGGGACCGGTGTTCCGGTCTTGCAAACGTCGAAGCCGGTGGCGAAGACGATGCAGTCGAATTGATGCTCGATCCCTTCGACCGTGCGAATGCCATGTGGCGCCAATCTCGCGATCGGCCAGGTCACGAGTGTGCAATTGTCTTGCTGGAGAGCCGGGTAATACTCGCTGGTCATCAGCAACCGCTTGCACCCTGCCCGAAAGTCGGGAGTGAGTTGTCGCCGCAACCACGGGTCCTTCACCTGCATGCGCAGATGAAGACGCCCGACTGTTTCCACCACCCTCGTCAACGGGGATTCCCACACCACCCCGAGAGCTACCGATTCGTGTCCCCAGTACCAAGCCCGACGCGCCAGAGTCTGGACGACCGGATGACGACGGTACAGATCCTTCGTGCGAGATCGGGTGCGTAGGTTTGCTCGCGGCAATGCCCATCCCGGTGTTCGTTGGAAAACCTTCACTGATCGTGCAGTTTTCACGAGTTCAGGGACGATCTGGACGCCACTGGCCCCGGTTCCGATCACTGCGACCCGCTTGTCGGTGAAGTCGTAGTCATGGTCCCAGCGAGCACTGTGAATCTTGTGTCCTTCGTAGCTCTCCAAACCCGGAACAGCAGGAAAGCTGACGTTCGCCAGCGGACCGGACGCCATGACGACGGTCCGGGCAATGACCGCTTCACGGCCCTCGAGCGCGATCGCCCAGACACCTGTCTGCTCGTCCCACTCGACGCCCGTGACGTTGCACCGAAACCGAATCTTCGGCTCGAGGCCGAACTCTTTCACCATCGTTCGGATGTAGCCGAGGATCTCCGCGCTGGCCGAGTAGGTGTGCGACCAGTCCGGGTTCGGGGCGAAACTGTACGAGTACAGACGGGACGGAATGTCGCACGCAGCTCCCGGATACGTGTTGTCGCGCCACGTCCCGCCGACCTCCGTGCCGCGTTCGAGAACGACGAAGTCCTCGATACCGTTCTGCTTCAACCGAATCGCCGCTCCGATTCCTGCGAAACCTCCACCGATGATCGCCACTGACAGTGGCTCGGCAGTACTCATGCGAGTGGCTCGTACGTAAGTTCCTTGGCCCAGGTCGGCTCGGAATTGAGCCTGCTGCCGGAAAGTCGGCCAGTGACCTTGACCATCCGATCGGCAAGCAGATGGTAGGGATGGTTGCGATTGATGACCATGTTGCCGTGCCACTTCACCACCCGATACATCGGGACGCGGAGCGCGGCCGGACTCCGTTCGCCTACGTTCCTGAATCGCTTCATCGCGGTGTAGAGCCGTTCCTCGTTCACTCCCATGTCGACGATGTTGTCGCGCATCTTGTTCAGCAGCGGGATGTAGCGAAGTGTCCCGATGATCAACGCCGGATTCAACCAGGCGCCGACGGTTTCGACAACGAGCTTGCGCGTCGTCGAGTGCCCGAGCATCTCGATCACCGCAAAATCGACCGCCAGATGCCTGGACTCGTCTGCATTGATCTTCTTGAACACAGCCTGACAGACCGGATCCTCGATCTCGTCCATGATGAACTTGACCAGGGCTCCGTCGAGCGCCACCTCGAGCATCGGTATGACGGTCCCGAGAATCGAGAGCGACAAACCGTCGGAATGCTTGTCCAGCCAGTCGATGACGAGCTTGACGTTGATGTTGGGCTCGGGCATCTCGTCGCCGTCCAGCATTCCCCACCGACGCATCAGCGCGAGTTCGGCGTTGGCGTGCTTCTGTTCCTCGGCGTGGAAATGCCGATAGATGTCTCGGAGAGTTTCAGTCGGCGCCTTGAGAGCCATCGCAGCGAAGCCACGGGCACCGACGTTCTCGATCCACATCAGGTCCGACATGAACGGTTTCAGCTTCGCATGAAGCTCTGGACTGATCGTCTCGGCGCCCGGAGCATCCCAGTCGATGTCCACCAGAGCCCATTGGCGGTCCTTGATCTTGTGCAGCATGCCGTCGAAATCGAAGGACATGTCACGCTCCTTTCGTGCTCGGCGAGTTCGTCTCCGGCGCCGCCGAAGTTCCAGATGATCCCGACTTCTGTTTCGGTGCAAAGCGATTGAGAACTCCACAGCCCCACGTGTATGCAACGGGTAGATACCGTTTGAGTCGCCAGATCACCTTCGCATCGAACTGCGGCACCACGTAGAGTCGACCCTTGTCGTAGGCGTCGAGAGTGGTGACGGCGATGCGCTCCGGCGAAAAGCCGGTTCGCCGCATCAACGCTTGCGCCAATTGTGTTGCTTCCGCGGTGATTCGGCCGTCGAGAGCAACATTTGTCTTGACGAAGGTCGGACACAGCACCGTCACCCGCACTCCCGTACCGGCAAGTTCAGCGGACAAGGTCTCCGAGAGCGACATCACGGCGGCTTTACCGACGTTGTAGGGCGCCATCAGCGGCGCAGCCGCAAACCCAGCAGCCGAGGCCACGTTGATGAATCCCCCGGCGCCGCTCGCACGCAGTTGTGGAGCAAATATCTCACAGCCGTGCACGACACCCCACAGATTGATCCCGAGTGCCCACTCCCAATCGTCGAAACCGATCTCGCCCACCGGTTTTCCACCGATACCCACCCCGGCATTGTTGATCACCAACGAAAGCGGACCCGCAAGTTCGAGTTCCGCGAACAACGCCAGGTCCTGAACCTGCTCACGAATTGACACATCGCATTTGACGGCGTGCGCGGTACCACCGATCTCATCGATGAGTGCCACTGTGTCCTTGGCCCGTTCCAGCGAGATATCCGCGCAGATCACCTCACCGCCTCTGCGCGCCAACTCCAACGAAAAGGCACGGCCGATTCCGCTGCCGGCGCCGGTCACCACTGCGCGGGCATTGTGGGACAACTTCGATCCGCGGTTCTTGGTCGGTTTCTTGGTCGGCACCGGTCGGCTCACCTCGAAGACGCTTCGACTGCTGTGTGTTTCTCCATCTCCAAAGAGTCATCCACAACCGTGCCAGTTGTCAATGGCCTAGAATTCGATGGCGGAATACGCGGCAGTCGAACCAGTACCCGGACTGCTCGAATGAAGTCTTTTGTCGACCGACCGTGATCTAAACGGGGTGCGCGGTCTTCCAGTGCTCGGCGATGTCGATGCGCCGCGCGATCCAGACCTTCTCGTGTGACTGCACGTGGTCCAGAAATCGCTCGAGAGCGGCCGCACGGGCAGGGCGGCCGACTATGCGGCAGTGCAACCCGATCGAGAGCATCTTGGGCGATCCGGCCGTCCCCTCCGCATACAGCACGTCGAAGGCATCGCGTAGGTGCGCAAAGAACTGATCACCGCTGGGAAATCCTGCGGGAGAGGCGAAACGCATGTCGTTGGTGTCAAGGGTGTACGGAACGACCAGGTGCTTCACCGATTCTGCGCCACGCGGAACGTCGACCCAGTACGGCAGATCGTCGGCGTATGAATCGGAGTCGTAGACGAAGCCGCCGTGCTCGACGACCAATTCGCGGGTGTTCGGTGAATCGCGCCCGGTGTACCAACCGAGAGGCGCCGAACCCGTCAGATCTCGCAGAATCTGCACCGCCTCGGCCATGTCAGCGCGTTCGCGCTCGATGTCCACGGATTGGTAAGACTTCCAACGTAATCCGTGGCACGCGATCTCGTGGCCCAACTCCTGAAAAGCACTGACTGCTTCGGGGTTACGCTGCATCGCCCGCGCCACCGCAAAGACCGTGAGAGGCAGGTTTCGCCGCTCGAAGGTTCGCAGTACACGCCACAACCCGGCCCGTGAGCCGTACTCGTACAGCGATTCCATGCTCATGTGTCGATTCGGAAATGCCTCTGCCGGAGTCATTTCCGACAGAAATGTTTCCGAAGCCGCGTCCCCGTCCAGGACGTTGTTCTCGGCTCCCTCTTCGTAGTTGAGCACGAACTGAACCGCTATCCGCGCGTCGCCGGGCCAGTGCGGATGCGGCGGATGAGGGCCGTACCCCACCATGTCCCGGGGATAGTCGTCGCGCGGATAGTCGCTCATGCCAACAACTTTACCGTCAGCGCCCGGAGATCACAGCGCGAGCAGCGTCGGTGAGTACGCCGAAGACTCTCAGCCGCGCCAGGCCACCGTCCGGGAAGATGTCCAGACGAACATCGGTGACCTGGACTTCGGAATCGATCGGAAAGCGATGGCGCGTATCCGGACGCAGCGTCGTGCGCGGCAACAGTTCGATCCACTCCCCCTCCGACGTCCGCCCGGTCAGAGCGCCCTCACCTGGACTGTTTCCGAGGAAGTACGAGGTGTCGATCTCGACGAAACTCAGCACGCCTTCACCCGCGAGTTGTACTTGCACCCAGTCGTTTCCGTTGTCGCGGCGCCTGGCGGTCTCCCACCCGTCACCCATCGAAGCAGCGCGTCCGGGAAACAGGATGTTCTGCGGTGAGCTGTAGAACATGTTGGAGCAATCGGTCACGCGGCCACCGTTTTCGAGTGCTGCGAGGTCCAACGGCCCGGCATCGAGGAAACGCGGGTCCGGCCGCGCTTCGCCGTGAACACGGAATCTCGCCACGCCGCCGTCCGGGTAAATGGTCAGCTTGACGTGCGTCCACCGCTCCTCCGACGCCACCGAGAACGGATTCTCCGAGTCACCGTGCACGGTCGAGCGCTCGACGATGGTTGTCCACTCGCCGGATCCGGCCAGGTCGGCGGGATCCGGATACCCGTCGACCGAGATTGCTTCCACCGAGATCTCGGGCGGGTAATTGCCCTTGAACCACGCGGTGTCGACCACGACGCCTCGCACCACTCCGGGAACACCGAGTCGAACGATCGCCTCGTCATGGCCTGCCACCCGGCGGCGACGCGTCTCCCAACCGTCGTACACCTGCCCCTTGTGACCGAACGTCGCCGGCTGGTACCCGGCCTTGCCTGGGCGGATCAGGGCCTCACGCTCGGCAAACGCCTCGTCGTTCGCCCAGATGACGGCTCCGCCGAGGGTGCGCAGTGCGAGATCGGGCAGCAAGGTGAATTCGGTGGTGCTCATCGGTCAGTGTTCTCCTGTGATCGGTGTGGTGCGTCCTACGAGGTGACGGAGTGCGTTGGTGTCGGCGCTCGGGGCGAGCCGGAGAACTTCGGATTCCGGATAAGCCCCCGCGTCGAGCCCGCGCAGTACCACCGCTGCGAGCGCCTGGGCGGTTGCAGGTTCGTCCATCACGTCGCCACCTTGGCGCCCCAAGTACGACTGGATGCGCGGGGCAGCGGCGCCGAGCGCGTTGCGATAGAAGCCGAACGTGGCGAGCCAGCGGGTGACCAGATGCCCAGGGTGCATGTCCCACCCCTGGTAGTAACCGCGTTCCAGGGACCGCGTGACGAGGCGATGGTGCCGAGTGATCGCGTCGCGGATCGCCGTGGCGCTCCCGACAGGCGCGACCTGAGTCGACCCGTCGCACACCCAGACGCCGGTCTGCGCGGCAGCAGCCAACATGACAGCCTTTGCGTGGTCTGCCACCGGATGTTCGAGCGACTGATGACGCGATGCAATTCCGCAAGCTGCACTGTAATCGTAAGTGCCGTAATGCAAACCGGTCAGACGACCGGCACCGCGATGGATGGCCTGAGCAACTGCCACCGTTCCGTCGGCCGCGATGACCGCCTGCGGGCTCTCGATCTGCAACTCGAACCGAAGCGAACCGAGCTCGAGTCCGTGCGCCTTCTCCAGCTCTTCGCAGAGCAACACCGTCGCCGTGACCTGCTCCACCGCGCGCAGTTTGGGAACGGTGAAGACAAATCCGTCCGGCACTCTGCCGGCCGCGTCGAGCACAAGCTCGAGCGTCCTGATCGAGCGCCGACGCTCACCGGCCGGCAACCCCTTGAACCTGATTCCACTCCAGTTCGGCCCGGCAGGATCAGCGCTGAGCGCGGCAAGCGTCTGTCCGGCCGACGTCGCTGCATCGTCTTCTTCTTCGTCGCTGCGGCGTCCGTACCCGTCCTCGAAATCGATCCGAAAGTCTTGGACCGGCTTGCGGCCGAGTTGAACTCGCACATCAGCGAGCGCATTCTCCGTGTCGAGATCGGCGAACACATGAGCATGGGAATCGAGAAGCGCGATCGCCTGCTCACCCCAGAGTCGAGGGGTGTCGACGGTTGCATCCGCGGCACTGACGTAAATCGTGTGCACGGGTTGGATCTCGTCACGGTTTCCCGGGTACTGCGCCGCGAGCCGCTCGTCCACCGGATCCAGAAGTCCGTCCAGACGATCGTGGACGGCGGCGGAGAGTCGGGATTCTGTCATCGGACGATCTTCTCAGAACGTCCGCGAGCCCGCAGGTTCTCACGCCGCCGATCCAATCCGAGTCAGCGGCCCCCGACGAACGGAACGTTGACGAAGCTCGGCCGGTCTGCAGCCAACTCGATGTGCTGCGGTTTGAGTTGGCTGTCGGCGAGCATCGGGCCGAGCGCCAGGTATCGCGGCACGCTGGCAGCGTAGACGTCGACGCGGAGCCGGTGCCCCGGTTGCAGCACTGCGTCCGTCGGGAGCATGTTGATGTCGACGGTGGTGACCTCACCGGGAACCACCGGCTGACGCGTGTCGATCGTCAGATAGTGGTGCGGTTCACTGTAGTCACCGTTGGCCGAGCGAGTGCTCTTCGAATCGTCGACTGCCCGCAGCGACGCAGTCAGAGCGCCGTTCGTGATCGGTGTCGATGTTCCGTCCGGTGCTACGTCGTTGACCGTCGCTGCCCAGAATCCGTCCGTCGCGTCCAGGACGGTCTCGAGGTGGACGTTGATCGGGCCCGAGAGTGAGGTCGGCTCCGTCACTGCCTCACCGGTGAACGTCAGGCCCTCCGCTTCCTGGAATCGGGAATCCTTGGAACACGTCGCACCGAGCACCACGGAGATCCCGGCAGTTCCCTGAGTTCCGTCACCGGAGCAGAAGCCTCGCAGTCCTGGTGCGACTGTCAATCGCGCTGCGGCACTGGGCGGGTCATTCGTCAGCGAACCGTCGTGCGCTGCGTGGGCGGCAGTACCGCTGGGCGCAGAGTTCAGATACATACGTTCGTAGCTCGCACCGGCTCGCGGGAACTGATCGTCCGTGATCCATCCGCCGCCTTGCTGGAACATCGTCACCGGACCGTAACGATCGATTCCGTTGTCGATGCCCTTGAGCCACTTGTCGAACCACGCACGTTCGAGCACGTCGAGGCGCGGCGGCGCACCGTCCTTGCCGAATCCTCCACCGGGAGTGACGTGATAGCCGTTCCCCATGATCAACTGCTTCTGCCCGGGCGGCAGATCGATTCCGTTGTAGATCCGCGGCTCACTGTTGGCGAAGATGTCGTGCCAACCGCCGTAGACCATCGTCGGAACGGCGATGTTGCCGACGTCAGCGGCTCGGTCCTGATAGAACTGCCCGTCTTGCGCGACTTGCAGAGTCGACGGTGACACGTCCTCGATTCTCTGAGCCGTCATCGCTTGCACCAGTTCGGGAATCAGCGTACCGGGATCCTCGAGGCGGCTCGCCAACCACAGGGGATCGAAGTTTCCTTGCAGGATGTCCTGAACGTTCGGGATGAGTTTGAGCCCGTTGACCGCGGTCAACCACAACGGCATGAACCCGACTCCGAGGCCGCCACCGGTTCCGACGATGTCGCGCAGCAGATCGTTGCCAGGTTCGACCGGGAAGATCGCCTTCAGTGCAGATGGATTGTTGCTCGCCGCCTGCACCGAGTTGATCGCGGAGTACGAGATGCCCGCCATCCCTACTTTCCCGTCGGACCACCCCTGCTTGCTCATCCAGTCGATGACCTCGACCGAATCCTGTTGCTCGCGCTTACCGAGCACGTCCCAATTACCTTGGGAGAAGCCGGTTCCACGTGCGTCGACCACTACCTGCGTGTATCCGTTCTGGACCAGATCACGGTTGACGCCGAGAACCCTGGCGCCTCCGCCGGCGATGACGCCCGTCAACTCCGACACGCCGTCGAACGGCGCCGCGAGGTCGAGCGAGTTCGCAACGTCCATCAGCGTCTCACCGACCTGCGGGATCGACAGAGCTGAATCCACCAGTGTGTCCAGCAGTTTCGTGTACGGCGTGATGTTGAGGACCGAAGGCGTCTTCGATTCCACGGCCCGCCCGGATGCATCCGCCGGTCGGTACACATTCGCTTGCAGAACTGTGCCGTCACTCATCGTGATGGGCACGTCCCACTCGATCGAGACCCCCGGATACTGCGGCGTCGCCTCCGTTGCCGCGAGCCAGGCCTGCCCGTCCGACCCTCCCGTCGGATCCGCAGAAGCGACGGCGCTCGGCACCGCCAATCCCACGACGCACAGCCCCACCGCAATCGTTGTCGACCTTCGACGTAGAAGTCGTGTCCTCACGAAAACTCCAATTTTCTGTTGTGATGACCCAGCCCTGCCCCCACGACAGTGACCGGTGTCACGAACTTACCGGATAGTAACTTCCGTCCCATATGTCGTCAATAGGTCTGAATGCCGACCGGACGGCTAGCTTTGAAGATGTGTCACGATCACCGCTTCCCGTCCGCGACGGCCTGAACCCGAGTCGCATCCGTCAGCCAGACGACGGCATGTGGGCGACGACGCTCGACTATCTGCTCGAACGGTTTCCCCAGGACGCCGTCCGCCTACGGGAGAAAGTCGCAGCCGGGGAGGTCGTCGACGAGAAGGGTGTCGGAATCACCGAGACGAGCGCTTTTGCTCCCCGGCGGTTCGTCTACCTGTACCGCGACCCTCCCGTCGAAACGCGGGTGCCGTTCGAGATCGACATCCTTTATCGGGACGAAAACATCCTGGTCGTGGACAAGCCGCACTTTCTCGCGAGCACGCCCCGCGGGCGATACATCGCCGAATCGGCCTTGGTGCGGTTGCGTCGAGATCTCGATTTGCCGGAGTTGAGTCCAGCGCATCGCCTCGACCGCGTCACGGCGGGACTGCTGCTGTTCACCGTGCATCAGTCGGCCCGGCGCGGCTATCAGACCATGTTCGCCGAGCGCCGCGTCGCCAAGGAATACGAGGCCATCGCGCGTTACGACGCGCAGGTGAGCACTCCCGTGGTCGTGCGCAGTCGCATCGTGAAAGAACGCGGCGTGCTCAAGGCCGCGGAGATCGAGGGCGAACCCAACAGCGAGTCGCGGATCGAACTGATCGAAACGCGAGACGGCTTCGCGCGTTACCGGTTGATTCCCCATACCGGCAAGACCCATCAACTTCGCCTGCACATGACCTCGCTCGGGCTACCGATCCACGGCGACAACTTCTATCCCGACTTCTACGACGTTGCCGCAGAGGATTATTCGAACCCGCTGCGCCTGCTGTCGAAGGTTCTCGAGTTCGAGGATCCCACGACCGGCCGGCTGCAACGGTTCGAAAGTCGGCGGACCCTGTCCTGGCCGGACGAATCAGGCAGTGGCGACTCGCCGTAGGGACCCCGGACCCTTCCACTGCGCCTCCGATACCGGGAGGATGGAAGCGCAGACCGCACCGCAAGAGGAGACCAGATGAGCAAGACCGCCGTCGTACCCGAAGCCGTACGGGAGATCGAGCGCAAGTACGAGGCGCCGGCCGAGCAGGAAGTTCCCGCCTTGGGCGGACTTCCCGGTGTTGTCGGCGAACCGGTCCACGACTCGATACAGCTCTCTGCCACCTACTTCGACACCGCGGACTACCGGTTGCTGGCCGAGAAGATCACGCTGCGCAAGCGTGAGGGTGGCGACGACGGGGGGTGGCACATGAAACTTCCCGCAGGCCAGGACGCTCGAACCGAAATCCAACTTCCCCCGGACGAGAGCACCGATGTGCCCTCGCCGCTGTCGAGTCTGATCCGGGCGATCATTCGCGGTCACGATCTGGTGCCGGTCGCCCTGATCATCACCGATCGGGAGCGCACCAGGCTCAACGGCGAAAACGGTGTGCTGCTTGCCGAAGTGGTCTCCGACACCGTCATCGCCTGCAAGGCAGACGGTTCCGGAGAGTCGACGTGGCAGGAAGTCGAGGTCGAACAAGGCGCAGGCGGGCAAGAGCTGGCCGATGCAATCGAGTCGGTTCTACTGGACGCCGGGCTGGAGCGCTCTGCGAGTCCGTCCAAACTCAAACGAGCACTGGGCACGTCGGTCACACCGTACGCCGGTCACGAGGTCACCTCGGGCAAGGCGTCGAATCCGCGGATTCTGTTGCGTAATTACCTCATCGAACAATTGCGCGCACTGGTCGCCGCGGATCTCGGCACGCGTCGGGCCGACGACGAAGCCGTTCACGACTTCCGGGTTGCGGCACGTCGCATCCGCAGCGCTCTGCAGTCGTACGCCGGCCACTCCCCCAAGACCGACGATCTCATCACGGATCTGCGGTGGATCGGTGGAAAGTTCGGTGACGCCCGCGACGTCGAGGTCCAGTGGGAGCGTCTTGTGGAACGCCTCGGCGAAATCGACGAGATGCCCGAGCGAGAAGCTGTGCGAGCTCGAATCGACGAGTTCTTCTCTGCACGTGGTGAAACCGCCCAGGAAACAGCCCTCGAGGCGCTCGATTCCGAGCGATACACCACGCTGCTCGATCGCCTCGACGAGTACGTCGGCGACCTCGAATTCGACACCGCCACCCACCGCGTCGGAAAGAAGGCATCGGCACGAGAGTTGGCCCATACCCTGCGGCACCTGGCACACAAGGTCGGTAAGCGGGTCGATCACGTCTTCGATGCCGATAGCCGCACCGAGCGTGACGAGCGAATGCACCGCGCCCGCAAGGGAGCCAAGCGGATGAAGTACGCGATCGAGGTCATGGAACCCGTGTCGAAGAGCCGAGCGAAGCGTGCACTGAAGCATTTCAGCCACTTCCAGGATGTTCTCGGCGAGCACCAGGATTCCGTTGTCGCCCAACATCATCTACTTGCAATGGCAGCCGAGCAGGAGCATACCTCGCTCACCAGTTTCGGATTGGGCATGGCCTACCGACGAGAACTGGAAATAGCCGACGGGCAATCGACCCTGCTACGCAAGACGTGGAAGGAAGCCGTGAAGTCAGCATCGTCACTCTGGTGACGTCGCTGTAACCAGTCGACCGATCTCGATCATTTCAGAGGGAGTAGACATGAACACACTTGCAGGACACCAGGATATCGTCGCCGGTATCGACGGATCCGAGGCCTCGACGGCGGCGGCCCGGTGGGCGGCCTCCGTCGCGAACGCGGTGAACTCACGGCTGATTCTGGCGCACGCCCTGCCGCAAGAGGGCCCGATCTACAGTCCCGCTGCGGTGATGTTGCAGTCACAGTTCCTCAGCCAGATCCGCGAAGACGGCGAAGCGATCGTCGATGCCGCCGCCGCGGTGATTTCGGCCGAATTCCCCGAACTGACCATCGAATCCGAGATCGCGCCAGGGCCGGCGTCGACGCATATCCTCGAATCCTCGGGTACCGCACGCCTGATCGTGATGGGGTCGACCGGATCGGGTGCACTGCGCTCACGGCTGCTCGGATCGACCGCACTGAAGGTGGCCAATCATGCAACCTGTCCGGTCACCGTGTGGCGTGGTTCGGCGGAGAATCCCGGTCCGGATCAGCGTCCCGTCATCGTCGGAGTCGACGGAAGCGCGTTGAGCAAGAAGGCCGTCGAGTACGCGTTTCGTTATGCCGATCAGTTCGACGCGCCGCTCATCGCGGTCCACACCTGGCAGGGCTCGTCCACCTTCCGCGAAGGCGGAGCGGGAATCCTGATCGACTGGGAGGCTGTCGAGCAGGAGGAATCGGCGCTACTGGCGGAAAATCTAGCCGGTATGGCCGACCAGTACCCGGACGTGCCGGTCACCCGCATCAGTGAACCCGGTGCCGCTGCTCCCGTCATGCTCAAATATGCCGACGACGCACAGTTGATAGTTGTCGGAAGTCACGGACGCAGTGCGATGGCCGGCGCCGTGATGGGCTCCACCAGCCAGAATCTGCTGCACCATGCGCCAGGGCCGGTCATGATCTGTCGCGCCTGAATTGCTGTGCGCCTTTATTAACCCCCCGCGGTTAATAAAGGCGCACAGCAGGGGTCAGGCGAGACCCGTGCCCACCAACTGACCTACTCCGTACGTCACGGCCATCGCCAGCGCGCCACCGATCACCACGCGTAGCACCGCTCTGGTCTTGCGAGCTCCGCCGAGCGTCGCGCTGATCGTCCCGGTCAGCGCAAGTGCGATCAGCACCGCGAAAAATGCGATAGGGACGCGGATGCCTGTCGGCGGCACCAGAATTGCGACCAACGGGATCGCCGCGCCGATCGTGAACGAGATTGCCGACGAAATCGCTGCATGCCACGGATTGGTGAGATCGTCTGGATCGATACCCAATTCGACTTCTACGTGCGCCGCGAAGGCGTCGTGCTCGGTTAATTCTTCGGCGACGCGGCGGGCCGTCTCCGGACTCAATCCCTTGTTCTCGTAGATCTCGGTCAGTTCCTGAAGTTCAGCCTCCGGGGTCTCGAGGAGTTCCTTCTTCTCCTTCTGCAGGAGTGCGCGTTCGGTATCCCGCTGAGCGCTGACCGAGACGTACTCGCCCAACGCCATGGACACAGCGCCGGCAACCAGTCCAGCAAAACCGGCTGTGAAGATTGCTGAGCGCTCGGTTGTGGCTGCCGCAACACCGACCACGAGGCCTGCGGTCGAGACGATTCCGTCGTTTGCACCCAGAACACCTGCACGCAGCCAGTTCAGGCGATTGTTCAAACTCGGTGCGTGAGGTTCCGATTCCCCACCGGGCGCCCCGTCGGTCAACTGCACACTGTCTCCGGACATGGCAACAGATTAGGACGATCAGTCCGGTTGCGATAGCAATCTGAGCCTGTCCTTCGCGCACTGATATATTCCGATTGGCACCCCAACCAAGCATTTGTTAGGTTTGGAATCGGCAGACATCTGGAGGCATTGTGAGCGCAGTACGCACCGCTTTTGTCAGCGGCGGAACCGGTGGAATCGGGTCGGCGATCGCCCTGACCCTCGCCGAACGCGGACACGACGTCGCCTTCACCTACCGAAACAACAAGGGCGCTGCCGAGCAACTGAGCGAGCGGATTCGAGCGCATGGCGTGCGCGCCCACTCGTACTCTCTCGACTTGACCGACGAGTTGTCGATCAGCGCCGCCGTCAACGATGCGGTCGATGATCTGGGCACATTGACGACGCTGGTCCACGCTGCGGGACCGCACGTCCCGATGACGCACCTCTCACGTGTGACGCCGGCGTTCTTCACCGAACAACTCAACCAGGAGGCCGCGGCGTTCTTCACCCTCGTCCACACCGCCCTGCCTGCGCTGCGTGCATCCTCGGGTTCGGTGGTGGCGGTGACAACCGCGGCAACGGATCGCTTTCCCGTGCGCGACGGACTCTCCGCTGGCACCAAAGGGGCTGTCGAACAACTTGTTCGCGGATTCGCCGCAGAGGAAGGACGCTACGGCGTCCGGTTCAACGCTGTAGGACCAGGCATGTTGACGGACGGAATGGCGGAGCGCCTGATCAGCTCCGCCGAACTCGACCAAGGCGCGCTCGACGTGACGATGAGCCGAATCCCGTTGAAGCGCTTCGGATCAGCTGCCGACATCGCCGAAGCAGTATGTTTCCTCGCAAGCGACGCGGCCGGATTCATCAGCGGCCAGAAGCTCAACGTCGACGGTGGCTACACCGTCTGAGCGCTATCCGCCCAACTTGCGAAAGACCAGTCGCACGGCAAGTTCCAGGTGCGCCATCACCTCGTCCGTCGTCATCCGGCCCGCAACCCACGAGACGAGACTCGACATCCAGACGTCGTCGATCACCTTCACCGCGTCCAACTGCTGCTGCGAGACTTCCTCGACACCGATCGCCTTCGCGAACATCTCGGTCACGACCCCACCGAGCGCGTTGAGTTCCGGAGTCGCCGACGCGTCCGCGAACATGTACGCCCGAACCAACGCTTCGTAACGGAGGTGATCGGTCTCGAGGACCTCCGTATTCTTGCGCAGCACAAACAGAATCCGGTCCGACGGAGTCTCGCCCGGGATTACAAAGTCTTGGAATCTGTCACGCAAACCCTCGAACATCCACAACAATGCGACGACAAGCATGTGGTTCTTGGACGGGAAATACCGGTAAACAGTGCCGATCGCGACGCCGGCGCGATCGGCCACCGATCGCATCTGCACCGCGTCGTAGCCGCCTTCGGAGGCGGATTCCATTGCGGCGTCGACAATCCGGCGAAAACGCGCTCGCTGCGACGGCGTCGTACGACGTCCGGTCACCGAGCTACGTTCGACCACCGACTGGTCTGCCTTGTCGCCACCTGCCATGTCCACAACCCTTATTAGACGTCGTTTTGCCGACTCCCAATGTAGCCGCCCAACGCAATTGTCGGGTGCATGACTGCCCGCTTCCGAACTGCCTGCCAGTGGAACTGGCCCAGATCAGGAAGCGCGCCGCGGCCGATCGGATCGGCCGCGTCTACGTGGATCTTCCGACCAGTCGCGAGAGGGTGCGCGTCGGCCCGGAGCTGGAGTCCGGCGTCTGTCGGGTTGTGGTGCCCGTCGTTCCGGTCGGCGTTGACCGCCAGGGGCAGGCTGGGCGCGGCGAGCGGGCGGCCTACGTCGATCGGTCTGTGGCTTCTTGGCAATGCCGAACCGAGGCTTGCCGAAGACCAGCGGTATCCAACCGCGACCGCTGCTCTCGACCGAGGCGACAGCCTCGGGCTCACGGAAGGCTGCGTGCGCGATGAGCCCGAACATCAGCAGGGTGGTGATCATCGACGTTCCGCCCGCCGAGATGAGCGGTAGTTGCAGACCGGTCACCGGAATCAGGCCGACGACGTAGGCGATGTTGATGAACGCCTGCACGACGATCAACGTCGTTGCCGTCGCTGTCATGACTTTGAGGAACGGATCAGTGGACCGTTTCGCGATCCGCAGTCCGACGATCAGAACCGCGGCGAAGAGAGCAACGACGATCAGCGCACCGACCAGACCCAACTCTTCACCGATCACGGCAAAAATGAAGTCGTTGTGCGCCTGCGGGAGGTAACTCCATTTGGCGTCGGACTGCCCCAGACCGCGACCGAAGATGCCGCCGTTCGCCAATGCGTACTTGGCCTGAGTGCTCTGGAAGTTCAAACCCTGCGGGTCGAGATCAGGATTGAGGAAAGCCTTGATGCGATCCGAGCGGTAACCAGCAGTAAGCCCGAGCACGAGAAATGCGACTGCGGAACCGAGCGTGAGGCTGATGAATGTCTTCATCCGGAACAGCCCGAACCACAGCACCGACATGAAGATGATGCCGATGGTGATGGTGGTTCCGAGGTCCTTCTCCAACACCACCAGAACCAGAACCAGCAGCGTCGTACCGCCGATCACCGGCAGCGCACGGTTGACATCCATCCGCGCGTTCATGAACGACGCAACCGTCGCCGCGGACCAGATCGCCAGAGCAAGTTTGGCCAGCTCCGACGGCTGGAAGGAAATACCCGCGATCACGAACCAGCTGCGAGCACCCATTTGTTCCGAGCCGATACCTGGAATCAGCACCAGGACAAGCAGAACAAGACACAGGATCAGCAGCCATGGTGAGGCTCTACGCATCGTTTCGGTCGGCAACCGCACGACCGCCACGAACATCACCAAGCCGATCGCTGCGAACATGCACTGCGGCCAGAAGCGGGCGTAGGACGTCCCGGACAGAACATAGGATTCGACGCCCGAAGACGACAGCACCATCAGCAGTCCGAACGCGACGATCAGCACGACCAGACCGACGATCATATGGAAATCGAACAGTGGCCGATTGGTCCACATCGCCGTTCGAGCGCGGAAGGGTGTCGATGTGCGGTCACGTTTTTCCGACGCTCCACGGGGTGAGTTAACTGGCTCTCCACTCCCGCGACCGTTGGGCTTGTCTTCACTGCGACCGGTCACCACACAAGTATCGTCCCACGACTCCTAACCCATGGGTAACACAAGTCCCATGAGTCACACGGGCTCGGCCTCCCGAGGTCCATGTAGACCCACGAAATACCAGGTCACGTCCTTCGCCGGCGTCGGTCTGCCACCGCTCCCGCCAACGAGAGCGTCAACATGACCACGCAGACGGCAAGCGCGATCCCGAACGCACGTCCGTATCCGTCGGGCGAGCATCCGAGTACACCGAGATACAACCCCGATACCGCGGCCAGCGAGATGGTCGCTGACAGGCGCTGAGACAGTTGAAGGAAACCCGCCGCAACACCGTTCGCGCCCGGCGGTGCATATTCGAGAGTCAGTACCCGATTGGGCGCGTCGACCAAACCGCTGGCAACTCCCGACAACACCGCCAGGACCACCAGCACCGGGATCAGATGTTCCCGCGGAATCAGATTGACCGCTGCGATGTAGCCGAGGATGACAAGGATCTCGCCGACGATGGCAAAAACCACTGCACTTCGGCCGAACCTGGCAACCAGCCGCCATCCGAAAGCCGACGTCAATGCCATCGCGAGTGAGCTACCGGTCATGATCAACGCCGCACTCAGCGGGGCGAAGCCCAAACCCTCGATCAGATAGAGGCTGAGCACCGCGTTGACGGCGAGGATGGATCCGAACCAGAAGAGTGCAACCGTCGTACCCAACCGGAAGCCCCGCGAGGCGATCAACGACGGAAGCAGTACCGGCGTCCCGCCGCGCTCGGCGTACCGACGTTCCCAGAACCAGAAGGCAACGGCAGCGCCGAACGCACCGATCAGGAAAGCCGCAGCCACAGTGACACTGGTTCGGGTCACGATGGGCCACAACAGGAGCCCGGTCGTAGTCGCCAGCAGACACAGCCCAACCGGATCGATCGACGCGCCCGATCGGGTAGTTCGATCACGGCGCAGAAAGCGAAACGCCAAAATCAGAGTGATCACGGCAAACGGCACGTTGAGAACGAGAAGCAACCGCCATCCGAAGTCGGCGTCAGAATACTTCAGCAGAACGCCACCGAGGATCGGTCCGGAAACGCCGGCCAGACCACCCGCGGTGCTGTACGCGCCCAACGCCTTCGCCCGAGCCTTTCCGGACACCCGGTCGGTGATGATGCCGAGCACCTGCGAACTGATGGTGCCTGCGCCGATCCCCTGCCCAAGACGAGCCAACACGATCATCGACGGATCCGACGCACACGCTCCGAGGATTCCCATCACCGCGAAAATGCTCAGGCCCGCCAAGAACAAGCGTCGACGCCCGACGACGTCACCGAGTCGGCCCGCCGGCACAAGGGCCAAGCCGAAAGTCAGCGAATAGCTCGCAAGGATCCACTGCACCTCGGAGGTCGACGCGCCCAACGACGCCCGGATCGACGGAACCCCGATTCCGAGCACCGCCGAATCGAGAAGAGTGGTGAAGCCCGCGGCTACGCAGACGATGATCTCCCAGCGGACGGCCGAATCGAGCTTGGTGGATTCGGCCGCCGCTGTGACCGTGTGGGACAGGACCCGTTACCCCGCAGCTTCAGACGTGGCCCGACGCGTGAGCGGCGGTCGCAACCCCAAGTGCTCTCGCAGCGTCGACGTGGAGTACTCGGTGCGGTACGCCCCACGCTCCTGCAGTTCCGGGATCAACCAGTCGACGATCTCGTCGAGCCCGGTCGGCACCAGGTACGGCGAGATGTTGAAGCCGTCCGAAGCTCCGTTGCGCACCCAATGGACCAACTGATCTGCGACCTGCCCCGGAGTGCCCGCAAAACCCGAACGCTGCGAGGTCTCGATAGCGACCTGACGTAGGGACAGATTCTTTGCCTCGGCAAGAGCACGCCATTCACGTGCGATCGCAATGGGGTCGTTGCCGTCCCGCGCGGAACCGCGCGTCTCCGAAACCGGGCGGGCAACCGGATCTTCCTCGGGGAGTGGACCGTCGGGGTCTCGATCGGAAAGGTCCTTACCCCACACCAGTCCGACGAGAGAGAGGGCAGTCTGACCGGTGAACTGGCCTTCGAGGACCCACCGTGCCTTCTCCTCGACTTCGGACTCGTTCTCCGCCAACACGATCTGCGTGCTGGGCAAGATCTTGACGTCGTCCTCCGGTCGCCCGGCTTTACGCAACCGAGCCCGAATGTCGTCGGCGAAGTCGAGCGCGCCGTCGAAATGAGTCCCGTGTCGCGAGAAGATGACGTCGGCATGGGTCGCCGCGAAATCGCGTCCACTCGGGGAATCACCCGCTTGGAAGATGACCGGATGCCCCTGGCGGCTTCGGGGAAGCGTCGGCGTCACGGAGATGTCGAACTGTGAAGTCTGCCTGCGCACGTCGCCGACGGCACCCGGAGTAGACCAGTTCTCGGACGTGCGAGAATCCGAGATCGCGTCGTCGGCCCACGAATCCCACAGTGCCCGCGCGGTTTCGATGAACTGCCCGGCACGCTCGTAGCGCAGGGAGTGGTCGAGGAAACCACCGCGACGGAAGTTCTCTCCCGTCCACGCGTTGTCGGTGGTCACCGCATTCCAGCCGGCCCGTCCGTCGGAAAGTAGGTCGAGGCCGGAGAGTCGACGCGCAAGGTCGGCCGGTTCGTTGTACGTGGTGTTCTGTGTCGCGACCAACCCGATCTTGTCGGTGATACCGGCGAGGGCGGCCAACTGCGCAATGGCGTCGGGGCGGCCGGCGATATCCAGATCGAGAATCTTGCCGTTCTGCTCGCGAAGCCGCAGGCCTTCACCGAGGAAGAAGGCGTCGAACAGACCTCGCTCGGCGGTGAGTACCAACCGCCTAAACGTCTCGAAGTCGATCTGGGATCCGCTCGCGGAATCGGACCAGATGGTGGTGTGGTTGACCCCCTGGAAGAAGACACCGAAGTGAACGTGAGCGTCGGGTCGAGGTACGGCGGAGCGTGATGCAGTCATGGCCGAAATATCCTTAGCGCGAAGTCAAGTCAGGAGGAGTGGGCGAATCGATTTGAGGGCCGCTGCAGACCGAGGTTGCCCCTCAGGGTCGATCCCGGAACCGGGCGTCGCGTCAACCCGGCCTTGGACAGCGTCGGAAGCACGAATTTGGCCAGCACCGGAAGGTCCTCGTCGATCACGAGAGCATGGAAATGAACACCGTCGAGGTGTCCGGCCAATTCCTTCAGAACCACGGCCGCTTCCCCCGGATCTGCAGCCAGGAGCAGTCGGCCGGTGACGACGGCATTCCCGTACGAGTTCAGCTCGGTCCTCCGCTGCGCCGCAGACAGATTCGGCGTATCGAATGCCACATCGAGCTCGGCGACCACCAATGACGCGCCCTCATCGCGCGCCTTGGCAGCCGACTGTGCAATGGTCTCCACCGAATCACCGGAAACGAGAACAACATCCGGCTGGCGTGGATCGATTTCGCCGTAGCGGCCGAACACCACCAACTGGCCTTGAGGCGGCCGCGGAACGATTGCGGGCCCCTTCACCGAGAACGTGTCGCCCTCGAAATTGACGTAATGCAGACGATCACGCTCGAGGAAACGCCCACTGAGATAGTCACGAACGACGGCGTCGTCCTCCCACGAGTCCCAGAGATCGGTCACAACGGTGACCGAATCCCGCTGCTCTTGCTGACGCGCCGACTCCGTTGTTACCGGAGCCCTCCCCCACGCCCTCGCCGCGGCATCGTCTTCGACCGGAACAGCAAGCCAGCCGCCACGCCCACGCGAGGAGTAGTCCAACGTCGCCAATTGCGAGGACGTATGAAACGGTTCGGCGTACGTGGTCCCGACGACGGGGACCAGCCCGATCGTGCTGGTTGTCGCCGCCACGTACGACGCCCTCGAGACGGCATCGATGCGGCCGACGACGTCACCACTCGGGGGGAGGATGGAATCGTCGAACGTCGCGAACGTGAAGCCGGCATTCTCGGCAGCCGCGACGCGATCGCGCACGGCTTTGCCCGTGAGCAGCTGGTCCGGGCGGTGTGAGCTTCGGCGCCAGGCAGCGGGGTGAGTGCCCTCGCCGTCCAGTTCGATACCCACGGCAAATACAGTCATGTGTCCTCCATCGGTCCTGGCGGTAGCACCCACACTGCGGTTAGGTAGCGGGTTGCTGCGGCATCATCGAGCCAGGTCTCTCAGCCACTCTGGATGGTGGATGCAATCTATGCGGGCCACGCTGGGCAAGTCAAATCGCGCTTGTCGAATCATATTGACCTACAACATATTTCAATACAATCATCCTGATCGAAAGGGTTGCGCAACGCTAGCCGACGTAGACACGAAAGAGCCCCGCCCGACTCGCGTCGGACGGAGCTCTCGGTGTGCGCTGGAACGCTACTTCGCGCCCATCCATGCCTGATCGAACAGCATGATGCCGGTTGCAGTCGGAACCACACCGTGCACGTTCTTCTGCCAAGCCCAGAACGACGTGAGCCCGCCGATCGGCGCCGACGGAACCGTCTCGTTCCACAGCGTCTGAATTTTGCCGATGATCGCAAGAGTCGACGAATTGTCCTTGGCCTGTTG
>NZ_JASHKY010000062.1:0-1859 GCF_030056935.1 Rhodococcus sp. IEGM 1302 | reverse complement strand
ATTACCACCCAAAGCAAAGAAATCATCATCGAGACCCACACGATCAACACCCAACGCCTCGGCAAAGACCGACGCGACGATCTCCTCCACCGCCGTCACCGGAGCCCTAAACACCGCCTTCTCGAACACCGGCTCCGGCAACAACTTCCGATCCAACTTGCCATTGACTGTCAACGGCAATTCTTCGAGCACCATCACAGAATCCGGCACCATGTACCCGGTCAGGAACTGCGCCACCGATGACAAGACATCAGCAACCACCAGGTCGACACCGGACTCCGGCACCACGTACCCCACGAGACGATCTCCAAGGGAAGCATCCGAACGCACAAGCACGACTGCACGCGCCACACCTTCAACACGCAACAGCGCAGCTTCGATCTCGCCGAGCTCGATCCGGAATCCACGCAACTGGACCTGGAAATCGCTGCGGCCTGCATACTCGAGCTGCCCGTCGACACTCCACCGCCCAACGTCACCGGTGCGATACATCACCGCACCGGAAGTCGTGTGCGCAAAAGGATTCGCCACAAAGCGGCCGGCCGTCAGACCTGGCTGTCCTACATACCCGCGCGAAAGCTGCTCTCCCGCGATATACATTTCGCCGCGAACTCCCACCGGAGCCGGACGCAATCGATCATCGAGCACGAACACCGAGAGTCCGCCCAACCCGCGTCCGATCACAGACGCTGTCGCCTCACGCGCCCACACCGCATCCACCTCGAGGAACGACACGTGAACAGTCGTCTCCGTGATGCCGTACATGTTGACCAACCGCGGGGACCGATCGTCGTGGCGCTCGAACCACCGTTCCAACTGCGCAAAGTCCAGCGCCTCGCCACCGAATATCACGTACCGCAACGACAGCGGTGTCGCCGCTTGACCCGCTACTCGGTCGGCCTCAGCAAATTGATAGAACGCAGACGGAGTCTGATTGAGTACCGTCACTCGCTCGCGAGCAACCAACTCCCGGAACTGTTCGGGAGAACGCGACGTGAGGAAATCGACCACCACAACCGTGCCACCAAATGACAACGCCCCCCACAATTCCCACACCGAGAAATCGAATGCGTAACTGTGGAACAACGTCCATACGTCGGAATCGTCAAACTCGAACCGGCTCTGACTGTTGGCAAACAACTCGACGACGTTGCGATGCGAGACCGCAACACCCTTCGGTCGACCCGTCGATCCCGAGGTGTAGATCACATACGCACTATTCGAATCACGTAGCGGAGCAACGCGATCATGATCGGTGATTGAAGATCCGTCGTACTTCGACACATCCATGGACGCGACGTCGAACACAGGAATGTCGAGATCGAGTTCGGCCCCACCCAAAACACACACCGGCCGCGCCGCGTCGAGCGTGAACGCAATCCGCTCAGCGGGATAGCTCGGATCAATCGGCAGATAGGCACCACCTGCCTTCAGCACCGCCAACAACGACACGACCAAGTCAACCGATCGAGGCAGGAGGACAGCCACCAACGACTCCGGACCCACACCTGACTCAATCAATTTGCGAGCCAAACGATTCGCTGCAGCGTCCAAGTCGACATACGACACTCTACGATCTTCGAACACCACCGCAGTAGACATGCCCCGAGCCAGCACTTGCGCATCGAACATCGAGACCAACGTCGTATCCACTTCGGGCTTCACCCGAACCTGATCGTTCCAGCCATCCAGCACCAGCGAACGCTCGACCGAATCCAACAACTCCACATCACCGACACACACCGACGAATCCACCGCTACTGCGGTGAGGATTCGTCCGAATCGTTCAGCAAATGAGGCAACGGTCGACTCGTCGAACAGATCCGTCGCATACGTCAACGACACCGCCATCCCCGCCG
>NZ_JASHKY010000008.1:0-187303 GCF_030056935.1 Rhodococcus sp. IEGM 1302 | reverse complement strand
TGCTTGGCGAAGAGTTCCTTCGCCTGGTATTCGAAGAGATCCATCTGCTCACCGTCTCGTCTGCGTTGTCACCCGCTCGAGGGGTAGGAGCGGGTCTGTTCTGGACTTTAACCAGTTGCCGCGTTCGGTTTGCGCCCGCATTGATGCTATGTGGCCCAAGTCACGCGCAATTGCTCGATGAGGCACGCCTCACCGATTCGGCAAGGTGGCCACACCGAATTTGTCAAGCATCAGTCTCACTGATTCTTGCGCTCGAGAACGCTGCAACGAGAAGCAACACTATGCCCGTGGCCGCTGTGATCGCACCCACCCCCACGGTTGCGTCCGATATGCGCGATGACGTGAGTGGCCACTCACCGACGTACACCAGAGCTGCCACGGCAGATCCGATCAGCAATGCCGCGCCCCGCGACGGCCGCGCGGACGCTGCGATCACAGCGGCGATCACGACGGTGACGCCGACGAGCAGTTGACCCCAGACGTCAATTCCCCACGGCCACTCCAGAACTGAGGCCGCCGTATAGGCGTCGCCCTGATAGAGGGGAAGCGCGGTTCCGATCAGGACAGCGACGGCGCCGATCCCACCGACGATAAGCACCAGCCCTCGCGAACCGCCACCTACCGACGTGTCGACATCCTCACGCTCGGCGCTTCCCGCCAGCCAGACGAGCAGTCCCGTCGCCGCAGCGAGGAAAGCCGCGCCGCAGAGCACGAAGGCACCGGCCCCCAACCCGACGCCCGGTACGTCCGTGGCGATGACAGCCGACTGCATGACAGCGGCGACTCCCATCACGACCGTGGTCCACAACACGCCGACGGCCGGCCGCACCACCGCGGCGCGGCCCGGGGCGAACAAGCCCAGACCGGCGACCAGCAGTACAGCAGCCGCGAGCAAGACAACTCGAGACGAGAGCATGGACGGTTCGGGGATGTTCTCCGGCAACGACAGGACCGGAAGTGCCACCCCCAGGGCCGCCACTGCTGCGGTGACAACTGCGCCGATACCGGCAACGCGGTGAAGTCTGTTCACCCGCGCTTGCGCCGCCCGGGACTGAGCCACCATCGCCGCTTTCAGCGCACCCTTTGTCGTCTTCGCGGGTGCGCGAACCACACTTTCAGCGGGAATCGCATCTCTTTCACGCCTGGATGCGAGGTAGGGAGCTGAAACTCCGATCACGGCGATGACCACGGCGGCCAGCGCCCCGACCACCGATCCCGAACCGACGCCGATCCGATCGCCGGCCGCGAACCCAGCCATCACCCTGGTTCCACTGACTGCGAGTGCGCCGAGACCGACACCGATCAGGGCGCCGCAGCCCACCGGTAGCGAGATGGACGTCAATGCCGCCGCGACCGCAACGAGTACCGCGACGCCGACCAATCCCGTACCGACGGCGGTGGCCGCCGCCGAGTCGACGAGCGGTTTGACCAGAAAGATCGGATCCTGCGAACTGAAGGAAGGACCGAACAGGGAGAGCACGAACACCACCGCGGCCAGAATCAGCAGCGCTGTCGGCCACCCACCGATCCGCCCGCCAACCGATCGCCCGTCGAATTCCGCGGCGCGAGCGCTGCCGTATCCGTCCCGCTCCGATTCACGATGGACGACCATGAAGCCGAGGACACCGGACACCACAAGAAGTCCGTGGCCCGCGAGCGCGAGATAAGCGCCCGGACCCGCATCGATCGAACCCGCCGAAATCGGACGGAAAAGGTCCAAGCGGTTTGCATCGATTGCGTCGACGAACAACTGAACGTCGAGGATCGCCGCGCCGAGGGACACCGCGCCGATACCTGCCAGGAGTCCACCTGCGAAGGCGGGCCTGCGCCCCGAGGTGAGCACCGCAACCAGCGGCACGACGATCGTGCAGACGGCAGCGAAGAGAGCGGCGGAAGCAAGAGCCCCCGTCGTGTCGACCCCGCGGCCACTCCCGACTCCGACGACGGGACTGGCTGCCACTCCGACGGCACCGAGCAGTCCGATTACCGCCGCGAGTGGCGCCCCGGACTTCACTCCGGGGTCGTCGAAACGCGCCTGCGACGTAGTTCCAGGTGTTGTGGACACTCGATCGACGGTAGTGCCTGAATGGACCGGTGATCCGGTTGTGACACGCGTGATCACGAAACGAGATGATTCGTCCGTTTTGCCCGGATCGACATATTCCCAGGTCAAGCTGTGAGGCACGTCACATAATCGGACAGGTTTCCGCTACGGCTTGCGCCCATCGCAATCATTTCGTTACCGTCAGTCGGTCTAAGTCACGGGCTGATCACGAACTCGAGGAGAGAACCGGCATATGCATCACCGCAGCCAGTTCACCGCTAGTAGGTTCTCGAACTCAGCTCCAGACGAGGTCACGACCACTTATCCAACGCACTCGGCCAGGCGTTACACCGAGACCAAAAGTTCTGAGATCTCTACCGATATGTTCACTCGAAATTCATCCTCCACGTCGTCAGATTCCGACTCTCACGAGTTCGTCGAGTCCGACGTGATCAGCACCCCCACTTACGCTTCCTCCGCACCGACAGTCGATGTCGAATCTCCGGTTCGCCGCAGCGGTGCTCACCGACTCCCCACCCCTCCCTCCGCTCTCAAGGGCCGCGCCGCCGTTCTGGCAGTTGCAGCCGGCGCGGTTGTCGCCGCGGGCCAGGCAGTTGTCAACGACGGTTCCTCTTCTGCCGCCGACCACTCGGAAGTTGCACTCGCCAACGAGTCCTCCGCGATCGGTACCACCGCAGAACCGCAGGCCGCTCAGTTCGCTCCGGCCACCTCCACGGCAGCCACCACCGAGGCCGACGCTCCGCAGGTCCTCAACGTCGCAGCGCCGACCGACCTCTCCCAGTTCAGCAACCTGCTTGCCAAGGGCCAGCGTTTCAGTGACGAGCGCGCAGCACGCGAAGCCGCTGCCCGTCGCCCGCTGTTCGTCCTGCCGGCAGTTGGCACGTTCACGTCCAATTTCGGCACCCGCTGGGGCACCCTGCACGCCGGCGTCGACATCGCCGCCCCGATCGGGACGCCCATCGTCGCCGTCGCCGACGGCAAGGTCATCGATTCAGGTCCGGCTTCCGGGTTCGGCATGTGGGTACGCCTACAGCACGCAGACGGAACGATCACCGTCTACGGCCACATCGACACGTCCACCGTCACGGTCGGTCAGCAGGTCATGGCCGGCGACCAGATCGCCACTGTCGGCAACCGCGGCTTCTCCACCGGCCCGCACCTTCACTTCGAGGTTCATCTCGCCGGCGAGAACAAGATCGATCCCCTCCCCTGGCTCGCCTCACGCGGCATCAGCCTCGGCGTCGAGCAGGACTGATCGCAAGCCCAACGCTTCTGATGAAAAACTTCCGGCCCGTACCTTTCCAGGTACGGGCCGGAAGTTTTTGCCTGTCTTCTACAGCTTGACCATCGGCACACCGCCGATGAGCATCAACCGCACCTTGCCCGCGCTACCGAAGTCGATGGTGACCGTCGCGGTGGGGCCAGTGCCCTTGGTTTCCAACACGGTGCCCAGACCGTACTTGTCGTGACTGACGCGGTCACCCGTGGCGAGGACCAGAACGTTGTTGCGGCCACGCGCGGCACCGAAACTGGGAGTCGACGCGGCCTTGCCGGACCCTCCCCCGTAGTTCTGCCCGCCGCCGTATCCCTGGCCGCCCTGGCTGCCGTAGCGGCTTCCGCTGCCGTAACCCGGCCTGCCGCTTCCGAATCCGCCACCGGTGCCCGGATCCTCACGGCGCCAGTTGATCAGGTCCTCCGGGATCTCCTGGATGAACCGCGACGCCGGGTTCTGGATCGGTTGCCCCCACGCCGAACGCATGATCGCGCGCGTCAGGTACAGGCGCTGCCTGGCACGGGTGATGCCGACGTAAGCAAGTCGACGCTCTTCGGACAGCTCCGCCGGATCGCCGAGGGCGCGCATGTGCGGGAACTGCCCGTCCTCCCAACCGGTGACGAAGACGACCGGGAACTCGAGGCCCTTGGCGGTGTGAAGCGTCATCATGGTCACGACGCCGTCGTCGGAGTCCGGCAGTTGATCGGCGTCGGCGACAAGCGATACCCGTTCGAGGAAGGCGGCAAGCGAACCCGGATCGGGTTCACCTTCACGCATTGCTGCGGTTTCCTCGTCGTCCGGATCGATCAGCCCGGCCGCGTTTCGCGCGTCGGAACTGAATTCCCTTGCCACGCTGACGAGTTCGTTCAAGTTGTCGAGTCGCGCGCCATCCTGCGGATCGCTGCTCGCCGCAAGCTCGGCGCGGTAGCCGGTGCGCTCGAGCACCGCCTCGGCAACCTCACCGATGTCACCGAGCTCGAACGGTTCGTCCTCGTCGGCGGCCGCTGTCGGTAGCAGGGCCCGCAGCCCGTCCATCATCTCGAGGAACGACGCGATGGCCTTCTGTGACCGCGTATTGAGCAGCGCCACTTTGCCTTCCGCGCCGTCACGGAGAGCGGCGGCGAAGCTGATGTTGCGATGCTCGGAGTGCACGGCGACGCAGGCTTCGGCTCGATCACCGATACCGCGTCGGGGCGTGTTGAGAATGCGTCGCAGGCTCACGGTGTCGTCCTCGTTGGCGAGGACGCGCAGATACGCGACGATGTCCCGAACTTCCTTGCGCTCGTAGAAGCGAACGCCGCCGACCACCTTGTACGGCACTCCGAGTCGAATGAAGATCTCCTCGAGCGCGCGCGAGGAGTTGTTGGTCCGGTAGAACACCGCGATGTCGGCGAACTTGGTCTCGCCCTGGTCCACCAGCCGATCGATCTCCGAGGCGACAAACGATGCTTCGTCGTGCTCGTTGTCTGCAACGTAGCCGACGATCAGTTCGCCTTCACCCGAATCGGTCCACAGACGCTTTTCTCGTCGGCCGGTGTTCTTGGAAATCACGGAGTTGGCCGCAGACAGAATGTTCTGCGTCGAACGGTAGTTCTGTTCGAGAAGGATGGTCCGAGCATCCGGGTAGTCGCGTTCGAACTCTTCGATGTTGCGGATAGTGGCTCCGCGGAATGCGTAGATCGACTGATCGGCGTCACCGACGACGCACAGTTCGGCCGGGGCAACGGCGTGGTCGGACTCGCCGGCACCGCCGACCAGTTCACGCACAAGCATGTATTGCGCGTGGTTGGTGTCCTGGTACTCGTCGACGAGCACGTGACGGAAGCGGCGGCGGTAGTACTCGGCGATCTGTGGAAACGCCTGAAGAAGCGCGACGGTCTCACCGATGAGATCGTCGAAGTCGAGTGCGTTCGCCGCACGCAGCCGCTGTTGGTAGTGGCCGTAGACCTTGGCGATCAGTCGCGGAAGTTCGGCCGGATCCTGATCGGCTGCGACAACCGCCTCTTCCGGTCCGACGAGTTCGTTCTTCAGATTGGAGATATGCGTAGCGAGAAGCCGCGCGGAGAATCGTTTGGTGTCGAGCTCGAGGTCCTTCGAGATCATCGTCAGCAGTCGACGCGAATCGTCGGAATCGTAGATCGAGAAATTCGAGTTCAAACCGGGTAGGAGCGCCGCCTGTGCTCGCAGAATCCGCACGCAACTGGAGTGGAACGTCGAGACCCACATGGCGTTGGCACGCGGTCCGACAAGAGCTGCCACACGCTCACGCATCTCGGCCGCAGCCTTGTTGGTGAACGTGATGGCCAGGATCTGACCGGGGGTGACACCCCGTTCGGCCAGCAGATAGGCGATACGACGCGTCAGCACTGCAGTCTTGCCCGAGCCGGCGCCCGCGACTATCAGCAACGGCGAACCGGCATGGACCACGGCCTCGCGCTGTTGCGGGTTGAGACCCTCGAGGAGGGCGTCCGAACCCGCGTCGTGTCCCCGCGCGCCGCCCCCGTCGTGCTGGGAATGTCCGTCGTGCTCACCGAGTGCTGGGTACGTGTTCATCGCCTGTCCACGCTACCGGCGTCCACCGACACGGTCGTCAGTGCGTCCACCTGCTGGTAGAGGCACTTGGATTACCTGTGTCGAGCATGGCAAACTGGACGCTATGTTCAGCATTTCCGTTCGCGACAACACGGCCGACCCCGTCGGCCCGCTGTGGCGTTACTTTACGTGCCCCGGACCTCGGTGCACGTGATCTGAACAGCTCACCCGCCCCTGGTCCGAATCGGATCCGGGGCATTTTCGTCAGTGTGCCTGGATCGGTAACGACCCGAGCCGAGACCACGATCCACGCAGTAGGAAGAGGAGACGAATAGCAATGAGCACCCAGGCTGCAGCCCCCCATGGAAATACTGTCGATACTGTAAAAACTGCTCCGACAGACGTCGAGATCCCCCAGAGTGAGGCGGAGATCGACGAACTACGGAAAGAAATCGACCGTCTCGACGCCGAGATCCTCGCGGCCATCAAACGCCGCTCCGAGGTCTCCCAGATCATCGGCCGTACCCGCATGGCATCGGGTGGTCCGCGTCTGGTGCACAGCCGCGAGATGAAGGTCCTAGAACGATTCAACGAGCTGGGCCAGGAAGGCCACACTCTCGCGATGCTGCTCCTACGCCTGGGCCGCGGACGCCTGGGCCACTAGCGCACACCCAGATCACTTGCGAACGGCCACATCGGATGCCTCTGGCAGTCCCGATGTGGCCGTTCGCGTGTGTATCAGCTCTCGAGCGCGATGTACTTCGTGTTCAGGTATTCCTCGATCCCCTCGGTCCCGCCCTCGCGGCCGAATCCGGATTCCTTCACGCCACCGAACGGCGCTGCCGCGTCCGAGATCACTCCGCGGTTGACGCCGATCATTCCTGATTCCAGTGCGTCGGAAACCCGAAGCGCACGGTCGAGATCCCTCGTGAAGATGTACGCGGCCAGTCCGAACTCGGTGTCGTTGGCGGCTGCGATTCCCTCGGCTTCGGTGTCGAAGCCGGTGATCGCGGCGACGGGTCCGAACACCTCTTCTTTCAGAATCCGCGCGCTGGCCGGAACGTCTGCCAACACCGTGGCTGGATAGAAGTACCCTTCACCACCCGGCGCTTCGCCGCCCAGTCGCACCTTCGCCCCGGCATCCACCGCATCTGCAACCAACTCCGCGACCGTGTCGAGTTGGTTCTGGTTGATCAGCGGGCCGAGCTTCGTCTCCGGGTCGGTACCGGGTCCCATCGTGAAAGTCGCCATCTTCTCGGTCAGCTTGGTCGTGAACTCTTCACGCACGGCGTTGGCGACGTGGAACCGGTTGGCGGCGGTGCATGCTTCGCCACCGTTGCGAAGCTTCGCCAGTACCGCGCCCTCGACTGCCTTGTCGACGTCCGCGTCGTCGAACACCACGAAGGGTGCGTTGCCACCCAATTCCATCGACGTGCGGAGCAATCGCTTCGCGGACTTCTCCACCAGCATCTTGCCGACGCCGGTGGACCCGGTGAAGGTGAGCTTGCGCAGTCGAGGGTCGTCGATGAGAGGGCCGGTCACTTCACCGGATTTCGATGTCGGCAACACCGAGAGGACTCCGTCGGGCAACCCGGCTTCGGCCATGAGCTGAGCAAGCAACAACATCGTCAACGGGGTCTCCGAGGCGGGCTTGACGATGATCGTGCAGCCGGCGGCCAACGCCGGGCCGATCTTGCGGGTACCCATCGCCAACGGGAAATTCCAGGGAGTGATGGCCAGACAAGGTCCGACCGGCGCTTTGGTGACAAGGATCCGGCCGTTGCCCGCCGGGGCCGGCGTGTAGCGCCCGCCGATGCGAACGGCCTCCTCGCTGAACCACCGGAAGAACTCAGCCCCGTACTTCACCTCGGCGCGACTTTCGGCGAGTGCCTTGCCCATTTCGAGGGTCATCAGCAGCGCCACGTCCTCGGCTCGCTCGGTGATCTTCTCGAAGACGGCTCGCAGGATTTCACCACGCTCGCGCGCAGGTGTGCTCGCCCACTTCGACGAGACGGCGACGGCTTCGTCGAGAGCGCGCAGCGCGTCCGCGGGGCTCGCATCGGCGACATCGGTCAACGATTTCCCGGTCGCCGGATCCGCCACCGGGAAGGTCGCGTTGTTCTCCGCGGGCACGAACCGACCGCCGACGAACAACTGGGTGGGAACTGATCGAATGAATTCGAATGTGTCCATGGGTTCCATGATGCTCGTCGGAGCCGCGTCCGTCTGCCCGCGAGCGAGACTCACGCGGAAGTTTCCAGCTTGTGCCACTAAAGTCGATGATCGTGAGCACTGACATCACCGGAACCTCAGCCTGGCAGAAACTGCGCGCTCATTACGCCGACATCGAAGGCGTTCACCTGCGAGAACTCTTCCAGGACGATCCAGCCCGCGGGCGAGAGCTGACGATCGACGCCGGTGATCTTCACATCGACTACAGCAAGCATCGCGTCAGCCGCGAGACTCTCGCGCTGCTCGTCGACCTGGCCCGCGAGGCCGGCGTCGAGGCACGACGCGACGCGATGTTCGCGGGCGATCACATCAACACTTCCGAAGACCGCGCCGTACTGCACACAGCGCTGCGTCTGCCCAAGGATTCTGCTCTGACCGTCGACGGTCAAGACGTCGTCGCGGACGTTCACGAAGTTCTGGACGCGATGGGCGCTTTTGCCGATCGTGTGCGCAGCGGCGAGTGGACCGGAGCTACCGGCAAGCGCATCCGCACCATCGTCAACATCGGCATCGGCGGTTCCGACCTCGGGCCGGTGATGGTCTACCGCGCACTACGGCATTACGCCGACGCCGGAATCAGCGTCCGGTTCGTCTCCAACATCGACCCTGTCGACCTGGTCGGGCAGCTCGACGACCTCGATCCGGAGACGACGCTCTTCATCGTCGCATCCAAGACGTTCTCCACCCTCGAGACCCTCACCAACGCGACAGCGGCAAAGCGTTGGCTGTTCGCCGGTCTGGGCAGCGAAGACGTCTCGGCCGTAGCCAAGCATTTCGTCGCAGTCTCCACCCACGGTGACCGTGTGGCGGAGTTCGGCATCGACACCGCGAACATGTTCGGGTTCTGGGATTGGGTCGGCGGGCGCTACTCCGTCGACTCGGCGATCGGCTTGTCGGTCATGTGTGCCGTCGGACCCGTTCGCTTTGCGGAGTTCCTCGACGGTTTCCACCAGATCGACACGCACTTCCGAAACCAACCGCTCGAGCAGAACGCGCCGGTCCTCCTCGGCCTCATCGGGCTCTGGTATTCCAACTTCTTCGGCGCACAGTCCCGCGCAGTGCTGCCCTACTCCAACGACTTGCTGCGCTTTCCCGCCTACCTGCAGCAGCTGACCATGGAATCCAACGGCAAATCGGTTCGCGCCGACGGCTCACCGGTGACCACGTCCACCGGTGAGATCTTCTGGGGCGAGCCCGGAACCAACGGCCAACACGCCTTCTACCAACTCCTGCATCAGGGCACCTGGCTGGTGCCTGCCGATTTCATCGGGTTCGCGGAATCCACCGACGATCTGCCTACTGCGGACGGCACGGGATCAATGCACGATCTGCTCATGAGTAACTTCTTCGCTCAGACAAAGGTTCTCGCGTTCGGGAAGACTGCCGAAGAAATCGCGTCAGAGGGCACTGCTCCGGAGCTGGTGCCACACAAGGTGATGCCAGGCAACCGGCCTTCGAGCACTATCTTGGCGAAGGAGCTGACCCCCTCGGTCGTCGGTCAGCTGATCGCACTTTACGAGCACCAGGTATTTGTCGAAGGTGCTGTCTGGGGTGTCAATCCGTTCGATCAGTGGGGCGTCGAACTCGGCAAGACACAAGCCATGGAACTGGGGCCTGCGCTCTCTTCCGAAGCAGCACCCGGCGACCTCGGCGACACATCCACAGATGCTCTGGTGCAGTGGTACCGCAGAGAGCGCGGACGGGCCTGACTCACGCGGCCGCCGGGCCGAACCAACTTTCCGTTGTGTACACGCGTCCGGATCGGTCGACGAGCCGAGCCCGAAGCTCTTGCTGTTCAACCCATTTGATGGCGCTTATCCCCCGGATCAACGCAGCTTCGCTCGCGGCGTACGCCCACACCGCGTCGTCAGCAATCACCGAGACCTGTGCCCATTCCGTGGAGGGCCGCTCCTGGTTCGGCTCCCAGGAGGGCAGCTCCAGCGCCCGCGCCGTCGCCATCGCGGTTCCGTTGATCAGTTCGACTTCTTCGCTGTCCGGCACCGGAATCTGCCAGCCACCAGCCGGTGCATGGCCGGCCGTGGCGATCACGTCGCCGATCCGCACAGCAACGCCGCATTGTAATTCGGCGGCGACGATCTGCGCGGCGCGATCGACGGTGTCGGCCTTGGCAACTCCGGTGATGTCGAACGACGCACCCCAGGGCGCGTACACCACGTCTCCGTCGAGCTGTACGTCCTCGAACGTCGGGGTCGGGTGCACCGGAGGGATGGATTCGTCCTCGGAGTAGTTGTCGGCAAGCGGATTGACTGCACCGCCGGTCATACGGGCAGCCCACAGCGCCGACCGCAGCAGAGCCGACATACGTCGTGTCACTTTGACCGGAGTTCCCTGAGCGAGGTTGACGGCGTGAATCTCGGCGTCTCCCCGGCGAAGGTCGCAGACCGCTTCGGTTTCGTCGATGGCAGCTGCGATCAACGCGTGCGCAGTAGGCAGCGCAGCGCCCTCGGTGACGTCCACCTCCACGGCGGAATCCCACATCGCCCACTTCTCGACACTGACCATGTCAGTCCTGCCCTTCGAACACACTGTGTTGTAACCAGTATGCGCCGGTCAGCAACCCCCGTGCCATAAAGCGCTTCCGAGGCCGAGGCACACATGCCGCAGGTTGAGCAGCGCACGGCGGGGACTGGATGGTAGATCTGTGCGACAGAATTGCCGCCTGGACTGTCGCCCTCCGTGTGCAAGACGTGTAATCCTCCACATGGTTCTGACATGCACCTGACTGCGACGACGTCGACTACTACTGGCGCAGCGGGCAATTCCGATCCGAAAGACGCAGAGTCGACGCTCGACATGTCCGGCCGGCCGGCTGCGCTTCGAGCCCGGTCCGCCGCAGCAACACGCCCGGGCGGCGCTGATGTCACCGCATGAACCTTATGTCACCGCATGAAAAATGGGGACCGACGAGAAGCACTGTGTTCCAACGTCGATGACATACCAATCGGCCGCTTTCAATGCGCGTCACTTTCGCAGGTGGACACACCTGAGCGCTCACTCTCGAGTGCAGCAAAATACGGGCCCACCACTGCGCGCGAGCGTCGAGCAGAGCACCGAGAAGAAGTCCCGAACACGCGGCGCGCCAACCGCCGGCACGACGACGCCCGGTGCCCGGCGGCAGCGCTTCGCACGTTACAGACCGAGCAGGAATGCATCGACACAAAATGGATAGGACCGGCTGAAAGAACCTGCAGCACAATGGCGTAACCACCACCGTTCGGCTTATACGCTACCGCCGTACACCTTGGCAAAACGAACGGTCAGTACGCGGCGAAAATCACATACTTTACAAAGTCTTTGGAATTTTTCTGCGCCAAATATCCGCAGGTGAAAGGACTTTCGACCAGAGTCCAGAATAACCGTGTCGTCTACTATGTGAAAACTGCGAAGTAGCTGTGACGCTGGGTCACGCTCGAGGGAGGAATTGTGACCGATTCATTCAAGGACCGTTTGAACGCCTTGTACCCGGCCACAGCACCGAGACTCACCAACGCACAAGTTGTGGAAGCCCTTTCGCAACGTGGATGCAAGATTTCGACACCGTACCTCTCGCAACTCCGGAGCGGTGTGCGCACGAATCCATCGGAGCAAGTCGTTTTGGCATTGGCCGATTACTTCGGCGTGGCAGCAGAGTACTTCTTCGGCCCGACACCTCGCCAAGATCCCGAACTGATTCCGGAAGAAGACCGTTCGGTTGTCGAGGAGTTCCACGACAGCGAATTACGTTCTCTGGCCATAAAAGCGGTCGATCTCTCCCCTGAATCGCAGGACTTGCTCTCATCGATTGCGGAGAAACTTCGCTCGTCCGAAGGACTCCCGGCCGTCCCTCCGGATTGCAGCACCTACACCCCACCGTTCACTCGCGACTAGTCCGGAGCGAAGTTCAGCGAGTCAGATCAGCGAGTCAAGCGGCCCAATAGTGCCGAAGCTGTGATGATTCCGAGCAGCGCGGCCCCGATCAGCACGCCGAAGTCGACGAGGTAGTCGGTCGGCATTCCGATCAGCAGACCGCGCAGCGCTGACACCTCGTAACTCAGCGGATTGATGCGACTGAGCCACTGAACCCACGTCGGCATGAGTTCGACCGGGTACAGAGCGTTGGACGCGAAGAACAACGGCATGGTGATCGCCTGGCCGATGCCCATCAATCGATCTCGTTTGAGCACGATCCCCGCGATCGCAACCGACAGACAGGCGAAGAACGCCGAGCCGAGGACAACGACAGCCACGACGCCGAGCAACTTGATCGGGTTCCACGTCATGCTCACGCCCAGCAGCGCCGCTACAACGACTACGACCACGGCCTGGGCGACCGCACGGATACCGGCCGCAAATGCCTTTCCGGTGACCAGCGCGGCTCGTGGCGTCGGCGTCACCATGAGTTTGGTGAGGACTCCCGCGTCACGCTCCCAGATGATCTGGATTCCGTAGAAGATCGCAACAAAAAGCGCGGACTGCGCAATGATGCCCGGCGCGAGAAAGTCGAGATACGGTACGTCGCCAGTCGGGATCGCTCGGATATGACTGAACGTCTGACCGAAGATCACCAACCAGAGGATCGGCTGGATTGCGCGCGTGACCAATTCAGATCGGTCGTGCCGCAACTTCTGAACTTCCACGAGGCAGAATGTGTAAATTCTCGAGAGCAATCGAGCAAGACTGTTGGTAGTGGGATCAGCCCAAGCGGCGCGCTGTGCGACGGGCACTGCGGACATCGTGGAGACCTCCTGACTTGTCGCCGGTGAGATCGTCGCCGGTGTAGTGACGGAACACGTCTTCGAGAGTGACCTCCGGCCCCAGTTCGGCGGCCAACGCGCTCGGCTCGCCCACCGCACGAAGTTCACCGTGATGCATCAACGCAACACGATCACACAACTCCTCGGCTTCTTCCATGTAGTCGTCGTGAGCAGCACAGTCATGCCGTACTGCTTCTGCATCTCCGCCACTCGCTGCCAGACGGATTCGCGGGCAATGGGATCCAGCCCCACCGTCGGTTCGTCGAGCACCAGCAACGACGGTCGGTTCACCAGCGCCTGCGCAAGTTCGAGACGTCGCACCATACCGCCGGAGAAACCCGACGCCAGACGATCACCTGAATCGAGTAGGTCCACCATCTCGAGCGCCTGGTCGACGCGCTCGCGTCGTTCGGACCGCGGAACGTCGTACAGTCGCGCGAACCAGGTCACGTTCTCGCGTGCGGTCAATGCGCTTTCGATCGAGAGCTGTTGTGGCACGTACCCGAGGTAGCGCCGAATGGTCATCGCCTCGGTACGAACTGAGCGACCGAGAATCCGAATGTCACCGTCTTGCAGAGGAAGTAACGTGTTGAGCAACCTGATCGTCGTAGTCTTTCCTGCGCCGTTGGGACCGAGCAGGCCGAAGCATTCCCCCGCGTTGACGACCAGACTCAGGTTGTCCACCGCCCGATGACCGCCGAACTTGTATGTGACCGAGTCGATCTCGACCGCGGGTGCGTCAGGGTCAGGCATGTGTACTGCTCGGCTCCTCCACCACTGCGTCAGCATCTCACTGCCCCCCGCCTTCCGATCCGGCCGCTGCCAGAGCGCTCGCCAATCGAGACAGGGCCGGTAGAGCAGCCTCGATACTTGCCCTGTCCTCTGCGGTCAGAGTCGACAATGCCTGACCGACAATCACACTCCGGCGATCACGCCACACCTCGACGCGGGCGCGCGCCTCGTCCGCGAGCACCAATCGCGCGACGCGGCGGTCGGCCTCGTCGGCAACGCGTTCGATCACTCCCTCGTCGACGAGCTGCCGCACCAAGGTGGACACCGTGTTTGCCGCGACACCCAATCGCCCGGCAGCCTCGGCCACCGACAGACCCGGGTTGCGTCGTAGCAGCCTGACGAGTTCGATCTGGGCGCCGGCGAGCGGTCGTTCCGCAAACGGCCGCCCCGACGCCTTCCTCGTGCCCCGGCGCAATTGTCCGAGCGTCTCCAGGACGTCATCCGCAAGATTTGCTCCGCTTCCATCCACAACCTCACAATAGCTCTGTAACAGAGCTATTGTCGAGGAATCCGGACGCCCGGCGTTTTCAGCTCGTCCGCAACGGGTATCCCCGATTGCTTGTCCCGAGCACTCCCGCCCAGAACGGAGACGTCATGCGCAGACAGTGGTTGTTCGCGACAGTTGCGAGTACCGCCCTGATCCTCACCGGTTGCTCGCCCGACGCCCTCGATTCCGGGGACAGCGCAGACAACGTCACTGCCATTTCGACGTCGCTGTCGCCACCCGCCGCCGCTGATGCACCCCTGCTGAAGACCGCCGACTCCCCACTCGGGACGATCGCCGTCGACGGCGAAGGCATGACCGTCTACGTCTACAACCCGGACGAGGAGAACTCACAAGCCGGGTCGTGCGACGAAGCGTGCCTGCGTTACTGGCCGGCGGTCACCTCGGTCACGGATTCGCCGATCGTCGAAGGAATCGACGCTGTCATCGGTACCATCGACGGGCCGGAAGGATCTTTCCAGATCACCGTCAACGGCAAGCCCGTCTATCGGTACCTCGACGACAAGGTTCCCGGCGACATGCTCGGACAGAGCGTCGGCAGCCTGTGGTGGATGATCGACACCGCCGGAAACCCCGTGTTCAAGACCGAGTAACCCTCAGTTGTACGGCTGCCGAGCGGTTTCGGGGTCGCCGTACGTGATTGCCCGTTCCCGACGCGTCTTCGACGCCAGGGTTGCGCCCCAGTTCAGCACCGTGCTGGCGCGATTGCGGAACCCCGCGAGGAACGCGATGTGGATGATTCCCCATGACACCCATCCGATGAACCCGGACAACTGGACCGGCCCTGCCTGAAGCAACGCGTGGCGTCGCGAAATGTAGGCCGCGGTTCCAAGATCGCGGTACTTGAACGGTTTTCGGCTGGGCACTCCGTTTTCCACGGTTGCAGCGATCCGGGCACCGGCGTGCCGACCACCCTGCATCGCGACCTCGGCCACCCCGGCAAGTTTGTCCCGCGACATGAGGTCGCCCACCACGTAGACGTTCGGGTGGCCGGGAACGGTCAGATCGGCTTCCACCTCGATGCGGCCACCGCCGACCTGCTTCACACCCAGCGCCGTGGCCAGTGCCTCGGCGAACGGCACTGCTTCGACGCCCGCGGTCCACAGAATCGTGCGGGTCTCGTACTGCCGCTTCTCTTTTGTCTTCTTGTCCGTCGTCTCGATGCTGGTCTCGCACACGTCGGTGACGTGCACGCCGAGGTGAGTCTCGACGCCGATCCCGTCGAGAGTACGTTTGGCGGCGGCCGAGAGCTTGCGACTGAACGAAGGGAGCACCCGATCGTCGCCGTGGAAGAGCAGTACCCTTGCCTCGTCAGGGTCGATGGACCGGAACTCGTTGGTGAGCGCGTGCATCGCCAATTCGCGGATCTGTCCGGCTAATTCGACGCCGGTGGGTCCGCCGCCCGCCACGGCGAATGTCAGCCACGGTCGACGTTCTTCCGCAGTCGGGAGCGATTCGGCCATCTCGAACGCAGCAATGAGACTGCGCCTGATCGCCAAAGCGTCGTCGAGGGTTTTCATGCCGGGCGCCCATTTGATGAACTCGTCCTGGCCGTGGTAGGACTGGCGCATTCCAGCCGCCACGATCAGGTAGTCGTACGGCAATTCGAAGGTCGACCCGTCGAAGCGACTGGCAGTCAGTATCCCGGCGTCGGCGTCCACCGACTTGGCCTCGCCCAGAACGACGTTCGTGTTCTTGTTGTCCTCGAGCAGATGTCGCAGCGGACTTGCGATCTGCCCTTCGGAGAGCAGACCCGTGGCGCACTGGTAGAGCAGGGGCTGGAAGACGTGGCTGGTCCCTCGGTCGATCAGAACCACCTCGACGTCAGCCTTCTTGAGTCGTCTCGCTGCATACAGTCCACCGAAGCCGCCACCGACGATCACTACCCGGGGCTTACCGTTCGAGATGTGGATGCTCATCAGACAAACCTCGCTGTCACGGAGTTGGGCAGGAATCGTAGGGCCGCATCTATCCCTTGCCACTTGAGGCCGGGTAGCGCCGCTCGGGTGGTTTCCTTCTCGATAGCGTCGACCATGGCACTGACGCCTTCGTCCAGACTGGCCATGAGCGCAGCGTCGTCGCCGGCGCCGGCGGACATGTCGGTCTTGATGAAGCCCGGCAGCAGCGTGGTGACCCGAATAGGTGTGCGCGCCAACTCGATACTGAGCGCCTCACCCAGCGCCGCTACTCCCGCCTTGCTCGCCGAATAGGCCGCTTTTGGCCCGGGTAGCCCCCGATCCGCGCTTATCGAGGACACGAGAACCAGGTGTCCGGAGTCCTGCGCGCGGAAGATCTCGAGCGCAGCTTCACACTGCGACAGCGCGCCGACAAAATTCGTCTGCGCTGTTGCAAGATTCGCGTGCGCTTTTCCGGTTCCGATCTTGGCGCCCTTGCCGAGCCCGGCGTTCACGATCACCCGGTCCAGGCCACCCAACTCGTCGCGCAGCTCACCGAAAACCCGGACGACGGAATCGTGTTCGGTCACATCGAGTTCGCGCACTGCGACGCTGATCGACGGGTACTGCGCCACCAGCTCCCCACGCAGCGTGTCGAGACGATCCGTCCGCCGGGCACACAACGCGAGGTCGCGACCGGCCGCGGCGAATCTCCTGGCCATCTCCTCACCCAGACCCGAACTGGCACCGGTGATCAAAATCTTCTGCCGCGTCATGGGTGCAACTGTAACCATCATCGAGTTCTCGTACCCGGCGGTAACCGAGCGAACTCGGACCGATCCGACATACCGTGGAGCAATGACCGACGAATTCGATGTCATCGTGATCGGCGGTGGACCCGCCGGCGAGAACGCCGCCGCATACGCCATCGCCGGAAGTAATCGCACCGCCGCAATCGTGGAACACGAACTGGTCGGCGGTGAATGCTCGTATTGGGCCTGTATGCCCAGCAAGGCACTACTGCGCCCGGGGCAGGTCCTCGAGGCGGCCGACGCCTTGCCCGGGATCCCGGCCGGACCGCTGGACGTCGATGCCGTTCTGAAACGGCGCGACTCGTTCACCCACAACCACGACGACTCGTCCCAGGTCGACTGGGCAACCTCCGCGGGCATCACCGTGATCAAAGGCCACGGGGTCATCGACGGCGAGCGAGCAGTGACCGTCGACGGGACCCGTAAGCTCCGTGCCCGCCGTGCCGTCGTACTCGCCACGGGAACGACCGCCACCGTCCCGAAGACACCGGGATTGCGCGAGGCACTCCCGTGGACCTCGCGCGACGCCACCAACCTGCACGAGGTTCCGTCGCGAGTGGCGGTCATCGGCGGCGGAGTGGTCGCAACTGAGTGCGCAACGTGGTTGTCGTCGTTCGGCGCTCACGTGACGTTGCTCGTGAGGGGCGATGCTCTGTTGAAATCAGCAGAACCGTTTGCCGGAACGATGGTGGCCGAAGCACTCGGTGCCCGCGGTGTGGACGTTCGACTGAGCACTGCCGTCAACTCGGTCTCACGCCCCGATGCCAAGGACACCGGCGAAGGTCACATCCACGGTGGACCCGTCAGCATCGAGACATCGTCCGGCGTGATCGAAGTCGACGAGGTCATCGTCGCGGCGGGCCGCGGGCCGACATCTGCCGATCTCGGCTTGTCCGTCATCGGCCTCGAGGACGGCAAGTACGTCACCACTGACGATCACCTCTGTGCCCAAGGTGAGTGGCTCTACGCCGTCGGCGACATCAACGGTCGTTCTCCCCTCACCCACATGGGCAAGTATCAGGCGAGAGTCTGCGGAGACGTCATCGCCGCGCGGGCCGAGAGCCGCGGACTCAGGGGACCTCGGTACACGGCGTCGGCGGACAATGGACAGGTCCCCCAGGTGGTGTTCACCTCACCCGAAATCGCCTGGGTGGGACGCACCGAGAAGAAAGCTCGCGACGACGGCTACGACGTCGAAGTCGTGGAGATCGAACTCGCAGTCGCGGGATCTTCGCTGCTGCGCGACGACTACTCGGGGCGCGCGAAGTTGGTGATCGACAAGGCCACCGACGTGATCCTCGGCGCTACCTTCGCCGGGCCCGAAGTATCCGAGCTGGTGCATGCGGCGACAATCGCGGTCGTCGGCGCCGTACCACTGGAAACTCTCTGGCATGCGGTGCCCTCGTATCCGACGGTCAGTGAAGTCTGGCTTCGATTGCTGGAGGCTCGCCGCTGACGCGCTCCCGAAGTACGTATAGTCGCGACATGGCGTCCGACATACTTGTGACCACGGCCGACGGCACCCTGCGCGGCCGCCGGGTGGGAAAACTTCGTGCCTGGCGCGGAATTCCCTACGCCCGGCCGCCGGTCGGAACACTGCGTCTGACGCGACCACAGCCGGTCACGCCGTGGACCGGAGAACGCGACGCGATCAGGTTCGGCGACGCGTCTGTCCAACACAAGAAGGGGCTGTTGCTCGCGCCCGGGAAGTACCAGCCGAGCAGCGAGGACTGCCTGACGCTCAACGTGCTCGCCCCCGCGAACACCGGCAATACTCCGCGTCCCGTCATGGTTTTCATCCACGGTGGGGCAAACACCATCGGGACCTCGGCCACCGGCTTGTACTCGGGCGTGTCCCTCGTCGAACGCGGCGACGTCGTCTACGTCTCGATCAACTACCGGCTCGGCGCTCTGGGCTACCTCGATTTCACCCCGTTCTCAACATCCGAGCGCGTATTCGACTCCAACCTCGGACTGCGCGATCAGGTCGCGGCCCTGCAGTGGGTGCAACGCAACATCGCCGCCTTCGGTGGGGATCCTGAAAAAGTCACGATTTTCGGTGAATCCGCCGGAGCCACCGCCGTCACTACCCTGATGGCGACTCCGGCCGCCAAGGGACTCTTCGCCGGCGCTATCGCCGAGAGTTCGGCTCCGGATCTGGTCTCGAGCACGCAGCGATCGCATGCCTGGGGCGCGCGTTTCGTCGAGATCCTCAATTCCGGCCTACCACCCGCGAAGGCCCTGACCTCGGCGACAGCCGTCGAATTGGGCAGAGCCGGAAGCAGACTGGGCGCCGAGGTACTCGCGAACACACCTGGACTACATCCCTTCGGACCGGTCGTCGACGGCGACTTCCTCCCCCGCTCCCCCTTGGACGCATTCAAAGAAGGATCGGCACACCAGGTGCCGATGATCATCGGCACCAACAGACGGGAGGGGACGCTGTTCCCGAAGGTGCTCGACGCACTTCCGACCAACCCGTCGCGCATCGACACCATGTTTGCCCTCACCGATCCCGAGGCCGGGAAGCGCATCCTCGCGACCTATCCCGGCTACCCGGACGAGCAGTCCGCGATCGACGTCGGCGGAGACGTCACGTTCTGGCACCCGTCCGTGGAGTTGATGCAAGCGCACGCACAATCGGCGCCGACGTACGCCTACCGATTCGACTTCGCGCCGACGATGATGCGCTGGCTCGGCCTCGACGCCACACACGGATTCGAGATGTTTGCAGTCTTCGGCATCGGTGACACCCTTGTCGGGCGCGGCCTCACCCTTCCCGGCGGTCGACGCGGACTACGCGCAGTCACCGAATCTGTTCAGGGACACTGGCTTCACTTCGCCGAGCACGGCTCGCCGCGCGGATCGTGGCCGCGCTACGAGGGGCAGGAGCGTCGGACCATGATCTTCGACGAGATCGTCCGCGTCGAGAACGATCCCAGACGTGAACAACGCTTGGCCTGGGCGGGATACAGCGGTTACCGTAGCCACGGCACCGACATCTCCCTACCGTGACGAGCCCCCTCGAGATCACTCTCGATTCCGGGGTCGTACGCGGGCGCCTCGATCGAGGACTGCGCACCTGGCGAGCAATCCCCTACGCGGCGGCCCCGACCGGTCCTCGGAGATTTCGCGCACCGCAGCCGGTCGAGGCTTGGAATGGTGTCCGCCCGGCGGAAGCATTCGGCTCTCCGTCTCCGCAGCGCAAGAGCAATTTCGACGAGAACTCACTCTTCGTCAATGTCGTGGCCCCGCAGGTACCGTCGGATTCGTTGCGACCGGTCATGGTTTTCATTCACGGCGGCGCGTACAACGGCGGGAATCCGTCGACGCCCATGTACCGCGGAACGAGCCTGGTCGAACGTGGCGACATCGTCTACGTCTCGATCCAATATCGTCTCGGCGCGTTGGGCTACCTCGATTTCAGTGAATATTCCACTGCGGAAAGATCATTCGAGACGAACCTCGGATTGCGCGATCAGATCGCCGCGATGACGTGGGTCCAACGCAACATCGCCGCTTTCGGCGGCGACCCGAACGCCGTCACCGTCTTCGGTGAATCGTCCGGCGCCAACGCGGTCACCACTCTGATGGCAACGCCGGCGGCACGAGGGCTGTTCGCCCGGGCCATCGCTCAAAGTCCGCCGGCTGCTTCGGCATACGGAAAAGAGCGAGCGCACCGTTGGGCACGCGAGTTCCTCGAGATCGCACAGGCTCCGGATACCGATCCGGGATCGTGGCTGCGCTCCGCTTCGGTGAAGGACCTGGTCGCTGCCGGCGAAGAACTTGCGCGCCGCGGCGCGGACGAAGAACCCGGAACGCGGGCATTTGCCCCCGTGGTGGGTGACGACGTCCTTCCCGAACACCCGCTCGACGTGTTCGCCGCCGGACGCGCCCACCCCGTTCCGCTGCTCGTCGGTTCGAATCTCCACGAGGGAAGAATCTTCCCGCGCGTTCTCGACATCTTGCCTACCGACCCGGTTCGGATCGAGAAGATGTTCTCCCACACCACCCCTGAAGTGAAAGCACGTGCGCTCGCGGCGTATCCCACGTATCCGCACCGGTTTGCTGCCGCAGATCTCGGCGGCGACATCACGTTCTGGGAGCCCGCGATACTCTGCGCACAGGGTCATTGCCAGGTAGCTCCTACCTACAGTTACCGCTACGATTTTGCGCCTCGCCTGCTCAGACTCGTCGGCATGGGCGCTACCCACGCCACCGAATTGCTTGCGGTCTTCGGGCGTTCGGATGCACTCACCGCGGCCTTGACCGCGGTCGGTGGGCGCCGCGGACTGACTGCGGTGACCTCCACCATGCAGCGCCACTGGATCCATTTCGCCCGCCACGGAGTGCCGGACCGGGATTGGCCCGCCTACTCCGTACCGGAGCGGCCAACAATGATCTTCGACGAGACGTCCCGAGTGGAGAACGACCCGATGGGTGAGCGTCGACGGGCTTGGATCGGCTACGAGCACAGGCGCTGAAGCCCGATCAGAAGAACTGACCTTTCACGAAACCTGCGAGTAGGACGGCAAATCCGCCCACCTCACCGAGGATCAGCAGAAACATCCCGAGGTGCAGGGGCGGACCGGCGGACTCGAACTGATTGTCGGTGTCCTTCATCGCACCGTGAGCGATGTAGCTGAATATCGCTGCGAGAAAGAAGAACACGACCACTGCGGCACTGGTCAGGTTGATCCACGTCGGCCACGCACTGAGTTCGACGAACACCGCGATCAGCAGCGTCGCAAACGAGTACATCAGGGCAGCGCGGTGTGCGATGTCGACATACGGATGGGCGAGGTGATTGTCCGAAGTGGCCATCTGTCGGTATTTCCAGATTCCCAGGCACAGGGAGAGAAGGAAGTTCAGACCGGCCGCGAGAAGCGTCAGTGTCGTGTCGATCCCCAGCGTCATCTGCCCACCCCGCAGTGCGTTTCCAGCGAGTCACCGCTGGGTGATCCAGCCGAAGGCTTGTCGTAGACGACAACCAGCACCACCGCACGATCCGCCGACACCGACCGCATCCGGTGCGGCGTATTCGCGTCGAAGTACAAGCTGTCGCCGGCGTCGAGGTGCATCGTCTGCCCGGGGATTTCGAATTCTACGGATCCGGAGTGCACGAACACGAACTCCTCTCCCGTGTGGTCCATGAACTTGGGACCCATCACCGAGGCCGGATGAACCACGAACGGCTGCATGGCCTTTCCGACCAGTGAGGGCGCGATCGGATCGTAGACGGAAGACTGCACGGAGTTGGCCGGGTCGATCACGCGGTCCTTCGCGCGCACGATCGTCATGGCATTTCCCTCCATACTGTCCGAGAACAGTTGCCCCACATCGGCGTCGAGCACACGCGCAATCTTGAGTGCCACCGCGATCGACGGGGTACTGATACCCCGCTCGACCTTGGAGAGATAGCTCTTCGTCAGACCGGTCTGCTCGGCCAGGCCCTCGAGCGTCAGACCGGCGCGACGCCGATGTGTTCGCAAAAACGCTGCCATTCGGTTCCCCTCACGCGGCTTTGTGTCATCACTCTACCAATACATTGACCTGCGGCGATCAGCGATGCAGGAATCGAGGGTTGCGCATTTCCGTCCTATATGACACTTTGTGTCTTATAGGTGACTGAATGTCATTGATTTCCGGGTCCCGAGAAAGGCACACCCCATGACCGACACGATGCGTGCGAGCAAGCAGGAACTCATGGCCACCGCCGAGACGAAGATGCTCACCGAAGTAACGACAGGTAGTTGGACTCTTCGACAGAAGATCGCACTGACCTGCCGGGCACTGTCGGACGCCGGCCACGACTCCGGCCTTGCCGGACAGATCTCCGCCCGCGGTGGGCAGCCAGGAACGTTTGTCACACAGCGACTCGGCCTCGGGTTCGACGAGATCACCGAGGACAACCTCCTGCTCGTCAACGAGGATCTCGAAGTCCTCGACGGGGAGGGCATGCCGAACCCCGCCAACAGGTTCCACAGTTGGATCTACCGCGCACGACCCGACGTCAACTGCATCGTCCACACACACCCACTACATGCGACGGCGCTGTCGATGCTCGAGATTCCCCTCGTCGTCTCCCAAATGGACATCGCGCCGCTCTACGACGACTGCGCATTTCTCGCCGACTGGCCCGGGGTTCCCGTGGGAAACGAGGAGGGCGAGATCATTTCGGCTGCACTCGGCGACAAGCGGGCAATTCTGCTCGCCCACCACGGCCAACTCGTCGTCGGCAACACGGTCGAAGAGGCATGCTCTCTCGGGCATCTGATCGAGCGAGCGGCCAGACTGCAGTTGCTGGCGATGGCTGCCGGAGACATCAAGCCGCTACCGCCTCGCCTGGCGAAGGAGGCACACGATTGGACACTGACTCCTCGGCGCAGCGAGGCGAACTTCGCTTACTACGCCCGTCGCGCTCTCCGCAATCATCCCGACACACTGACCAACTGACTTTTGTTTCCCACCAACAGAACTGAGAGCCTCATGAGCAGCACCATCAAGGGAATCGTCGCCTATCCCATCACCCCGTTCGACCGGGACACCGGAGCATTCGACCCCAAGCCGCTACACACGCTCCTCGACAGCATGATCAGCAGTGGTGTCGACGCGATAGCCCCACTCGGCAGTACCGGCGAGAGCGCCTATCTCGACGATGCAGAGTGGGAGACGGTCGCTCGGGAGACTGTCGACTACGTCGACCGCCGAGTCCCCACCGTCGTCGGAGTGTCGGATCTGACGACGGCGGGAGCACTCCGCCGAGCATCGATCGCGGCAGACGCCGGAGCCGACGCAATGATGATCCTCCCCACGTCGTACTGGCATCTGGGTGAGCAGGAGATTCGTGAACACGTCACCGCGGTGGCCGATTCCGTCGACATTCCCACGATGATCTACAACAATCCGGCCACCACCGGGATCGACATGTCGCCGGAATTTCTCGTCGATCTCGTCTCCACCGTCGACGGCGTCACGATGATCAAGGAATCCACCGGCGACATCACCCGGATGAACCGCATCAACGAACTGAGCGGTGGCACGATCCCCTTCTTCAACGGCAGCAATCCTCTTGCACTGCAATCTTTCTCTGCCGGTGCAAGCGGATGGTGCACGGCAGCCCCGTGTCTGGCCCCCGAACAGGTGGTGCACTTCTGGCGTCTACTCGAATCCGGTGATCGGTCGGGTGCCGCCGCTGTGTTCGAACAGATCGAGCCGCTACTGAAGGTCCTCGTCAGTCGCGGACTGCCGTCGACGGTCAAAGCCGGGTTGGAATCTCTCGGCATCGACGCCGGCCTTCCCCGCCGGCCCCTGCTGTCCCTCGACGACAACACCAGGACAGCTTTGTCCGACGCTCTGTCGGTGGCTCGCGGTGTAATCGTCGCGTCGTGACCTGACGTGGGAGTGGGTTCCGGCAAGATGGGATGCACACCGACCGAAGGAGGGGCACCATGTCCGTAGATTCACGGTCTGCGAGGATCGCCGTCACCGGCGCGACCGGTCATATCGGCGGACTGGTGGCCCGGTCGTTGGGCGACGCCGGTGTCCCGCAGCGGCTGATCGCACGGTCGGTCAACCGATTATCGCAGCTCCCCGGTGCCGATTCGGCCGAGACCACGTACGGGGATCAGAAGCGCGCTCTCGCGGCTCTGGCCGGAATCGACACCCTCTTCATGGTCTCGGCGGCCGAAAGCGCAGATCGTCTGGATCAGCACCGCACCTTCATCGACGCCGCAGCGGAGGCCGGGGTCAGGCACATCGTGTACACGTCTTTCCTCGGCGCTGCTCCGGACGCGACGTTCACGCTCGCTCGCGATCACTGGGTCACCGAAGAACATATCCGCGCTTCCGGGCTCGCATTCACCTTCCTGCGCGACAGCTTCTACCTCGATTTCCTACCCGCTCTCGCCGGTGAAGACGGTGTGATCCGCGGACCCGCAGGGGACGGTCTCGTCGGCGCGGTAGCGCGCTCCGACATTGCTGCCGTCGCTGTGTCGGTTCTGCAGGATCTGGATTCTCATGTCGGACAGATGTACAGCCTGACCGGACGGGAGGCACTGACGCTCTCCGAGGCCGCGAGCATCATCACCGAAGTCACCGGCAAGCGAACCACGTACGTCGAGGAAACGCTCGAGGAAGCTTACGAATCGCGGGCGTCGTACATCGCACCCGCTTGGGAACTCGACGCATGGGTGTCGACGTACACCGCAATCGCGCAGGGTGAATTGGCGCTGATCACGGGCACCGTGGAGGACCTTGTCGGCCGGCCTGCGCTCACGCTGCGTGAATTCCTCACAGCAGAAACCGCCTGATGCCACCACGCAAAGCAACCACGGCACGCAAGGCTGCCGCAAAGAAGGCTGCACCGAAGAAGGCTGCACCCAAGAGGAACACGACCAGAAAGACCGCCCCGAAGAAGACTGTCGCAAAGAAGAGCTCACGCGCGACGATGCCGGATGTGCCGACTGCCGGCCCTGGTGAGAGAGTCTGGCTCCTCGACGTTCCCTTTCGGACGCCGGCGCCTGGTGCGCAGTTCGTCAAGAAATGGAAGAGCTACGCGTGGGTCGGTACGGAGTTGCCCGTAGAACTCGCTCCATTCAAGGCACTCCCCTTCTCTTATCAGCAGTGGGTAGAGGACGACATCAATGACAGCACCGGTGAACGTCCCGTTGCTGCACCCAAAATTCCTCGGCCCGAGCAGGTTTCGGGGGCTGCAGCCGTCGTCGATGCCGCTCGCGCCGGCAAACGCGGATTTCTGTTGGCAGACAATGCAGGCCTGGGTAAGACGCTGATCGCAGTGATGTCTGCCAAGACGATTGCCGAGGAGCGCGGCGAAACCAACATCCTCGTCCTCGTCGATCGACCCGCACAGATCACCATTCCGCATTGGCGCTATTCCATCGCCTCGGTGGGCGACGGTGGATTCCGCTGGTTGATCATGTCGCCTGACCAATTGAAGAAGCTGATCGCGCGAAACGGCCGCCCCAAGTACACGTTCGGTGTGGTGATTGCCGACGAGGCCCAGCTGTACAGCAACGACACACAGCGCACGGCGGCATTCGAGAAGGTCGCGCGCTTTTCGAATGCTCACGAGCAAGCGCCGTTCGTCCTGTCCGTGACGGCAACACCGGGACACACGCCGGCCGACCAGCGTTACCTGGCACCGCTTTTCGCGCAGCTGCATTCAGAACCTTCGGAGTACTGGTCCGACCTGGGCGCCAGGCTGGTCGAGTCCGGCCTTCCGCTGGACAAGTCCTACGGGAAGTGGACGTGGAGCGCAGAGGCGAAGGAATCACCTACGCTGCAATCTCGCGCGCTCGAGACCGTGCGTGGGTGGATGTCGAACAGCAAACCGCCCTTGATGATTCATCGACCGACTCCGTGGGGACCTGTTCCGCTCGACGGTATGCCGATCGACCTCACCCATGCCCAGCGCGCCGAGTACGAGACGGAGTGGGCCGAGTACGCCTACGAAATGGGATTGGCCCGCAAGAGTCGCAACATCGCGCGCGGCCGTGCGCTGGTTCTGCGCTACCGACAGAAAGCGGGCATGATCCGCGCCGAGTCGACGGCCCAGTGGGCGCAGGCGCAGGTCAAGGCAGGCAAGCAGGTGTTGGTGGCCGTCGAATTCGTCTCCACGGCAGGTGATCCACTGGTCGAGATGATCGAAGACGCCGGGATCTCGGTGGCAAAACTGTTCGGCGCGGTGCCGGACAAGGAGGGTCAACGTCTGCGGTTTCAACGCGGGGACGCACCGGTCATCGTCTTCAATGTCACGACCTCGATCTCGCTCCATGCCAACGAAGCACTCCCGGACGGCACTCACGCGTCCCCGTTGCCACGGACGGGAATCTTTCATCAACCGCGATACTCAGGGATCGCGGCAGAACAGACGTTCGGTCGGTCGCATCGCGACTACCAGACGTGCCCGTGGGTCATACCCTTCGGCGTGGGCACCAAGGAAGAGGACGTCGCCACGGTCATGTTGCGCAATCTCAATTCGGTCACAGGTCTGAAAGGTGGTGATCGATCCGGTCTGCGGTCGCTGTCCGAACTGCTCGGCGTCGAGTGGCTAGAGCCTGATGTCTTGACCTCGGAGGGTTGATCTTCCAACGACCGTCCAACGCGCACAAACGAACGGTTTCGGCGGTATGCCCCAATTCTACTCCACCAAAACCGAATTCGGCTGACCGCTTCATTCCTTTCGGGACCTTGGGACTCAGGTATCTGTGACCAGACGTGGCAGACTCTTTCGAGTCGAGGTGCACCAGCCTCGAAACAGTGCCGAGAATGCGAGGGGTCCGATGCGCAATATCTACCGGTCATTGATGCGCAATGTCGGCCATACACAATGGTTCTCGGATCTCGGCAAGGATCTGGTTCCGCTCGATCGAGCAGTGCAGAGAGTGTCGGGAGGCAAGCTCTCGCTGGTCGGAGAGAACACCGTGACTCAGCTACTGCTCACCACGACGGGCCGTAAGACCGGCCGTTCTCGAACCACGCCACTCCTGTACGCACCCGACGGCGATGCGTTTGTCGTCGTCGGTTCGAACTGGGGGCAGGATACGCATCCAGCATGGACACTCAATTTGATGGCAAACCCCACCGCAATCGTGACAGTGAAGGGCGTCGAAATACCGGTCGGTGCGAGTCTGGCGGAGGGCGCCACGCGTAAGAAGCTGTGGGAGCTCGCGACCACCACGTGGCCGCCGTACGAAACCTACGCCGATCGAGCATTCGGGCGCCAGATCCGCGTATTTCGACTCCAACCTGTCAAATAACTGCTGCCGGGCGCAGGATGGGAAGGACCACCCTGCCGATCTCAGGAGCATTCGCGAATGTCCACAGCACTGACTCACGCAGAAGACACACAGATCACAGCTTCCAACGGGCGGATCGCACTGGAGCCGAACCCCCGCCGAATTCGAGCCTTCTTCGCTGGTCACGCCGTCGCAGACACCACTCGTTCGGTATACCTTTTCGAACGCGGCCGCCTGCCGATGTACTACATCCCCCTCGCGGACGTTCGTACCGAATTCCTCGTCCCGACGTCGACGACCACCCATTGCCCATGGAAAGGTGACGCCACCTACTGGACGATCGAGATCGGGGATCGCCGGGCCGAGGACGCCGTCTGGACCTACCCTGAACAGTTCGACGGTTCCCTGGATCTGAGTGAGTACGTCGCATTCTATTGGGATCGCATGGACGCCTGGTACGAGGAGGATCAACAGGTCTTTGTCCACGCCCGCGATCCATACGTACGTATCGACGCACTCCCCTCGTCCCGCCACGTCCGGGTTTTTGTCGGCGACGTACTGGTCGCCGAGACGAGACGACCCAGACTGCTCTTCGAAACCGGACTGCCCACGCGGTACTACATTCCGAGAATCGACGTTCACAGCGAGTACTTTGCGCCGTCCCCGACCACCACGGCCTGCCCCTACAAGGGCACTGCGTCGTATCTGTCGTTCACCGGCACAACCGAACTCGCTCCGATCGAGGATCTGGCGTGGTTCTATCCGTTCACTACCGCCGAAGCGTCCGGGATCGACGACCACGTGTCGTTCTATCCCGAACGCGTCGGCAAGATCCTGGTGGACGGTGCCGAAATCTGAAAGGTGCTGGAGCCGAGAAGGTGTGGGTGCCTACCCCACTGCAACAGGGGATTCCGGGATTCGCAGTTCAGCCGTCTCCAGTCGGCGATCATGCACCCACACCATCGCCGTTGCAACGGAGAAGACCAACCCGGCGATGCATACTCCGTTCCAGCCGTACGACTTCCACACCACTGACCCCACCGCCGAGCCCACGGCAGCACCGACGAAGTAGGTGGTCATGTACACGGAATTCACACGCGAACGCGCTTCGGGGACAAGGGCGTAGATCACGTTCTGGTTGCTGACGTGCACTCCCTGCAGCGCGAGGTCGGCAAGGACGATGGCAACGAGAAACCACACCACGTGGGTGGCACCGGCGACAAAGGGAAGCCACGACACCAAGAGAATCGCGATGGCGCCGCCGGTCGCCAGCTGACCCAATCCCCGATCGGCCAGTCTGCCCGCCACCGTCGCCATCAAAGCTCCCGCCACACCGAGTAGTCCGACCAAGCCGATTTGAGTGTCGCTGTAGCCGAATTCGCCGGACAGAAGAAAGGCCATCGTCGTGAAGACGGTGCTGACAGCAGCAAAAGCCAGTCCGCCCATGGCCGATCGGGTTCTCAGGCGCGGCAAGGTCGCAGCCAACTTCCCTACCGAAGCGAGCGTTGCGCGGTAGCTTGCCTTCGGGCGATCTGCGGAATCGGAAGGCAGAGATCGCCACAATGCCACGGCCATCACCACCATCAGCACCGCCGCAACCTTGTATACCGTCGACCAACCTCCCAGTCCGGAGAGGACGCCGGCAACGCTGCGCGCCAGCAGGATTCCGATCAGCAGTCCGCTCATGATCGTGCCGACCACCTGACCGGACCTCTCAGGTTCGGCCAGTGAGGCGGCAAACGGAATGAGCACCTGGGCGGCGACCGAAAAGACTCCAGCGACAGCGATTCCCACTGCCAGCGTGGCAAAGTTGGGCGCAAATCCGCTGACCGCTTGACCGGTCGCCGCCAGCAGCATGAGCCCTACCGTCAGCTTGCGTCGGTCCACCATGTCGCCCACCGGAACCAGGAGTATCAATCCGAGTGCATACGCGACCTGCGCGATGGTCACCGTCGCGGCCGCTGCGGAGGCCGACACATTCAGGTGATCTGCGATGGAATCGAGGAGTGGCTGGTTGAAATAGTTACCGCCCGCGCACAGGCCCGTCGCCGCAGCCATCAGCAGCACTATCGGTAGTCCGAGCCTCGGACGCGCGTCGCTTGAAATCATGTCGTCAAGCATGACCGCCTACACCGACGCGCGTCCAATAGATAGATATGCATGATCTATCTCCAGAAACGATAGATTGGTGCAATGGAACTACGTCACATCCGCTACGCCCTGGCAGTCGCGGAAGACAGACACTTCAGCCGAGCAGCGTCGCGGTTGCACGTTTCCCAGTCCGCCTTGAGTGCCCAGATCAGAGACCTCGAAAAGGAACTGGGAGTCGAATTGTTCAACCGGAACAGCCGAAACGTCGGCCTGACTGCTGCAGGCGAGGTTTTTGTCGCCCGCTCCCGCGAGGTACTCGGCGCCGTGTCGAGACTCGTCAGTGATGTCTCGGCACGGAGCAACGAGCAAGTGCGGTTGACGGTCGGCACCATCACCTCGGCGGGGCGCGTCGACGTCGGACGCGCGCTGGCAGATCTGACACGGCGCCACCCTGCAATCAACATCACCGCGCGACCGTACGGCAGTGAAGTAGTTATCGAGGGAGTCCGGTCCGGTGCAATCGACGTCGGCATTGTCGGATTGGCCGCAGGTCGCCTACCCAAGAGCTTTGCCGCCGCACCGCTGTGGAGTGAACCCACCGCAGCGTTCGTTGCTCCTGACCATCCCTTCGCCCAGGCTTCGTCGATCAGGCTCGAAGACCTACGCGATCACACTCTCGTGGACTTCGCCTCCGGCAGCGAGGCCCGTGTCCAAACCGACCAAGCCTTCGCCGAATCACAGGTCCCTCGGGGAAAAACACTTGAAGCCAACTCGGTAGACCTGATCTGTTCACTGACCGCCAACGGCCTGGGCGTAGGTTTGCTCCCCCAGTCCATGAGCGCCCTGCACCCCGAATTGGTCTGTATTCCGATCACCGATGCGCCGCATCGGATCGTCCACGCAATCACCGAACCCACCCATTCGTCGGCGCTCGCCCGCGAGTTCGTCGAACTACTCGCAGCGCAGTTCGCTACTTGAGCAGTTTCGACATTCGCCTGTCCGCCAACGGTTTACCGCCGGTCTGGCACGTCGCGCAGTATTGAAAAGAGCGCTCCGCGAACGACACTTCGCGTACGACGTCACCGCACACCGGGCACGGAAGTCCGGTACGAGCATGCACTCGCATCCCCGAGCGTTTCTCACCTTTGAGCCGGGCCGCGTCCTGACCTTCCGAACGCTCGATCGCGTCGGCCAGCGTAGATCGCATCACGGCATACAACGTCGAAATCTGATCCCGCGTCAGCCGCGACGAGGTCGCGAAAGGCGAGAGTTTCGCGGTGTGGAGGATCTCGTCCGAGTAGGCGTTCCCGATACCGGCGATCAACGACTGCTCGACTATCGAGTTCTTGATCCGCGCCGACGTTCCGCCCAGAATCTGTGCGAACTCGGCTTCGGTCACGGCCATCGCGTCCGGCCCCAACCGGGCGATGCCCGGAACCTCCTGCGGATCGTTCACGACCCAGACGGCGAGGCGTTTCCTGGTGCCGGCTTCGGTGAGATCGAATGCCGGCGTCAACCCTTCGGGTGTGAAGAAATGAACGCGCAGCGCCAACGGCCCCTTCCCCGGCTTCGGCGGCGTCGCCGATGGATTGTCCAGCCAGCGCATCCAGCCGGCACGGGAGAGATGCGTGACCAACCACAACCCGTCGCAATCCAGAGCCAGATGCTTCCCGAAGCGGGCGGCGCCCGTGACGTCACGCCCCTGCAGAGCAGTGATCGGCGGATCGAAGGTCTTGAGCACACTCAATGCAGCGATGTCGACGCGTCCCACCACTGCGCCGACCGCGTGCTGACGAAGGAACCCTGCCAGCGCTTCCACCTCGGGTAGTTCAGGCATGGCAACAGACTAACGCCGACCACGGACACTCACAGCGCGCTCAGTCCGTTTCCGTCTGCAGCACCACCGAATGCCCACCGCGTGCCTTCGCGGAGTACATCGCCCGATCCGCTCGCCGCAGCAGAGTCGGGTAGGTGACCAGCGCATCATCCGCTGATTCGAAAGGCCCTGCGATCTTCGCGATTCCGACGCTCATCGCCACCTCGGGATGATCGGGCGAGGTGATCGTCGAACGGAGTAGCTCATGTTCGAGTCGATGGAACGAGCGTTGATCGACCGAATCGACGATGACGAACTCGTCGCCGCCTATCCGTGCGATCAAGGCCGCCGGGCCGGCGCATTCGACCAGTCTCGATCCGACTTTTTCGATCACGGCGTCACCGACGGTATGTCCGTACTCGTCGTTGATGGCCTTGAATCGATTGATGTCGACGGCGGCGACTACCAAGAGCGCCGAGTGCGTGTACGACCGCTCCAGCAACAGTCGCACTTCGTCGGCCAGTCCCCTCCTGTTGAGCAGTCCGGTCAGTGGGTCCAATTGCGAGTTCAACGCGTCGGTGCCGAGGATGGAGAAAATGAACTGACAGGCAAAGGGAATCACGTAGATTGCCGCGCCGACCAGTACTACCAACGCGACCAGAACCGGAGCATCCACATCGTTTTCGACCACCGCCGTACGTGTCACGATGCCGATGACCACGACGAGTACCCACAACATGTGAAGGCTCTGTATTCGAGCATTGTGGAAGAACGCGATGTATCCGCCGATCACCGAGAACATCACGGCGTGTGCCAGTGCTGCAAGTGGATTGGAGTACAGCAGCATTGCGGCCGCTATTCCCACTTCCGAGTAGAGCACAAAGGCGTAAGACCAGGAACGGGAGAGATTGCGCCTCGTCGAGAGGGCGACGGCCATCATCACGGTTATGACCATGATGACTGCGTTCGCGGTGCGCGCGTGCGAAGTGGTCGGTCCCTGTGGACTGAAGCGAGTGAGGAACATGATCACGGTGACCAGCACCAACGAGCAGACGACGAGAAACCGCGAGGCGACGGTCAACCCTTTGTCCGCGAGATAGCGATTGAAGGTGTCGAATTGGTCCGGACGCCGATACCAATCGACAAGTTGAGAAGAGATCAGCCGGAACGCGGGACCCGAGAGCGGTCGTCGAGACGCCACGGCGTCCGAACGCTCAACACTCTCGGCAGATTCCATAGGGTCAGGGTAATCCAGTCAACTCCCCGCAATCAGACAATTTTCACTGTTTGCCGTCCCACATCACAACCTGATCGCCGCCGGCGGCCTTCGCGCGGTACATCGAGGCATCGGCTACTCGAAACAGTTCCGTCAACTCCTCGTCGGAAATAATCGACGACCATTCGGCAGAGGTGATCGCGACTCCGACGCTGGTGGTCACTACCGGATCACGATCGTCGATTCGCAAGTGCCTTCGCAGATTGTCTTCGAACGCAGGCGCTGCGCCGACGTCTATCGTGTCTACCAACACGAACTCGTCCCCACCGAATCTGGCGAAGAGCGCCTTCTCGCCGCCGCACCACCGCAGTCGATCAGCAATCTGGCGAAGTACGAGATCGCCTTCTTCGTGCCCCTGTGAGTCGTTGACGCTCTTGAACGAATCGACATCGACAATCGCGACGACATACGACGACTTGCTCGACGCATGCCCCGTCGCCCCCATTTCGACAACAGCTCGCTGCAGCCCGCGCCGATTCAGAAGCCCTGTCAACGGATCCACGTCCGAACTGTCCGCGTCGGAGCCGAGAAGTGAGAGGACGAACTGGCAGGCGAACGGGATGACCACGATCCCGGTGGCGATGATCAGACACAGTGCGGTGGCCAACGCAGGATCCGCGTAGACCGCAACCTTTCGGCCGACCACTGCCAGAACCACGATGGACAGCGCGATGTGAACCGCCTGGAGTCTCGCGTTGTGAAAGTACGCGATGTAACCACCGATCAGTACGAAGAGCACACACTGGATCAACCCGATGAAAGGGTCGTTGTTCAAGAACACACCGACGAATACGCCGACCTCGCAGTAGGCGACAAAGAAGTACGACCACCGACGCGTGATTTCGGGCAGAAGGCAGAAGAGCACGATCACCGCAATCGTGACGGCGATGATAACGGCGTTGACGACGCTGGTGACGTGGTTGTGCACGCCCGCGTCGCTGAAGCGCAGCAGAGTCATCGCAATGATGACCGTCGTCAGCGAGCCGATGACCAGCAATCGGACAGCTAGCTCCAGGCCCTTCGTGGCGAGGTATCGATTGAAACTGTCGAATTGATCAGGACGCCGATACCACTGAACCAGAAGGTCGAAAGCCGACTTCACAGCTGATTTTTCACGGCCACGCGGCGCGGGCAGAATCGACTGCAGTCGGTCCTGCCCGAACGATGTCATGCGCAGATCATAGGTGCGCAGACCGTCGTTCGGGATCAAGAGTGCAGGATCGAGGCGGCAAATTCAGGGTCGGTTGTCAGCGCCGAACGAGGTACGTATCCATGATCCAACCGTGCTTCTCACGCAACTCCGCCCGGCGAGCGACGATCCGATCTTCGACGTCACGCAGTTTGCCGGAAATCAACTCCTCGTCCGGGGTCCCGAGGTACGCGCCCCACCAGATCTCGGCGTCGTTTTCGCTTACCTGAGTGAAGGTGCAATGCGCGTCGAGCATCACGATGGCATTGTCCACGCCGTCGGGCAATCCCTCGGCCAGTTTGCGGCCGGTCGTGATGTGGATGGGTTCGCCGATTCGGTTGAGGACGATTCGGTGTTGTGCAGCCAGCGACTGCACGCTGGTGATTCCCGGGATGACGGAGTAGTCGAACGAAACTCTCCCGCGAGCGAGCACGCGCTCGACGATCCGCAGAGTGCTGTCGTAGAGGGAAGGGTCACCCCAGACGAGAATCGCGCCGACGCCAGGTTCGGCCGCGAATTCCGCTTCGAATTTCGCGGCCCGACGCTCGTGCCAGTCCTCGACGACGCCCTCGTAGTCGGTCGGGGTTCGGTCCCGCGGCGGGTCCGTGATCTCGACCACCTTGTAGTCGAGGTGAACGTGCTCGTCGAGAATGCCGGTGCGCAAGTCGACCAGGGCCTGCTTCTCGTCACCCTTTCCGATGATGAAGAAGGTATCGGCCCTGTTCATGGCCTTGATCGCCTGAACCGTCACCTGGTCGGGATCACCAGCACCGATACCGATCACCAAGAGTTCGCGCATGTGCCGAGGCTATATTGCCGTGCGCCTTTATTAACCGCCGGAGGTTAATAAAGGCGCACAGCAGGGCAGGCCCTAGACTGATTCCCGTGACTGTCTCCACTGCTTACGAAGACCTCCTCCGGCTCGTCATGGAGACGGGTACCGCCAAATCCGATCGAACCGGAACCGGCACCCGCAGCATCTTCGGTCACCAGATGCGTTTCGATCTTGCCGACGGCTTTCCGCTCGTCACCACCAAGAAGGTCCACCTCAAGTCGATAGTCAACGAACTCCTGTGGTTCCTGCGCGGCGACTCCAACGTGGCGTGGCTGCACGAGCACGGCGTCTCCATCTGGGACGAGTGGGCCGACGAGAACGGCGAACTCGGCCCCGTCTACGGCGTCCAGTGGCGTAGCTGGCCCACCCCTTCGGGCGAGCACATCGACCAGATCACGCAGACCGTCGAGACTCTGCGCTCCAACCCCGATTCGCGGCGGATCATCGTTTCGGCGTGGAACGTCGCCGACATTCCGCAGATGGCCCTGGCGCCGTGCCACGCTTTCTTCCAGTTCTACGTCGCCGACGGCAAGCTCTCCTGCCAGCTGTACCAGCGCAGCGCCGACATGTTCCTCGGCGTTCCGTTCAACATCGCCAGCTACGCGCTGCTCACCCACATGATGGCCCAGCAGGCCGGACTCGACGTCGGCGAGTTCGTCTGGACCGGCGGCGACTGCCACATCTACGATAATCACGTCGACCAGGTGACCGAGCAGCTCGGCCGCGAACCGCTGCCGTTGCCGACCCTGAAGCTGAACAAGCGCGACTCCATCTTCGACTACACCTTCGAGGACGTGGAGATCGTCGACTACCAGCACCACCCCGCGATCAAAGCCCCGGTAGCGGTCTGACGATGACCGATCGCACAGTCACCCTCATCTGGGCGCAGGCCCTCGGCGGCGTCATCGGCGCCGACAACTCGATCCCGTGGCGCGTGCCCGAGGACATGGCTTACTTCAAGCGCGTCACCATGGGCCATCCGGTAATCATGGGGCGGCGCACCTGGGACTCCATTCCATCGAAGTTCCGTCCGTTCAGCGGGCGTCGGAACATCGTCGTCACACGCGATCCGCAATGGCACGCCGAAGGCGCCGAGGTAGTCCACAGGCTGGACGACGCCCTGGCGTTGCCGGACGGTGACGTCTTCGTCGTCGGCGGCGGGCAAATTTATTCGGCTGCACTGCCATTCGCAACGCATCTACTGGTGACCGAGATCGACCTCGACATCGCCGGTGATGCTTTTGCTCCCGAGATCGGCCCCGAATGGAACCTGAAATCCGACGAGCCCTGGCAGACCTCGGAGAAGAGCGGCCTGCGCTTCCGCTGGTTGGAGTACACGCGCTGACCGACTTCCGCCGATAACGAGGCACCTCGCGAGTGAGTCGGTCATACTCCAAGAAGGACATTCACCGCTTCCGAGAGGTCTTCGATGGACAAGAAGTCACTGACCGCTCTCGCTCGCCAACAGTTGAAACTGGCGGGCTCGGCGACCAGCGGTCGCAGTTCACAAACCGTCTACGGTGGCCACCAGCGCAGCCTGCGACAAACGGTGATCGCGCTGAGCGCCGGCAAGAGCCTCGCCGAACACGACAGTCCGGGCGAAGCCACATTGTTGGTCCTGAGCGGGAAGCTGAATCTTGTGTGTGGGAGCGACCAGTGGAAAGGATCCACGGGTGATTTCCTGACCGTCCCGGCCGACCGGCACAGCGTCGAAGCGCTCGAAGACGTTGCATTTCTACTGACCGTCGCCATGAAGGGCTGAAATCGGTAGCGTCTTCCGCGTGAGCGAAACCGTGATCGAAGTGTCCGTCGTCGCAGCCCCGTCCGTACTCTGGCCCGCGCTGCGCGACCCGTCGCTGATTCGACGTTGGTTCGGCTGGGAGTACGACGGACTCGACGACGAAATCAACCAGATCTACTCCACCGCTGAGGCCGACCCCGAAGCGTTGACGCTGAAACTCGGAAACGGTGACCGTTTCTCACTTCGCGAACAGGACGGCAAGACGGTCGTCCGCATCGATCGGCCGGCCAAATCTGCCGACGACGACTGGTACGACGACATCACCGAGGGCTGGACGACATTCCTCCAGCTGCTCAGATTCGCAGTGGAGCACCACGGACTGGCCGAGCGTAAAACCATTTATCTCGACGGCCTTCTGCTCCCCGGTGAGAACGTGGCAAGCGTCCTCGGGCTCACCGAAATCGAATTGGAAGCGGGAAGTCGGTACGCGGTGACAATCGCTCCCGGCGACTATTTCGAAGGCGTCGTCGACTACGTCACCGACCACCAATTCGGGTTGACAGTCGAGGATCTCGGCCCTGGCCTGCTGTCTGTCGCCACCCAGTCGGTGACGGCGCAGCGGCCCGACGGAGGCATGTCCATCCTGCTGACCACCTACGACCTGAGCGATGACGAGTTCGACGAGATCAAGCATCACTGGTCGTCGTGGTGGGAAGGTCGCCGCCAGGAGAGCTGACGTTCGGTGAGGCGATATGCTTCGACCATGGTCGAAGCTTCGGGTCACAGTCCGGCACGTACGTTCGGCGAGTTGCTCGACCGCCTGGGCGATTCCAATGCCGACATACCGACACTCCACCGCCTGCTCGAGGCGGTCCTGGTGGTCGGCTCCGGCCTGGACCTCGACCTGACGCTTCAACGGATCATCACCTCTGCGACAACGGTTCTGGATTGCCGCTACGGCGCCCTGGGGGTCGCGGCGCCGGGGGGCGGGCTCTCGGAATTCGTGTACGAGGGAATCTCCGGGTCCCAACGCGCGACCATGGGACATTTCCCCGAAGGTCATGGCGTGCTGGGTGTTCTGATGAATCACCCGCAGACTTTGCGTGTGGCCCATCTCGGCGACCATCCCGAATCGGTGGGATTCCCCGCAAATCATCCACCGATGGAGAGCTTCCTCGGAGCGCCGATCATGATGCGGGGAAAGGTGTTCGGAAGCATCTACCTGACCGAGAAACGGGGACAGGCCGAGTTCACCCAAGAAGACGAGGTCATTCTCGAAGCCCTCGCCATCGCAGCCGGTATCGCTGTGGAAAACGCCCGACTGTTCGAGCAGTCACGAACTCGTGAAAGATGGCTCACCGCAACATCTGCCATCCGCTCGCGGTTGCTGGCCGGTGACTCGCTCGAGGACGGCCTGCAACTTCTTGCCAGTCGCGTTCGGGACCTGACCGGCGTCGACGACGTGATCGTGGTGATCTGCGAGAACGGCTACGCACAGGTTCACGCCGCGGCCAGCGCCCGGACCACGTCACGTGGAGTCAGAATCCCGGCGACCACTTATCCGTTCGACGTGGTGCGGAGCACTCGAAAGCTACAGGTACTCACCACTTTAGGCGCACTCACCGAACTGGTGCCGTCGGCTGGGAGTGCGGTCGTGGCACCGATGTGCGTCGCCTCGGGTGTAGTCGGCGCGGTCATCGTGGCGTCGAATTCCACCAACACACACTGGGATCACGACGAACTGACCCGGATCGAGTCGATGGCCGAACTCGGCTCCGTTGCAATCGAGTTCGACGAGAAACAAAAGGCGCAACGCCTGTTGTCCGTTCTCGCCGACCGCGACCGCATCGCACGAGACCTGCACGACAACGTCATCCAGCGACTGTTCGCGAGCGGAATGAGCCTGCAGAGCACGCTTCCGGACGAGACCCTCCCGGAGTCGGCGCGCGCGATTGTCAAACGATCTCTCGAACAGCTCGACAAGACAGTCCGCGAGATTCGGACAACCATCTTCGATCTGCAGACTCCCACAGCCACCGATTCGTCGAGCCTGCGCCGACGCCTCCTCGATGTCATCGGCGACGCCACCGCACAGTCCGCTGTGACCCCGAGCGTCCAATTCTCCGGCGCCATCGACACTCTGGTGAATCCCGGGATCCACCAGCACGCCGAAGCCGTGCTGCGTGAGGGGTTGAGCAACGTCCTTCGGCATGCACACGCACGCCACATCACCATCGCTGTCACCGCGGACGTCGAATTTGCGATCACGATCGAGGACGACGGCGTCGGACTCCCCTCCGACTTCCACAAGAGTGGACTGCACAATCTGGAGCGCCGCGCCGAACATTGCGGCGGTACGTGCACGATCGTCAATCACGATCCGAGCGGTGCACGCCTGCTCTGGCGAGTACCGCTCGGTCGCACCAACTCGAATCGACCGAAATCCGGTCGTTAGATCCTAGCGACTGCCGCTACGGATTTCGGTCGCCAGCACCGCAGCCTGAGTACGACGCTGCATGCCCAGCTTCGAGAGCAGACGCGTCACGTAGTTCTTGACCGTCTTCTCCGCGAGGAACAATCGCGCGCCGATCTCCCGGTTGGTGAGCCCCTCTCCGATGAGGTCGAAGACTGCTCGCTCCTGATCGGAAAGTTCGGCCAACGGATCAGCTGTACGGTCGCTGCGGATCCGCTGCATCAGCGCCTCGGTTGCACGACTGTCGAGCAGTGAACCGCCGCGCCCGACTGTGCGGACTGCAGCGACCAGATCGGTTCCGAGAATCTGCTTGAGGACGAATCCCGAGGCGCCCGCCATGATCGCGTCGAGCAACGCCTCGTCGTCGGCGTACGACGTGAGCATCAGGCAGCGGAGGTCGGGAAGCATCGAGCGGAGTTCTCGGCACAGTTCGACGCCGTTGCCGTCAGGCAGGCGTACGTCCAGAACAGCGACGTCGGCGTTGCTCTGCGGTACCGCGGCCAGCGCTTCCCCCACGGACGCCGCCTCGCCCACCACCACGAAGTCCTCGACCCCACCGAGTAGGTCGAACAATCCGCGTCTGACGATCTCGTGATCGTCCACCAGGAATATCCGCGTTGTCATCGAACCCCTCCAAAAGACATCTCACGTCGAACGGTACCGGAGACGGTGGACTCAGAACTCATGGAATGCATTCTCTTCACTTGTTGACGTGCCGGACGATGAGAACCGGGCAATCCGCGGTGTGCAGGAGCGCTCGACTGGTCGATCCGAGGAGCATTCCTGCGAATCCGCCGCGCCCGCGACTGCCGACGACTATCAACTGCGCCGTCTCCGCGTATTCGCTCAGGACTCGAACCGGACGGTCACGCGCGACGACTCTTTCGACGACGACGTCCGGGTAACGCTCGGTGAATCCGGCCAATTGCTCGGCGAGGACAACTTCCTCACCCGTCTGGATGCTGCTCCACAGGGGGTCGTCGGGGGTGGCGCCCAACGAGGGCTGCACACTCACGTCGCTCCACACGTTGACGGCAATCAAGGTGGCGCCCCGCGCGGAGGCCTGCTCGAAAGCGTGCTCGACTGCCTCGATGCTGCTTTCGGATCCATCGACACCGACGACGACGGGGCCCTCGGTCGGCGGCCGACCGTCGAGCGTCCGTCCTCGGACAACTGCAACCGGAGATTCGCCGTGCGAGACAACCGAGACCGTCGCAGAACCGACGACCAATCCGGTGAATTCGCCGTGCCCGCGAGGGCCGAGCGCAATGATGTACGCGCCCTTGGACAATTCGATCAGGCGATCGGAGACGCTGCCGTCGAGTAGTTCGGTGACGATCTCGAGGTCGTCGTCGATGCTTTGCCGCGCGAGAATCTGTGCGCTGTCCAGACGAGCGGTGGCAGTGCGCCGCAGTTCGTCCTTGAAGCTCTCGGCGAGGTAAGGCTCGGAGTAGTAGAAGGCTGGGATGTGCACCACCGTCGCGATGTGGAGCGGTCGACCGAGCGCCACCGCGGTCCTCGCCGCCCAGACGACAGCCGACGACGCCGATTCCGAACCGTCTACCGCTACGACGACGGGTTTGGTTGCACTCATGTTCGTCCCTCCACAATCGACCACAGAATCTCTTCGCCCTCACACTATTGCCCAATGACGGCAAAAAGGATTCATCAGCCGACGCGAGTCCCGAATCGGACATTGGGTGTTCGGGTGGACTGCGGCAACGGCCCCGCCAACATCCCTTTCGGGCGTCAACGAGGCCACCGGTGCCGGATTCGCACGCAAACCCTGGCTACTCGATCCACGTTAGGTGAAGAACCCGACCGGTCAGAAGTGAAAAAAGTCCTGTCAACAAGCGCCCAAAATCGGGTTTCGTACGCAGGAGATCCTGAACCACCTGCTCTGCTGTGCGCCTTTATTAACCGCCGGCGGTTAATAAAGGCGCACAGCAGGGTCAGTCACAAATCTTGCGGAACTTCTCGATCAGCTGCACTCGGCCGTTGCGGTCGGCCGCCAACGGCGTGACGTTGAGCGTCGTGACACCGGCTTCGGCGAAGGCTGCGACGCGTTCCTTGACGTAGCTCTCGGGACCGATCAACGACACTGCGCGAACCAGTTCGTCCGGCACTGCTGCTGCGGCTTCGTCCTTCTTGCCCGCGAGGTAGAGATCCTGGATCTTCTCGGCGGCCTCTTCGTAGCCGTAGCGCACCGCGAGATCGTTGTAGAAGTTCTTGCCCTTGGCGCCCATGCCGCCGATGTAGAGCGCAAGGCTCGGGCGTACCCAGTCGAGCATGTGGTCGACGTCGTCACCGATGGCCAGTGCCGGCGACGCGTACACCTGAAGCTCGCCGAGGCTCGGATCGCGCTTGGCCTTGCCCTTGGCGATCGGCTCACCCCACACGCTTGCTGCCTTCTCCGGATGGAAGAAGATAGGTTCCCAGCCTTCGGCGATCTCCGCCGTCAGCTCGACGTTCTTGGGCCCGAGCGAAGCGATCAGGATCGGGATGCGCTCACGCACAGGATGATTGATCAGCTTGAGCGGCTTTCCGAGTCCGGTGCCCTTCTCGGCGGGGAGGGGAACCTGGTAGTACTTGCCCTGGTACTCGACCTTCTCGCGGCGCCAAACCTGACGGCAGATCTCGACGACCTCACGTGTGCGTCCCAGCGGAGCGTCGTACTTGACGCCGTGGAACCCCTCGATCACCTGCGGTCCGGAAGCGCCCAGTCCCATCACGAAGCGACCGTTGGAGACGAAGTCCAGGCCCGCCGCCGTCATGGCGGTCAACGAGGGCGTACGGGTGTAGATCTGAAAGATTCCCGAAGCGAGTTCGATGGTCGACGTCTTGGCCGCCAGGTAACCGAGCTGGCTGACGGCGTCGAAGGAATACGCCTCCGGGACGAAGGCGATGTCGAGGCCCGCCTTCTCCAGGTCACCGACCTCTTCGACGGTTTCGGCGAACCCGCCGCTGTAGTTCAAACCCATACCGATACGCACGTTGTAACCCCAATCCTGACGATTGCTGCCGTGTGCGACGCGCACACGAGCAGTGGTACTCCCATCGAACACTTACTCACATCGAACACTACGGAACCTGAGTCCGCATTCATGTGACTACCCCGTTCATATTCGATGACCGAAATGAACGGGGTAGTGGGAGAGCCTGTCGAGGGTCAGGATTCTTCGGGGCGAACCACCATGACGGGGCACTTGGCCGAAGCGATCAGGGTGTTGCTGGTCGAGCCGAGCAACATGCCGCGGAATCCACCGCGACCACGGCTTCCGACTACGACGAGCTGCGCTTTTGCCGACCAGTCCAGCAGCCGTCCGCGTGGGTTGTCGAGGTATACCTCGCGCCGGACCTTCACGTCCGGGTATTGCTCGGACCATCCGGCCAAGCTCTCGCTGAGTACCGCATGCTCTTCCTCTTCGAGAGACTGCGGGGCAAGCGCAGCGGCCCTCGGGTCTTCGAATGCCGCACTGCCGAGGTCACTCCACACGTGCAACGCCACCAACTCGACTCCGCGGAACGACGCTTCCTCGAAAGCCGCACCGACGGCCTGGGCGCTCAACGCGCTGCCGTCGACGCCGACCACTACGGGTCCTTCCGAGGGCACCGCACCATCGCGGTCTCGGACGACGATGACCGGACACTTGCCGTGACTGGCCACACCGACCGCGGTATTGCCGAGGACTGCTGTCGCCGCCTTGCCTGACGCCGACGCTCCGACAACGACCCGCCTGGCCTGTGCCGAACTCTCGATCAGCCACTGAGTTGCGCTGCCGATGGCGATTTCGGTGTGAACTTCGAGTTTCGGATCGATCTCACGGGCGAATTGTTCCGCCTCTGCCAAGATCGCTTTTCCGGCCTCTTCGACCCATTCGTACACCCCACCCGCGTCGACGTACGGTCCGCCGAAACCGTAAGGCGCGAAGTCGAGAGCGTGGATGATGTCGAGTCGCAATTCGCGCTGGGCGGCGATTTTCGCGGCCTCGCGGAGCGCTGTGGACGCAGTGTCCGAACCCTCGACTCCGACAACAACACTGTTATGTTCGCGTGAACTCATGTGCCCACCTTCCTGAAGAAGTAACCGAGCCACTTTCACTCTAACCATCCCACTTGTCCGGCTTTTTTGGGGTCGCCCCCTCTTCATTTCGGGGACTTAGGTCCCCGAAACTGTTGACGGATAGGAGAATTAGCAGAGCAATCAGGACCAGGTGTGAACAGGATCTCCCGTCCGCATGTTCTCCACGTAACCGCGGAGCATTCCGGTGAGCGCAGTCGAGCGGTCCGCGCCCGAGGCCTCCGCGTGCGCCACTTGCTCGCGTTGCCAGGCGGCACCGGTCTGCCGATTCATGCACCGCCCTTCGATCACGCCGAGGTACCGATCGCGGGCCGCGGCGGACAATCCGAAGTCGGCCAAACCCTCGTCCGCCAACGGCAGCAGCCTTCGCAGGACCAACTCGTCGGCACCGACCCAACCGATCTCCGGCCAGTACAGGGTGGCGTCGAGTCCGTACTTGGCGCCGATGTGCAGGTTCTCTTCGGCCGCATGGAACGACATGTGCGACCACAGTGGCCGCTCCGCGTTCACCAATGCGCGAACGGTTCCGTAGTAGAAGGCCGCATTGGCCATGATGTCGACGACGGTCGGCCCGGCCGGCAGCACCCGATTCTCGATACGCAAGTGCGGCTTGCCATCCGAGCAGTCGTAGACAGGCCGATTCCAGCGATAGACCGTGCCGTTGTGCATCTGAAGCTCGCTCAACTCCGGAACCCCGCCCGCCGCGAGCACTTCCAGTGGATCGGTGTCCGAGACATCAGGGAGCAGCGCCGGGAAGTACCGTGAATTCTCCTCGAACAGGTCGAGAACCGAATGGATCCACCGCTCACCGAACCACACTCGCGGTCGCACACCTTGGTTCTTGAGCTCGAAAGTTCGGGTGTCCGTTGCCTGTTCGAAGATCGGAATGCGTGATTCGTGCCAAAGCGCCTTCCCTGCCAGGAAAGGGGAATTGGCCGCAAGCGCCACCTGTACTCCGGCCAGACACTGCGCGGCATTCCAGTGCGCTGCGAATTCTTCCGGCGCGACGCGCAGGTGCAACTGCATGGACGTACAAGCCGCCTCCGGCACCACCGAATTGGTGTCGGCCCGAAGGATTTCCACGTCGCCACCGGGTAGCGCGACACCTTCGACGTCGAGTTCGATGTCCTCTCCTCGCGCGGCAAAAATTTGCTCGTTGAGCAATTCGTAGCGCGGGTTGGCGGTGATCCACTCACGATCGAGATGCTCGAGCTGCAGTGTCGGCAGCATCCCGATCATCACCATCTCGGCGTCGTGCGCGTGGATTCGCGCGTCTGCGACGTCGAGGGACGCCCGCAGTTTCTTCTCCAATTCGAAAGTCGCATCACCGGTGAGTGGGCCGGGCTCGACGTTCATCTCGACGTTGAACTGTCCGAGCTCGGTTTGGAAAACCGCAGAGTCGTCGATGGATTCGAGCACTTCACGGTTGGACATCGCGGGCGTCATGTCGCCGGTCACGAGGTTGAACTCGATCTCCATGCCCAACAGCGGAGCGGGCTTGTCGACGGCGTCTCGGAAGTCACCACCGTCGAGCATCTGCTTCATGGCGTCGACGCACGAGCGCACCTTCTTACGAAAGAGCCTACGGTCGGCTCTGGTGAATTCTCGCGCCGTGACCTCTGCACCCATTGCGCATTCCCCCTTCGACGATCAACGTCACTGAAGGCTATCCGTCAGGTGTCACCGACAAACGAGAACTGCGGTGGCACCGGGAAGAATTTCCCGACGCCACCGCAGTTCTCCGAAAGTTTCTTCTACGAGTTGTCGACCCAGGTGACAGCTACGCCGCGAGCCTGCAGCCACGCTGCGGGATCGACCTTTGCGCCGTTCTCGGCAACCTCGAAGTGCAGGTGCGGGCCGGTGGACTGGCCACGGTTACCCACGGTGGCGATCTGCTGGCCGGCGTTGACGCGCTGGCCGACGTTGACCTGGTAGTCGTTGACGTGGCCGTACGTGGTGACCGTGCCGTCGTCGTGCTGGACGCGGACCCAGAGGCCGAAACCTGACGCCGGGCCGGCGTCGATGACCTGGCCGTCGGCTGCAGCCAGAATCGGCGTACCGATCGGAGCCGCGATGTCGAGGCCGCCGTGGTGTGCTCCCCAGCGCGAACCGAAGGTTGAGGTCAGCGTTCCGGACACCGGCTGCACGGTACGAGCTGAGGTGCCGGGGTTGATCCCAGCGAGGAACTGCTGTGCCTGCGTGTTGAGGTCGGCAGCAAAATCGGGAAGCTCGGGGATGTCGAGAGCCGGAAGTGCCGCCAATTCAGCCGGAACGACAACGCCCTCGGGGAGCAGACCCTGCGGGATTTCGATTCCGGCGATGGTCTGTGTTGCCGGCGCCGCAGCAGCGGTTCCTGCGCCCATCTGGCCTGCACCGACGAGGAGTGCACCGGTAGCCGCAGCTACGACACCTGCCTTGACACCGGCACCAGGGCCAGCCGACGGGGTGCGGTGGCGGCCGCTTGCTGCCTCGGGATCGATCTCGAAGACAACATCGTCATTGCCCGTGCGGTGGTGGTTTCCCACAGTGTGTACTCCGTCAGTCGTCGGCGTGCAGCGTCCTTCTGATGAAGCCCGCTCCTCTGTCTGCCGAAGAATGTAACAGTTTGATCAAGGCGGCCGCCACCGTTACCCGATCTTGACCAAAACTATTTGTCGCCGTTCTGTCGGCTGGCGTCCAGTTCTGACTTGAATGCGTCGTATCGTGCCCGGTGAGCGGGTCGACGCCGGATGATCGCCCACGCGATGCCCAGAACCACGAACCAGATCGGCGTGACGAGAAGTGCCTGCAGGGTGTCGTCCTTGGTTGTCAGTGCCCAGAGAATGAAGACGAAGAACGCGAGCACGACCCAGCACATCACGATGCCGCCGGGCATCTTGAACTTCGACGCCTCGTGCAGGTGCGGACGACGCTTCCGGTACACCATGTAGCTCGCCAGGATGATCGTCCATACGAACATGAACAGCAGCGCCGAAATGGTCGTGACGACGGTGAAGGCCTCGATCACGGAATCGCCCGAGAACAGCAGGATCAACGACGCCAGCAGGAAGATGCACGAGAACATCAGGGCGTTCGCGGGGACCTTGCGTGAGTTCAGCTTGCCGAGGGCCCTCGGTGCGTCGCCCTCCTGCGCAAGGCCGAACACCATGCGCGAGGTGGAGTAGATACCCGAGTTGGCCGAAGATGCAGCGGAGGTCAGCACGACGAAGTTGATGACAGAAGCAGCGATGCCGAGGCCGGCGAGTGTGAACATGGCGACGAACGGACTCTTGTCTGCGCTGATTTCACGCCACGGAGTCACCGCGATGATCACGGTCAGTGCAACGACGTAGAACAGCAGGACACGAATGGGGATGGAGTTGATGGCCTTCGGCAGATTCTTCTCCGGGTCCTTGGCCTCGGCTGCCGTCGTACCGACGAGCTCGATACCCACGAAGGCGAACACGGCGATCTGGAAGCCGGCGACGAAGCCCATGAATCCGGTCGGGAACATCCCGCCGTCGTTCCAGAGGTTGTCGATACCCGAGGTGGCACCGTTCGGCGCCGTGAACCCGGAGACGACCATGACGATACCGACGACGATCAGGCTGACGATGGCGATGATCTTGATCAGCGCGAACCAGAACTCGGTTTCACCGAAAGCGCGAACGGTCGGGAGATTGAGGAGCAACAGCGCCGCGATCGTCAGCAAAGCAGGAATCCACGCCGCGAGCCCTGGCCACCAGTACTTGAAGTACCCGGAAATCGCGATGACGTCCGCGATGCCGGTGACGATCCAGCAGAACCAGTAGGTCCAGCCGGTGAAGAATCCCGCCCAGGGGCCCAGCAGATCCGCGGCGAAGTCGGAGAACGACTTGTACGCCATGTTCGAGAGCAGCAGCTCCCCCATCGCCCGCATGACGAAGAAGAGCATGAATCCGATGATCATGTACACGAAGATCACGGAGGGCCCGGCGAGCGAGATCGTCTTGCCCGATCCCATGAACAGTCCGGTGCCGATGGCACCACCGATGGCGATCAGCTGGATATGCCGGTTGGACAGCTGACGTGAGAGGTGGGGGTCTTCGCGGGACGGCTTCGTCAGGTCTGGTGTATTCGCGTGGTCGGACACGGAGGATCCCCCTCGTCATACGGTTCATCCGGGGCATCGAAATCGTGCCCGTCGGGGGAACCTCGGAAAATGTGCTCTCTCAAAGTACGCGTGCACTGGCTCACATCACGCATCGGAAAGCGGACGCCGATAACCTGTCGAGGTGAACACTGACAGCACGGCCCATCAAGACGGACATATCGCCGCGACGCTGTTCGATTTCTCCGGAACCCTCTTCCGTTTGGAGGAGAGCGACGATTGGACCGAGCACCTCGTCGATCACCAAGGCGATCCGCTCGACGTGCACGCTCAAGCCGAGCTGATGCGTCGGATGACCGCGCCGGTGGGCAGAACCGTGGAGATGGACGAAGCGGGGATCTACGCGTGGGAGAACCGCGACCGGGATCCGAAGTTGCATCGTCAGGCTTACCTCGACGTGTTGAGTAAGTCCGGGGTGCCCGATCCGGTTCGGGCCGAAGCTTTCTACGCCCTGCTGGTCGATCCGGATCAGTGGTCGCCGTACCCGGATACCGGCGAGGTCCTGAAGTCACTGTCGGAGAAGGGCATACGCACTGCCGTCTTGAGCAACATCGCCTTCGACATCCGTCCGGCGTTCGCCGACCGCGGCTGGGACGTCTGGGTCGACGAGTTCGTTCTCTCGTTCGAGGTGGGTGCAGTCAAGCCCGAACCGGCGATCTTCGAGTACGCCCTCGCACAACTCGATGTGGATGCGGCGCAGACTCTGATGGTCGGTGACAGCGACATCGCCGACGGCGCTGCCCGTGACGTCGGTTGCCAGTTCGCACTCGTCGATCCCCTGCCGACGACCGAACGCCCGCACGCGCTACTCGACGCAGTGCGGAAGTTCGGGCTTCTGTAGGGAGCGCTCAGACACCTTCGGTGAGTTCGCGCAACGACGCGTAGCGCTCGCGCACGTGGGGAGCTGGTTCGGCGTCGAATCGTCGCTCTTCCGGTTTCGGCCACACCGGCGGCTGCGTGTCCCCGGACAGTGCCCATGCTGCTTGCCTGCATGCCCCTTCGGCGACGTACTCACCCGGAGCAGGGATCACGACCGGCACTCCGAGAATTGCCGGCGCGATCTCACAGAGAGCAAGCGACTTCGCTCCGCCTCCCACGAGGAGAACTCGCTTCACCTCGACGCCTTGACGAACCAGGTCGTCGACGCCGTCGGCCAAGCCGCACAGGAGCCCTTCGATTGCGGCTCGTGCAAAGTGCGCAGGCGTCGAGTTCTGCAGCCGGAATCCGTGCATGGCCCCCGTGGCGTCAGGGCGGTTGGGCGTCCGTTCACCCTCGAAGTACGGAATCATGACCAGCCCGTCGTTTCCGAGGGGCGCCGTCGACGCCAACCGCGACAGTTCGGCGTGATCGACACCGAGAATGGACGCCGTCGCATCAAGAATGCGCGCGCCGTTGAGAGTGCACACCAGCGGCAAGTGCAGGCCGGTTGCGTCCGCGAATCCTGCCACGTTCCCGCCGGGATCATGCGTGGGGGTGGCCGATACAGCCGAGACGACGCCGGATGTTCCGATCGAGATGATCACGTCACCGGGAACTGCCCCCAAACCCAGTGCGGCTGCGGCATTGTCACCGGTGCCAGGCCCGACAATACCTCCGGAACGTGTACTTCCGATCTTTTCGTTCGGCGATGCAACTCGGGGAACATGCGGGGTTCGACCGCGAAATGCCAACGCCAGCAAATCTTTACGATATTCGCGCGTCGAGGCAGCATAATAGCCGGTTCCACTGGCGTCGCCCGCGTCGGTGGCAAGCTCCTCGATTGAGCCGGACCCACCCAACTTCCAGGACAACCAGTCATGCGGAAGACACACCGCGGCAGTGCGATCGGCGTTGCCGGGTTCGTGATCTGCGAGCCATCGAAGCTTGCTTGCCGTGACCGCGGCGACCGGAACTACACCAACTGCGTCGGCCCACGCCTTGGGTCCGCCGAGCTCTTCGACCAGATCGGTCGCAGCCTTCGCCGAGCGAGTGTCGTTCCACAGCAACGCCGGTCTGACGACCTCGCCGCCACTGTCCAGACACACCATGCCGTGCTGTTGAGCTCCGACCGATACGGCTGCGACGTCGCCGAGCCCACCCGCTGCGGCGATTGCACTGTCCATCGCCTCGAGCCAGCATGCCGGATCTATCTCGGTACCGACGGGATGCGCCGCCCGCCCTTCTCGTACCAGCTCTCCCGAATCGGCATCACGGACAATGACTTTGCACGACTGGGTAGACGAATCGATACCGGCTACGAGGGCCACACTGGCGTCCTTTCCGAAGGACCGTCAGCTCGCGTTGGCGACCGCGGGCATCCGGTTGCTGCGCTTACGCAGCGATCGCACATATTCTGCGCGCTCGGTCTCCGTCATTCCACCCCAGATGCCGTACGGCTCGTGGACGGAGAGTGCGTGTTCGCGGCACTGCTGGAGTACAGGGCACGTCGCGCAGACCTTCTTGGCGTTGCGTTCACGGTTCTCGCGGGCGTGTCCACGCTCGCCGTCCGGATGGAAGTACACCGCGGAATCGTGCCCGCGGCACGCTCCCTGCAGCTGCCAGTCCCACACTTCGGCGGTCGGGTACGGCATCGGAAGGTGCTTGTGCATGATGGCGACCTCAATTCCTTACTCGGGTGACACGGATTCGGGTGACTCTGGGCTGACGCCGGGTCGGACTTATCGACGCCTGACCGATTGGCCGAGTCGATGTGCACAGACCGTTGCGAGTTCGCCGGTGACCGGCGGAGTCAGCGCTACGACGCCGTCGTCGAGAATTGCCTGCAGCCTGCGGAAATACTCGTCCGGGGCGAGACCGAAGGTTACAAAGATCTCTTCGTCAGGTCCACCGTCGAACTGCTGCCACTTACGTGCGAACTCGACGATCTCTTGTGTATCGGTGCGGCTCATCAGGTTCTCCCCTGTTTGTGCGCCCTGCTTCACAGAAACTGCGACTCGTCTCCTCGGACGCCCGTGGCAGTGAGTCAAGACACAGACTATGCCTACTTCTGCTTTTTCACAAGACCTACTTACGTCTTTTTGTGGACAAAGTATGCGAACTTTCGCACGCTGAAGTTACCGACGAGGAATGCTTGAATAGGACAATGACCCGACCGTCCACGACTCCGGCTACCGCGGGAGAGGTATTCACGCTGATACGCAGCGGTTCCGCGACCACGCGCAGCGAGATCGGGAAGCTCACCGGCCTGTCCAGGACGGCGGTATCGGCCAGGGTTGCAGCACTTCAATCGCTTGGTTTGATCGCCGATGACGACGAGGGCCCGTCGACGGGCGGCCGGCCGCCGTCCACTCTCACCTTCGCGAACTCGTCCGGCGTGGTTCTCGTCGTGGCCATCGGTCGATCGCGGGCACAACTTGCCGTCACCGACCTGGCGGGCACGATCCTCGCGGCAGAAGACATCGACAAGTCGGTCGGGGTCGGCCCCGACGAACTGATGCCCGAAATTGCCGAGCATCTTTCGTCACTACTGGCCCAGGTCCACCGCGCGTCTACCGAGGTCATCGGAATCGGACTGAGCATTCCCGGAACGGTCGACGTCGCCGCGGGAGCAAGCCTCGACTCTCCGATGATGGCGGGATGGGACGGAGTCGCGCTTGCCCCCTATCTGGCATCGGTGACCACGGCTCCGCTGTTCGCGGACAACGATGCCAACGTGATGGCTCTGGCCGAATTGAGCGAGCGACGCGAGAGTGCGCCCAACCTCCTGATGATCAAGGCGTCAACCGGCCTCGGCGCAGGAATCGTCATGGGCGGAGTCCTCCAACGCGGTTCACTCGGAGCGTCCGGCGAGATCGGGCATACCAAAACCGCTGCAGCGCGGGGCATGAAGTGTCGCTGCGGCGACGTCGGCTGCGTCGAAACTGTCGCCAGCGGTTGGGCTCTCGTGCACGCCCTCCGAGATCAGGGCCGAAGCGTCGGTCACGTGCGTGATGTCGTCCGCCTCGCCCTGGACGGCGACAGCGAAGCCCGCCGGCTCATCAGAAGCAGCGGCCGACTGATCGGCGACGTCATTTCCGGCGCGGTCAATCTCCTCAATCCCGAGGTCCTGATCATCGGCGGCGACATGGCCGAGGCGGACGAACTCTTCCTCGCCGGGCTTCGGGAGTCCGTCTACGGCAACGCAACGGCGCTTGCCACCCGAAAGCTTCAGATCGCTTCGGTCAGCCACGGCGCACAATCCGGCATCCTCGGTTGTGCGGTTCTCGTCCTCGACCATCTGCTCAGCGCCAGGGAAATCGATCTGCGGATCGCGGCGTCACTCCACACGTGAGTCGCTGACTTCTCGCACGCTCCGCATCAAACAATCAGACTTTTCCGGCATCGCTTGTGTTGACGCTCACACTTCTGCATAATTCATTACCTACCGATCATTCGGTTGTCGATATCGACGATGAGATCGCGCAGGAACGCTCCGAGTCAGCCAAAAGCATGCACCGAGCACACCGGCAACGTCGCAGATCGAACAGCGTTTCTCCCCTGTTCCGACTTCGCAGTTTCACCGTGTCGGTGAACCACGTGACTGGCAGAAAGTAGCTCGATGACCACAACCAGAACTGGCACCAAGCCCGCCGCGAAGGAATACGACCGCGCCGCGATGGCGTCGATGGTCGGCACCACCGTCGAGTGGTACGACTTCTTCATCTACGCCCAAGCTGCAGCCCTGATCTTTGCCGACCTGTTCTTCAAGCCGATGGGCTCGGCAGGCCAGATCGTCTCCTACGTCACGGTCGGCATCAGCTTTGTCTTCCGTCCTCTCGGTGCCATCGTGGCCGGCTATCTCGGCGACAGACTCGGCCGCAAACGTGTCCTGGTCGCGACGTTGGCGATGATGGGTGCCGCGACGGTTCTCATCGGCGTGCTGCCGACGTATGCATCGATCGGAATCTGGGCACCGATCCTGTTGATCCTGCTTCGCGTCGTCCAAGGATTCTCGACGGGCGGCGAATGGGGCGGGGCCGCTCTTCTTGCCGTCGAACACGCACCCACCAGGCGTCGAGGATTCTTCGGAGCGTTCGTACAGATGGGAGTACCGCTCGGAATGTTGCTCGCCACCGGCGTTTTGGCACTGTGCACGTTCACCCTCACGGACGAACAGTTCACCACCTGGGGATGGCGAGTGCCGTTCCTGCTCAGCGTCGTGTTGATCGGCGTCGGCTTCTACATTCGAAGCAAGGTCAGCGAGTCACCCGTATTCGCCGAACTCAAGGAACGCCGCACCGAGAGCAACACGCCTATCCGAACTCTGTTCAAGAAACACCCGAAGCAGGTCGTACTCGCGGCGCTGTCCTTCATCGGCACAAACGGCAACGGCTACATGGTGATCGGCGGATTCATCGTCGCGTACGCAACCAAGACCTATGGCCTGGGTAAGACCGAACTACTGATTGCCACGCTCGCAAGTGCCGTCACGTGGGGCGTTTTCACCATGATCGGCGCCTACTGGTCGGATCGACGCGGCCGCACCACGGTGATGAACGTGGGCAACCTCGCAATGGTCCTCTTCGCGGTGCCGTTCTTCCTCCTCATCGACACCGGGAATCTCGGCTGGATCTACGTGGCGATGATCCTGTTCTCGGTCGGACTCGGGCTGTCGTACGGACCTCAACCCGCGTTGTTCGCCGAACTGTTCCCGGCTTCGATCCGTTACAGCGGTGCGTCGATCTCCTACGCGGTAGGCACCATCTTCGGCGGCGCCTTTGCTCCCACCGTCGCACAGTGGCTCCTCGGCAAGACCGGTGGCACCCTTGCCATCTCGATATACCTCGCCCTGCTGGCCGCGGTCTCGTTCGTCGCCACGATGCTCATCAAGGATCGATCAGGACGAGACCTGATGGTGTAATCGACCTGAATGTGGACGCCCAACGGCGTCGCGATGCCGGAGTTTGTCAGCCGAACTTTCGAAAGGCGAACTCCGGCAACTTCTTCGCAGCATTCGCTGTGCGCACGATCTTGTGGTTCTTGCCTCGCATCAGCGCCAGTTGGATCCGCGATTCGATCCAGAACGCGCCGCGAGGCGAGCGGTTCCAGGTCTTGTGCAGCAACGTCTTCGTCGCTGCGACGGCGTCCGGCGAGCGAACCGCGATCTGCGACAGCAGTTCCTGCGCCGGCTTGATCGGATTGTCGCTGACTCCGCTCACGAACCCCCACTCGAGAGCCTGATTTCCGTCGAACAGTTCAGCAGTCATGGCGAGGCGTTTCACGACGTCCATTGCCGCGAGTTCGCGCATCGTGACCGTTCCGGTCATGTCGGGGATCAATCCCCACTTCGCCTCCATCACCGAGAACGTGCAATCGGGGGTGGTGAATCGAAAGTCTGCGGCGAGCGCCAATTGCAGTCCCCCACCGAAGCAGTGCCCGTGAACGACCGCGATGACCGGCACGGGCAATTCGCGCCACACCCAGCACGCGCGTTGAAAGAGGTTGGTCTTCTGACCGGGAAATTTCGCGAAGGCCTTCGCCATGCGCCTCGGTTGCTTACCCGCAGAGGCGAAGTCCAACCCGGCCGAGAACGCGTCACCCGCGCCTTGAAGAATCACGCCCCGGATCGAACGATCAGCTTCGATAGTTCGAGCGGCGTCCACCAGGGCGTCGAGCATGTCCAGATCGAGACCGTTGAGTTTCTCCGGTCGGCTGAGCGTCACGTACGCCACCGACTGCACTACCTCGACACGAACGCGATCACTCACGGCTACTCCTTCGGTTAGACATACCCCCGACGAACTTACCTGAGAGTAAGTTCGTCGGGGGTCCGTCATGCCATCTCCGCAAGAAGTTCCATGGTCACTTTGCCGGCAGGATCCGAATCAGTGGATGAAGGCACGGCCACGACGGAGTCCACTCCCGCCGCTCGGTACGCCTCGAGTTGCTCGCGGGCATCGGCCGGAGTCCCGACGATTCCCACCGTTGCCACCATCGCGTCCGAGACCTGGCTCAAGAGCTCGCGCGGCGCGGCCCCGGCCCTGGCTGCCTCGATCACATCAGCGAAGCCCGCGCGGACGAACATGTCCGAGTACCCCGGAGCAGCCAGATACGGTACGAGCCCGCGTCGAAGTTGATCGATCGACACCTGTGACGGTCCATTCTCGGCGACGGCAGCCGGTGCCCACACCGACACGAAAGGCATGCCGGTTTCCAACTCGGCAGCGATTTCCTTGCACCGTGTGATCAGGCGCCCCGCTTGCTCCGGGCTGACCAGATTGAGCACCAGTTCGTCGCCCAACTCCACCGCGGCCCGAAGCGCCTTGTCCCCGAATGCCGCAACGATCAGCCGCCCACCTGGCGGCTGAAGTCGCAGCCGATATCCGCTGGTCCGCATCACCGTTCCGGCGACTTCGCCCCGTTCACCGTCCATCAGCGCTCGTACACCGCGGGCGGACTCCGCGAGCGCCCGAGCTGCCCCGGACCTGCTTCGTCCATGCCATTTTTCGACCACGACAGTGCTGGACGTACCCAAGGCGATCGACACGTGGCGCCCGGTGAGATCGGCCACCGACGCCGCCCCGATCGCGATCATCGCCGGATCACGAACCGTCACCGCGAGTGGGCCGACCACCAGTTCGGAGTACTCGAAGCCGACGCCGACCGACGTCGCCAGCGCAAAGGCGTCGTACGTCGCCATCTCCCCCACCCACACTCGGCCGAACCCCAGTTTGTCGGCGAGGCGCGCGGTAGTGGTCACCTCCCGCGGCGGACGGTCCTGCCACAACCCCAGGGAGATGTCGATGGTCGGCAAACCTCTACTCGAAGTCGGAGACAAGACCCATTCCCTCCAACAGTGTCGGACGGTCGTAGTACTCGAGCCACTCGGTGATCCGTCCGTCTGCCATGCTGAGGATTCCGACAACAGGAACGACGCCATGGGTACCGTCGAAGTGGAAGTCGTCCACTCGCTGTACAAATACCCTTCCGTCGATCACGCCGAGAGACTCGATCTTCAGGGTGATCCGTTCACACTTGCTTGCCAGTAACGCAATTCGGCCCGCAACGGCCTCCTTGCCGACAAGAGGTTCCTGCATGACGCTGTGGAGCACACCGTCCTCGGCGAACAAGTCGACGACGCGTGTCCAGTCCATGACGTCCCACGCCTGGAACATCTCACGCGCCAACGCAAGCTTGTCACTGTCGTTCATCACACTCATGCCACACTCTTCTGTCGAAGCTCACGCTTGAGGATCTTTCCGGTCGAATTGCGCGGCAGTTCTTTCCGAATCTCCAGCCGCTCGGGAAGTTTGTACGACGCAATGCGCTTGTCCTTCAGGAACGCGACCAGAGCGTCCAGCTCGAGTTCCGTCTCGGGCCGCAGCGTGACCACTGCTGCGACGCGCTCACCGAGTACTTCGTCGGGGTCGCCGATGACGGCCACATCCGCAACGGCCGGATGCTCGGCGATCAATCCCTCCAGTTCGGCTGGGGCGATGTTCATTCCGCCGCGGATCACGAGGTCCTTCCCCCGGTCCAGGTAGCGGAGAAACTGCCCGTGATCACCGGCAATCTCGAAGATGTCTCCGGTGCAGAGGAATCCGCGTTCGTCGAACGGAGACGGCCGATCGCCGAGATAGCCGGCAAAGACCGTCGGTCCGCTGATTCGCAACTCACCCGGGTGCCCGACTTCGGTGATGTCCTCACCGGTGACCACGTCGACCAAGCGCACGTCCATCCAGTCGGAGATTCTGGTGCTCCAGCGAAAGTTCTCGACACCGAAGCGGGGGAAGTACCGTGCGCGGTCGTCCGGATCCGGCATGTCCGCAGGCGAGGAGAGCAGACTGATGCCTTCGTTGGATCCGAAGAAGTTGATGACTCCGATTCCGTATCGCTCCTGCCATCCCCGGACCATCGGAGGTTGCAGTGGCACCGAACCCGAACCGATCCGAGTCAAGCTCGACAGGTCGACCGCCGCGAGCATCGACTCGTCGGCGAGCAGCATCCACAACAGCGCAGGCGGCGCTACCGTGTACGTCACGCGCTCGGCCTCGATCTGCCCGAGGAAAACTCGAAGATCGAACGGGTGGTGCTGTACCAGTACACATCCCGTGCGGAGCCACGGCAGGAACATTCCGTTGATTCCGGCCATGTTGACCATCGGGAACGGGTTCAGCAAGACGTCGCCGACGCCGATGTCGGGAGCGTCGATCGTGGCCCAGCAGATGGCCAGCCACTCGTAGTGCGAACGTGGGACCCCCTTCGGTTCGCTTTCGGTCCCGGAGGTCCAACAGATCGTCATCGCATCGTTGGGGTCGTTGGGATCTTCGGTGATTCGGACATCCAATTCACTGCGCTGTGTTTCGGTGGCCGCCCGAGGACTCAGCCCCACGACACCGGCCGGCAACTGGGCCGGAAGCTCGGATGCGGGAGCGTAGGCGAACACCGATCTCAGAGAGGCAATCCGGGATCTGATTGCAGCGATCTCCGTAGCAGGGAGTCTGTCACCAAAACTGGGTACGGTGACAAATGCTGCAAACGCCGCCTGGTTTGCCATTCCTTCCACTTCACGTTCGCGGTACTGCATGGGCAATGGCGAGACCACGATCCCCAGAGACCACGCTGCAAGGTAGACCTCGACCAATTCGACGGTATTGGGCATCTGCACGCCCAGAACATCTCCCCGGCCCAAACCCACCTCGGAGAAGCCGGCAGCGAGCGCGATGACTTCGCTCTCCAGTTGGTTCCAACTGAGGCGTCGCGGATCTCCGCCGGACAACTCGCTCCGGTTCGCCGGATCAACCACGGCAAGTTCGTCACCGCGTACCCGCACCTGCGCCCGGAACACCTGATCGATCGTCTCGTCGGACCACCACCCTTTCGAGGTGTATTCGTCCACCTTGACGCGAGGATGCAATCCCCTGTGTGCCTTGTTCATTCGCGTACTCGTTTCAGTTCTCGTAACGGCCGGAAATGTCGATCACGTCGCCTTGCTTCTCGAACGCCTGGGTAGCGGCGTTCCACTCGAACGGCTGGAATGCCAGGATTCCCAATGCATGGTCCGCGGTCATCGTGAATTTGATTCCGTCGATGAACATCGGCGGGTGGTAGTCCTGCGTTCGTGCGGCACTCATGATGCTGGCGCGTGAGAGTCCGTCGGATGACTCAGAGGCCCGAGTGAAGTTGTCCACCAACAGGTCACCGATGGCCCAGCCGTTCACGGTGTAGCTGTTGGTCGGGGAATCGGCACCGTGAGCAGCCGCACCGGCCAGGTAGTCACGTACCGCCGCGTCATCCTTGTAGAGGGCGTTGTTGGGATCCTTGAGCCACACCATCACCTGCTGCCCGTCGGCAGCATCACCTGCGGGCGCATACAGCGTCGCACCGTCGACGCAGTTCGACGGTTGAATCACGGTGTCGGGCTTCCATCCGACACGTCCGATCGCCTGGGTGATCGCGAGGCAATCGGTGGTGACACCGGCCACCACCAATACCTCGGCGCCACTGGCTTTGAGGGTCGATGCCGCCGTCTTGGGGTCGGTCAGCGCCTCTTCGGCTGCGATCTCGAAGTTCGTTCCTTCGATCGCGGACTTGAAGCCGTTGGCGATCCCTTGTCCGGACTCGGTCTGGTTCGTGGCCAAGGCAACCTTGGCGCCGCTCGGATACTTCTTCTTCAGGCTTTCGACCACTACCTCCATCTCGACGCCCGGATCCGGTAGATACTCCGTGGTCCACGGAAAGTCTTCGATCACCCGGAACTCGGGCATGCCTGCCTGCGCGAAGAGCAGTGGAACACAGGCAGTGGTCTGGTCGTCCGCGATGGCGTTCAACTGGCCTGCTCCGAACGTGCCCAGAACGTCGACCTTGTCCTTCTGAATGAACTCTCCGACATTGGCTTTGGCGCGCTCCGGGGAGAAGGCATCGTCCTTGACCACGACGTCGAGCTTGACGCCGCCGACGCCGCCGGCCGCGTTCTCGACCTCGAACCGTGCTCGCATTCCTTCGATCACGTTGCCGACCGCGTCGGCGAGCGGGCCGGACGTCGGCCCACTCCACCCCACCGTGAGTTTGTCGGTGATCGGCGCCGCGGCACCACTGGGATCGCTGCAGTCGTCGACCGATACTGCTCCGGCCGAGGTCGACGTGTTGCTCTCTGCGTCGGAGTTACCTCCGCAGGCCGAAAGGAGTAGTGCCGCAGCGGCGATGACTGCGGGAATCGTGGTCTGCCTTTTCATATCGTCCAGTTCCTTGCTGTGAGTTGAGAGAAACGAGAGTGGGCGAGGGAGACGGCGCTCAGGTGCGGGGTTCACCTTCGCGATACTTGGGATGATCTGCGGGAACCACGAGGACAAACCGTCGGAGAACGCTGTTGATCCGGCCGACGATTCCGTCCGGCATCAAGAACACGATCGCGATCAGCACCGCGCCGAACACCACTCCCGACACGGGGCCGTCGGTGACGCTTCCGGTGTAGTACGGCAGGAACACCACTGCCGTAGCCCCGACGATCGGGCCGAATTGCGTTGCGATTCCGCCCAACACCAGTCCGGTGATGAACTCGATCGACTTCATCAACGAAAAGGACTCGGGTGAGAGCGCGCCGATGTACATCGTGAACAGCGAACCTGCCAGACCGGTGATCGCGCCGGAAAGTCCGAAAGCGAGAATCTTGACCCGCGCGACGTTGATGCCGTTTGCACTCGCCGCAATCTCGTTGTCGCGCACCGCAACCATTGCCAGACCGAATCGACTCTTGACGAGATTGCGGATCAGGAGCATGACCACTGCCAGCGTCACTACCGAAACCCAGAAGATCCAGAGATAGGTGTCCGCGCGGGTCAAACCCGTCCATTTCGGCGGGACCAGAAGATTCGCACGAACGACCATGCCGGCCGCGCCACCGGTGAGATCCCCGGTCTTGCGGATCACTTCGGGAAACGCCACAGCGACGGCGAGGGTAACGAGGGCCAGATACAGCCCTTTGATCCGCAAGGAGGGAAGCCCGACGAGAAGTCCTAGTACGAAACACAATACAACTGCCATCGGGATTGTGGTCAACGGCGAGTATCCGCGATCGACGATCAGAACGCCGGTCGTGTACGCGCCGAGGCCGAAGAAGGCAGAATGGCCGATCGACAGAAGTCCGGTGTACCCGCTGACGATATTCAGTCCGGCGATGGCAATCGCGATGATGAAGACACTCGTGAACTGCCCTACGCGAAACGGCGCGCTCTGCGACACGAGGAGCAGGGCACAGACGGCAGCCACCAGCAGAACCAGTTGGAGTATCCGGTACGACGTCGATCCGGCAACCACCACGCGCGGCTGCCTGACTGCCTTTTCGGCGACCGCGGGTTCATTTCTCTCGGCAAGCGTCGTCATACCCGCTCCAGTTTCTTGGTACCGAACAGTCCATTGGGTCTGACGAAGAGGATCACCACGATGATCAGTAGCGCGGATGTCTGCTGCAGCGAACCGCCGATGACCGAAATGTAGCCGCTGAGCATCGATTCCAGAACACCGATCGTCAACCCACCCACAACTGCGCCGACAAGACTGTCCAGACCGCCGAACAGCGCTGCCGCAGATGCTGCGATGAAGATCGGGAACATGGTCGTGAGGCCGAGTTGTTGCGGCGAGAGCGGAGTGACCAGGACACCGGCCAGTGCGCCGATCGCTGCCGCAACACCCCAGCCGATTGCGAGTATCCGGCTGGTCGGAACTCCGGCGAGAGTGGCAGATTCGGCATTGTCCGCGACGGCACGCATGTGCAGACCGACTCTCGTCTTGCGAAAGAGCAAGGACATCAACACAAGTAGGACAACGAGCGCAACCAGTACGCCCAGTGCGTCGCCGTACACGCGCGCGCCGCCCACCGAGATGTAGTCGGTGGGACCGTTGGGAAACGGGCTCGGCATGATCTTCGTTTCGCTCCCCCACAACATTCCGGCCAACGAGTTGAGCCCGGTGAACAATCCCAGTGCCACTATCAGCACTGCCATGTCACTTCTACGTTGAACCGGCCGGATGAGCAGACGCTCCATCAACGCCCCGAGCAGGAAGCCGAGAGCGAGAGCCGCTCCGATCGCGGCCCAGATCGGCCAGGACATCGTTGTGAGCCACCACGCCACGAAGGTTGTGAACAGGGCCAACTCGCCCTGAGCGAAGTTGATCGTGCCGGTGGCACGGAACACCACCACGAGTGCCAGCGCGAGAATTGCGTAGATCGATCCGTTGGTCAATCCGGAGATGAGTCGTTCGAGAAAGAGTGTCACCGTTTACTCCTGGTACCCGAGATAGGCGCTGCGCACGACGTCGTCGGAACGAAATTCCTCGGGCGTGCCGGCAGCGACGATGGTGCCTACGTCGAGCAGGAAGACCTTCGACGCGAGTTTCATCGCGAGATCGGCATTCTGTTCCACGATCAGCAGTGCAGTTCCGTCGCTCCGGTTGATCGCACCGAGCGTGTCGAACAATTCGGCGATGACGATGGGCGCCAGACCCAGGCTCGGTTCGTCGCACAAAAGAAGGGTGGGACGGCTCATCAATGCCCGCGCGACCGCGAGCATCTGCTGTTCACCGCCTGACAGCGAACCTGCCAACTGTGTGGACCTCCTCGCGAGCACCGGAAATGTCTCACACCACCGCTCGATGTCGGCCTCGATCTCCGCCTTGTCGTTGCGAAGCGCAGCGCCGACGAGCAGGTTGTCACGTACCGACAGTTGACCGAGAGTTCCACGGCCCTGTGGGACAAGGCTGACGCCGGCGGCCACGGCGCGTTCAGGTTTGGATCCGAGCGGCGAACCGTTGAAGGTGATCGTTCCCTGGTGCGGAATCAATCCGGCAAGCGCGCGCATCATGGTGGTCTTGCCGGCACCGTTCGCGCCGAGAACAACAGCGACCCCGCCGGGTTCCACGTCGAGCGACACCCCGTGCAGTACATTGCCTCGCCCGTAACCGGCATGCAGATCGTCGACGCTCAGCAGGCTCATGCCGCTCGCCCCAGATAGGCATTGATCACGGCGTCGTTCTGCTGGATCTCCGCCGGAGTACCTTCAGCGATCTTGTGGCCGAAGTTCAGTGCGACAACGTGATCGGAGATACCCAGCACCAATCCCATGTGGTGTTCGACCAGAAGCGCTCCGAAGCCGAAGTCGTCGCGGAGCGAGACGATCAGTTCTCCCAACTCCTTGACTTCGCTGTGTGTGAGCCCGCCGGCGGGCTCGTCGAGCAGAAGCAGCGAAGGCTCGGACATCAATGCTCGTGCCAGTTCGACGCGCTTGAGTGTTCCGAACGGAAGGCCTGCTGCCGGCGCGTTCGCGACGTCGACGAGTTCGAGGCGTTCGAGCAGGTACCAGGCCTTCTCTCGCAGTTCTCGGACTCGGGCGCGCGCTGGAGGCCAGCCGAGAAGCCCGCTCGCCAGTCCGAAGCGGCCCCGAGACGATCCGCCGACCATGGTGTTGTCGAAGACGCTCATGCCGCTGAACAGTGCGAGATTCTGGAAGGTCCGAGCGATCCCTGCAGATGCCAATGCATAGGGCCGCAATCCCAAGAGGTCGGTTCCTTGCCAGGTGATGACACCGCGACTCGGTTCGTAAATCCTTGTGATGCAGTTGAACAGCGTGGTCTTACCAGCGCCGTTCGGCCCGATGAGTCCGCAGATCTGGCCGGCGTGGACGTCGAAGCCGACGTCGTCGAGAGCCGTGACTCCGCCGAATTCGATCGATACATCGGAGAGCGTGAGTACGACCGGGCCATTCGCAGGTTGTGCGGGTGGTGTGTTTCCAAGCATTGGTTTCACCTCCTCGTGACACTTCAATTAACAGTGTGATAGAGATTACTACAGTAAACAGAGGCACTCCGTCAACGTGCGGCCCCCGATCCGGAGCCGAGAAGGGACATCATCGTGAGGTCCAACAACATTCACGCAGTCGACAGCGGCGGGGGCCCAGACGTCAGGGACTACAGCCGGGTCGACGCTCTCGTCGCCAAGCAGGAAATCTACGAGGTTCTGGCTCGTTTCCTCCGAGCTGCCGATCGCGGAGACGTCGAGGACGCCAGGTGGTGTTATCTACCCGGCGCAACCGAAGACCACGGGGGTGTCTTCACCGGCACCGCCGACGACTACATCGACCACATCGCCGGGGCCATCACTCACCCACGGTCACTGACGACCCACGCAATGACCAACGTCCTGATCGAACTCGACGGGGCCACAGCACACGTCGAGTCCTACGTGCTTGCCTTCGCGCGAATCAAGCACTCGGACGGCATAGCCGACACACTCACCGCGGCGCGCCTGATCGACCGCTTCGGCTACGAGGACGGCAGGTGGGGAATCCGCCACCGCGCACTGCGGTGGGACTGGAACCACGACATGGCCACAGCCGAAGGCTGGATCTTCGGGATGCTCGCGCCTGAAACGTCTTTGAAGAAGAGCAAGAAATTTCCCGACGACCTCATCTACACACGGCAGACACAGGAGCACTCATGACAAGGTTTCGCGGAACGCCGATAGAGGGCGCGACTGTCCTCGTCACCGGCGCCAATCGAGGGCTCGGCTTGGCCTTCGTCCAACAGGCGAAGTCGATGGGTGCCGCCAAAATTTATGCAGGGGTGAGAAATCCCGACGAGGCGCCCGCCGAGCTGCGATCCACCGGAGCACACATCGTCGAACTCGACGTGACCGATCCAGGACTCGTCGATGCAGCGGCCAGGGCGTGCGGTGACACCACAGTGGTCGTCAACAATGCCGGACTGTTCACCGGGAATCGGTTGATCGAGGCCGACGACCAAGCGGCTGCGCGAGCCGAGATGGAGGTCAACTACTTCGGGCCTCTGACGATGATCCGCGCCTTCGCGCCGGTACTCGCCGCCCGCGGCGGAGGATCGATAGTCAACGTCCTGTCGGTGGCCGCAATCGCTCCGACCGCCTTCATGGGTGGCTATTCACCGGCCAAGGCGGCTGCTCTGTCGCTCGGCGGCATCGCTCGCGCCGAACTCGAACCGCACGGCATCACCGTCACGTCGTTGATCGTCGGCAGCGTCGATACCCGCATGGCGTCACATGTTCAGGGCCACAAGGAAAATCCTCTGGACATCGCCGCGACCGGACTCGCCGCCACGCAACGCGGTGAGTGGACGTGCGACACAGATTTCATGGCAATCGATGCCCGTGCGCGTCTGGCACGCGACCCGATTCGGTACGAACGCGGTCTGGGCAAGCTCCTCTTCGCCGGCGAACTGACCACTCGATCATGAGCGATCCGATTCGTGTTGCCCAGTGGGCGACCGGTGCCATCGGCAAGACAGCGCTACGCGGAATCATCGATCGTCCCGACCTGGAGTTGGTCGGCCTGTACGTGTACAGCGACGCCAAGGCGGGTCGAGACGCCGGTGACATCGCCAGACGAGCACCGACGGGGGTGATCGCTACACGCGACGTGGACGAGATCATCCGCTCGCGCCCACAGGTTCTCATCCACAGTCCGCGGTTGCAGATTCCGTACGAACGCCACGACGACGATCTGTGCCGTCTGCTTCGCGCCGGGATCAACGTGATCACGACGGCCGGGCAGCACTTCCCCCGCGCACACGGCACCGAACGCGAGCACATGTTCGCCCAAGCATGCAAGGAAGGCGATTCGACGCTCTTCGGGGTCGGCGTGAGCCCAGGTGTCATCGGCGAGCGATTGGCGTTGGCGCTGACGGGAACATCGATCGAACTCGACCGAATTACGATCGACGAGGTGCTCGACGCTCGCGGCATGCCTGACCCCGACTTCGCGTTCACCGTCATGGGAATGGGTTCGCCCCCGGAGGAACTGGACGGAACCGGGCCGTTGCCCTCGCTGTACGCGTCGCTGTACCTCGAGACCATCGCGTTCATGTGCGAGCGCCTGGGCGTCACCTACGACGAGGTCGTGTCCGATCACAGGGTCGTTCCGGCACGTACGGATCTCGACGTCGCCGCCGGACGCATCGCCGCGGGAACCGTCGGAACCACCGAATGGCGCTGGCACGCAATGGTCGACGGAAAGCAGTTCCTCACCCTCGCCATCATCTGGACCATGGAACCTGATCGCGACGAATACGCGGGACGGGACCAATGGGAAGTCCACCTCTTCGGCAAACCCGAGATCGTGATGACCGTCAACCTGGTCGAACCACAAGATCCGAACAGTCGCACGACAGCCGGTCAGTTCATCACTGCAGGCCCGGCACTACGCGCCGTCGAGCATGTACTCGCTGCTCCCGCCGGCATTTTCGAACCCCCTGTCTTTGCCCCCTTCAGATTGGAGCATTCAGCATGACAACTCAGCCGACGGCCGTAGGTTCGACTGCCGCCCGTGAACCTGCCACCCGTGAACCTGCCGTCCGTGAACCTTCCGTGAACGCGCTCCTGCCCGACGGTCGCCCCGTGCAGAATCTGGAAGACTTGCTGCGCAGCCGGGCGATTGCCAGTCCGGAGAGCACCGCCGTCATCTCCGATGACGGGCGTACCAGTTTCCGCGAACTCGACATCGAAACAAATCGTGTCGCGAATGCACTTCTGCGCGATGGTGTTCGACCCGGCGACCGGGTGGCGTACATCGGGGCCAATGCACCGTCTTTCCTCTCCGTCCTGTACGGATCTTCGAAGATGGGCTCGATTCTGACGGCCGTCAACAATCGGCTGGCACCGGGCGAGGTCGACTACATCCTGAGCAACAGCGAGCCGACCGTCGTCGTACTCGGAGCAGGCGATGAGGGCCTCTCCGACGTCGCCGCGGCGGTCGGTAGCGTCCGTACCGTCGTCACGGTGGACGGTTCCGGAAACTCGATCTCGTGGAACGACTGGCTTTCCGGTGTCGGCGACGACGATCCGGGGTCGTCGCGCCGCCCCGACGACACAGCGCTGATCTTCTACTCGTCGGGAACCACCGGTCACCCCAAGGGAATCGAACTCACCGGCGCCAACCTCGGCCGCGCCCTCGCCACCATGTATCACCTGCTCGATCTCGACACCGACTCCGTGGCTATGTGCCCGGTTCCGTTCTTCCATGTGGCCGGACTGGGTCTCGCCCTGGTCACGACGCTCGGCGGTGGCGCTCTACTGCTCGAGACCATCGCCGGACCTCTCGAACTCGTCGCGCTGATGCAGGAGTACAAAGTCACGCATGCGGTCGCCGTTCCCGCGGTGATCAGCGTCCTGACCTCCCTTCCGGCTGTGCGCGAGGCAGATTGGAGTGCCCTGCAGTTCCTGGTCTACGGAGCCGCGCCGATGCCACTGCCCCTGTTGCAAGACGCGACCGAGGTCTTCGGGTGTAGTTTCCTGCAGGCATACGGACTCACCGAGTCGACCGGCGGCGTCACCATGCTGACCCCGGAAGATCATCGGGCGACCGACGAGTCGACCGCGCATCGGTTGAAGTCCGTCGGGCAGCCGATGTTCGGAGTGCCCATCCGCATAGTCGATCCCGTGACGCTCGAAGACGTCCCGGTCGGTAACCGCGGCGAGGTCGTCATCGGCGGCGCTCACGTCATGAAGCGTTACTGGCGTAACGAAGCAGCCACTGCGGCCACCATGTTGGACGGTGACTGGCTTCGCACCGGAGACGGCGGATCGTTCGACGAGGACGGCTATCTCTACCTCCACGACCGCCTCAAGGACATGATCGTCTCCGGCGGTGAGAACGTCTATCCGGCCGAGGTGGAGAGTGTTCTCTCCGGGCACCCCGGCATCCGCGAGGTCGCGGTAGTCGGCGTTCACTCCGATCGGTGGGGTGAGACTCCCCTTGCCGTGGTCGTTCGAGCTGCTGATTCGGATGCAACCGAAGCGGAGATCATCGAGTGGTCACGCGAGCGACTGGCTCACTTCAAGTGCCCCAGTGCAGTTCGGTTCATCGAGGAGCTGCCACGCAACGCTAGCGGGAAGCTGCTCAAGACTCGTTTGCGACAGGACTTCGCTTGAGTCCATGACACGAATTCGGGGCCGGTCGCTTCGAGCGATCGGCCCCGAATTCTGTCGTTCGATGTGAAGCACGCTCAGCGTGGGTGAATCCGGAACTCCACGCCGCCGACACTCAGCCCGGGCTCGACGGCAGACGCGCCGCTCGACGCCGCCAGATCGATTGCAGTGAGCATCGACCGCTCCCCCGGAACGAACGACACGACGCGTGATCCCAGCCTGATCGAGAGTGGTTGCGCCGAGACCGGTTCCTTTCCGAACACTTCGGCCCACAGCGTCGCCGTCCTGGCCGGATCGGGCGAGGACACGTCGACGCCGAGGATGTCGTCGACCCAGGGATCGAGGGAAACTTCCTTCTCCGTCTCATCCCAGAACCACTCGTCGGCGTCGGGAATCTCGTCGAGTTCCACGAGCAGTCCGAGATCACCGGGATGAAGTTGGACGATCCGGTGACCGTAGGCCTCGAGATCTGCCACCGTCCGAACATCGGCCGCAGCTGCACGTTCCAGATAGGGCTCGATGTTCGAAACCTGGATCGAGAGTGCATAGCCGCCCTCCCCTCCGCCCTTGCGGATCCATCTCGCCAGCGAGACCGTCTCGTCGAGCGGTGCGACGATCTCGAGAAATGCCTGCGGCCCGACGGCCAAGGTCTCGTCGGCCAAACCGATGTCTTCGAGCAGTGGATCTGTGAATCCTGGTGCCAGATTCAACGCTTCACGTAGTTGTTGACCGGTCTTGTCCAGGTCTCGTGCACCGATCACCACCTGCCGCAGGATCTCCCACGTGCCCGCGTCGTGCGTGCCCGTCACAGTCCGACCGCTTCGGCTGCCGTGTCGGCACTCTGCCAGCGTCGGAGCTCGGCACCCGGCGCCCACGTCGAGTGGGTGCCACTCGAAATCCGTTCGGGAAGGCGAAGTTTGCACAATGGTCCGTCTCCGACGCGGGCAGCGTCGAAGATCAGGCAGAAGGACGCGTCCTCGTTCATGTCGGTGGTCAACGTGATGAGATAGCCGTCGTCTTCGGCGGTACCACCCACGCGTGGTGCCATCGAGGTCTCGCTTCCATACACGCCGTCACCGAAGGAGAATCGTTCCTCGTTCCCCGTAAGCAGGTCGTGTTTGACCAAGCCGTCGAACAGGAACCACGACGGCTTACCAGAAGCCGCATAGGCGTATCGGTACTTCTCACCCGCGAAATTGCCGTTCATCATGCCGAATTCGGTGATCGAGTCACTGAGTTGCTCTTCACGCGTGGCTCCGGTGACCAGGTTCAAACGCCAGCGGTGAAGCCGGGTCTGCATGCGATCGAGAGCGAGGAAACGGAAGGCGCGCTCCCACTGATTGCCCATACCGTTGTCCGACGGCTCCGGATCACCCTGGTAGAAACCGTCCAGAACAATCTCGTCCCCCTCTTCGTAGGCGTTCACGAAGTGCAGGACATAGGTCGAATCGGCTTCGAACCACTTGATGTCAGAGGTATTTCCGCGGCGTGGGATGACTCCGAGACGCAGCGGGATATCGGGATGGAAATTCGCGACGTGCGCGCCCTTCTCCAGCAGAACCGGATCCCAGAACAAGGGGCAGTCGTTGAGGATCGCGTAGTTCTCCGTGAAGGCCATGTCGTGCGGCAAGCGCGGACCGGGAAGTGGGACGTCGACGTAGTGGACCAACTCGTTGGCCGAGTCCACCACGCCGTAGTGCATGTACGGCGCTTCCTTGCTGTAGTTGAAGAACAGCATTTCTCCGGTCTTGTCGTCCACCTTCGGATGCGCGGACACACCCCATTCGAAGGGGAACTTGCCGTTCCAGCTTTCCTTGCCGAGTGTCTCCGCCGACATCGGATCGAGACGATACAGATCTCCGCACTGGTAGAAGCTGGTGAGAGCAGTCCCCCGGTGAACGACGACGTCGGTGCTGGACGCGTCCTTCATCCGGGTGCGCGCACCCTTGCCGCCCTCGGGGCGACTGAGTTTGGGAGACTCGGCAAGCCCGGCCCACAACGCAGCGCCGGCATCCTGCTCGGCCGCCAAGCCGTCGGTACGTACGAATCGGTTGCGGTAGAACGACTCTCCGTCGCGAAAGCCCACGATGTGAATCATGCCGTCACCGTCGAAGGGGTGATACGCCTTCATCGAGGGATGGAGCGGATTCTCGGTGTTACGCAGGTAGACACCGTCGAGGTCTTTCGGAACCTCACCGAATACGACTTCGAGGTTGTCCGCTTTGAACTCGGTGGTCTGGGGTTGCCACGGGCCGGTGCGATACGGGTGATCGTCATCGGCGGGAAGGGTGGACAACAACTTGCCTACGATTTCGACGTCCATGGAATTCTCTTTTCGACTGATGGGGAAAGGCTGGGTTGGGCTGCACTTTCAGGAAACTGCGTCGACAACAAAACTGACGGTGGTGGCCGTACTTCCACCGAAGTTGAGCGTCGCAAAGCGGCTCGCACCCTCGACTTGGAAACCGCCGGCCGTTCCCGTCACCTGATGGGCCGCGTCGAGAAGCATTCGAACACCACTGGCACCCACCGGATGACCACCGCCGATCAGACCGCCGCTGGGGTTGATCGGTAGCTTGCCGCCCATGGCGATGTCACCACTCTCGATGGCTTTCCACGACTCGCCGGGCGCGGTCAGACCGATGTGGTCGATCGCGAGATACTCACTCGCCGTGAAACAATCATGTGTTTCGATCCCGTCTATCCCGGCCAGGTCGACTCCGGCCCGGGAGAAGGCACCCATCACCGCATCCCGAACGTGTGGCATCACGTAGGGATTATCGGCGTCGCGGGCCAGCTTCTGCTCGAGACCTAAACCAACTGTCCGGTGACCCCAGCCCGCGATCTGGGCCAGCGGAGTCGCCGCGGCATCAGGATGCTCTCGGAGGTACTTGTCCGTCACCAGCACAACCCCGGCGCCACCGTCGGTCACCTGACTGCAATCGAATCGTCGAACACCACCTTCCACAACGGGATTGGTGGTGTCGTCACCACCCGCATTTCCGAGTAGATCGGGCACCGCCCAACCGCGTGTCTGCGCGTTGGGGTTGTTCTTCGCGTTTGCGAAGTTGATCTGCGAGATCGCGCGAAGGTGAGATTCGTCGATCCCGTAACGCCGCCCGTACTCCTTCGACACACGGTCGAACATGTACGGCCACATGAATTTTGCTTCCTGACCTTCGTGTCCGACCCAGGCTGCAGCGCCCAGATGGCCAGCCGCGTCATCACCCGGAACCGTCTTCTCCAGTTCGATACCCATCACCAGAGCCACGTCGTAGTTGCCGGCGCGCAGGTCTGCCATCGCTGCAAGTACAGCGATACTGCCCGATGCGCACGCCGCCTCGTGCCGAGACGAGGGCACACCCCACAGGTCTGGATGCACGGTGGCGGGCATCGCGCCCAGCTGACCTTGGCCGGCAAACAATTGCCCGAAGGCATTACCGACGTGGATCACCTCTATGTCGGTGGCAGGAACCTTCGCCGCGTCCAGGGTGTGGTTCACCACCTCTTCGGCAAGGTTCGCGAAATCGAGTTCCTCACGGGTGAAGTTCCGTGCGAAGTCGGATTGGTACCCGCCGAGAATCCAAATGTTCGAAACAGTCATGACCTCTCCCCTTGCCGATCCGGCCTCGGTGACGTCACCGAGATACCCGCGCAACGGCGGTTGTAATTTCACCGCAACCGTACTACAACTAGCAGAGTAACTCTACTAATTGAAGGGTTGAAAATGACTGATGCTTTTGTCCTCGACTACGTGCGAACGCCGCGCGGTCGAGCATCGGCGCGAGGCGCCCTCCACGAACACAGCCCAGTCGATCTTGTCGTCCACCTGGCCAAGGCTTTGCAGGGTCGAACGAACCTCGCCGCAGAACAGATCGACGACGTCGTTCTCGGTTGCGCATCGCAGGTGGACGAGCAGGGCGCGAACATCGCGAGAACTGCCGCACTCCTTGCCGGTTGGGGCGACTCCGTCCCCGGCGCAACCCTCAACCGATTCTGCGCATCCGGCGTCGACGCAGTCGGCCAGAGCGCGGCCCGCATTCGCGGCGACGACGTGTCCCTCGTCGTGGCCGGTGGCGTCGAAAGCGTCTCCCGGACTCCGATGTTCAGTGATCGAGGACCGCTGTGGACCGATCCGGCAACTATCGCGCAGATCGGTTCCATCCATATGGGTGTTGCCGCCGACTTGAATGCCACGATCGAGGGGTACTCCCGCGACGAGTTGGATGCGTACGGCGTCGAAACCCAGCACAAGGCTGCCGAGGCCTGGCGCAACGGCGCATTCGAGCGGTCCGTTGTGCCTGTCCCCGGCAGAAATGGTGAAGCCGGAATCGCGCACGACGAACTGGTCAGGGCAGAGACGACGGCAGAGGGACTCGCAGCGCTGCCTCCGGCCTTCGAAGGGCTCGGCGCCGCCGGTCAGGATGCACTCGCGCTCGCCGCCTACCCTGAGGTCGGCAAGATCGAACACCTGCACACCGTCGGATCCTCTCCCGCCATGGCCGACGGCGCAGCGCTCCTACTCCTCGGATCCGAGAAAGCCGCGGCGAGCGCCGGCTTGACCCCTCGCGCACGGATCATCGGATCCGCCTCGACTTCGGTGAATCCGGTCCTCATGCTCACTGCGGGCCAGAGCGCCGTGGAGGCAGTCATCGCGCGAGCCGGGCTTCGTCCACAGGACATCGACGTGTTCGAGTTCGCAGAGGCGTTCTCCGCACTCTGCCTACGGTTCCGCCGCGATCTTGACGCCGGGCCGGACCGCATGAACCCCAACGGAGGCACGATGGCGATGGGCCATGCATTCGGCGCCACCGGAGCAATTCTCGTCGGCGCATGTGTCGACGAACTGGTACGGAGCGACGGACGCTACGGTGTGGCCGCGGTCAGCGGCGCCGCCGGTGTCGGAGTCGCGGTGCTCGTCGAACGGGTCGCCTCATGACCGTCAGTTCACTCTCGGGCCGCGTTGCCGTCGTCACGGGAGGGGGTAAGGGCCTCGGCCGTGCCGTCGCATTGCATCTCGCGAGCCGAGGGGTCACGGTGATCGTCAACAATCGAAATCGCACCGTCGACGCGAGCGGCCGGGGCCCTGCAGATCAGGTTGTCGACGAAATCCTCGAAACCGGTGGACAGGCCGTCGCCAACCACGACGACGTCACCGACCCCGACGTCGGCCGAAAGTTGGTGGACGACGCTCTCACTCGGTTCGGACGACTCGATTTCTGCATCACCAGCGCCGCGGTCAGCGCACCGCAGATGCTTCATCGCACCACCGCCGAGAACCTCAGCACCGTCATCACGACAAACGTCGTCGGAACCGCACTGGTCGCCGCCGAAGCCTCCCGAGTGATGCGCGAAGCCGGATTCGGGCGCATCGTGATGATTTCCTCGACCGCAGGACTGCACGGAGAACCCACCGTGTCCGCCTACGCCGCCAGCAAGGGAGCAGTCATCGCATTGGGACGTACCGCAGCCGGCGAAGGTGCGAGTCGCAACGTCTTCACCAATGTCGTACTGCCCTATGCCACTACGCAGATGACCGAGTCCGGAATGGATCCACGATTCATCGACATCATGGGTGCCGACCTGGTAGCCCCGGTGGTCACCGCCCTCGTCGATCCCGAGTCCACGACCAACGGGCAGGTGATCGTCACGGCAGGTAACGGGGTGCGTTCGGCCGACGCCGTCGAGGGCTCGACCGAGTTCTTGCCCACCACCACAGAACTCGATGCCAAAGCGCTCGACGCGCTACTCGTGACCAGCCGACTCGGCGCTCCTCACACCTATCCGAGCGCACAGGAAGCCTTCGCGGACTTCGCTTCCGAACTGCTCGACCACCACAATCGGAAAGCGCGCGCATGACCGACATCCCACTGGGCGACCTTGCACTGAACTTCGGTGTGAGCGCACTCGCCGTCCTCGTCTTCATCGCAGTCGTGATGGCCGTCGCCATCCGGATGAACAATCACTCGATCATCGACATCTGCTGGGGGCCTGGCTTTGCCGTCGTCGCCGTCGTCTCGTACCTGACGTCCATCGGGTCGGACGGCAACGATCTGCGTCGCCTCGTCGTGCTGGCTCTGACCGTGGTGTGGGGAATGCGACTCGGCCTCTACATCGGCTTCCGAAACCGTGGGCACGGGCAGGACAAGCGCTACACTGCCCTGCTCAAACATCAACAGGGACCGCTGGTTCCGTTCCTGATTCGCAAAATCTACGGCCTCCAGGGCGTTCTCATTCTCGTGGTGTCGCTGCCCGTCCAGTTCGCGATGTACGAGTTTCGCGCCCTCGGAGTCCTCGGCGCGATCGGCATCGCGGTCTGGACCGTCGGCTTCGTCTTCGAATCGGTTGGAGACTACCAACTTTCCCGCTTCAAAGCTGATCCGGCCAATGCCGGGAAGGTGATGGACCGTGGGCTCTGGGCCTGGACCCGCCATCCCAACTACTTCGGTGATGCATGCGTCTGGGTCGGACTGTTCATCCTCGCGCTTGGTGATCCATTGGCGCTGATCACGATCGTCTCTCCGATCGTCATGATCAAACTGCTGGTGAGCTACAGCGGTAAGGCCCTTCTCGAACGCGGCATGCGCAAGAGCAAGGGGCAGGCCTACGACGACTACGTCGCCCGGACCAGCGGATTCTTACCTCGTCCACCCCGTCCGGCACGAAACCACGCGTCGTGAGCGCCCCCACGAGTGGTCTCGCCGACGTCTTCGATCTGGAATCGACCGGCCCGGACCGGTGGCAAGGGTCGAACGACGGTGTTCGGCTGCCTCAGCTGTTCGGCGGCCAACTGGTAGCCCAGTCGATTCTCGCAGCCGGGCACACGGTTACCGACGGCAAAGCGATCAGTTCCGTCCACACCCACTTCCTTCGCCCGGGGTCGACGAATCGCGCGACCGAGTTCTCGGTAGATCGCCTTCGGGACGGAAAACGCCTGTCCACCAGAGGCGTCGACGTCCACCAGGACGGACGACTCGTCTGCCGTTCGACGGTCTCTGCCTCCTCGATCGACGAGGGCATCACTCACAGTCGCGCAGTACCTACCGCACTCCCGCCCACTGAGTGCGTGACGTTGCAAGAGTTGGCCGAGGCAGACGGCGGGTTGGGTGAGGTGTGGGAGGAGTTCTCCGCCATCGAGATTCGTGTTTCCCCCCTTGATTCGCACTCCCCCACCGCGCATTCGGCGGCGCCTCCGCGCAACATCTGGATGCGTTCGGCTCAGCGGCTGAGCGACGATCCACTGATTCACGTGGCTGCTCTCGCTTATGCCAGTGATCTGATGCTGATGGCAACCGCACTGACTCCGCACGGCTACGACATCGGGCAGGAGCACTCGCTCGACACGGACTGGACTGGTGTGTCCCTCGATCACACGATGTGGTTTCAACGCCCTGTGCGGGCGGACGAGTGGCTGCTCTTCGAGCACTCGACCCCCACAGCTCACACCGGCAGAGCAGTAGTGAATGCCGCGGTCTTCGATCAGTCCGGACTCCAGATCTGCCAGATCACTCAGGAAGCGTTACTCATTGCCCGCACCGAGTGATTCCCGACTCTTTCTGCAGACCATTCGGTACGGTCTCGCGGTGCCGCAGGGTTCGCGGCCTATGATTTCGGGGTGGTACGAGTGAATGCAGCCGGATCTTCGACACCCACCGCGTCGGCGGGCGTCACCGAGTTGCCTGCCGGCGGTCCGAACGCACTGGCCGTCACGCTCGGGTTGTTGGGGGACGAGTGGAACCTCTGGATTCTGCGATTCGCCCTGTTGGGGTCGCGGCGATACAACGACTGGCTCGCCCTCGGGGGAATCTCCAACTCCGTATTGTCCTCACGGTTGGCGGTCCTGACGGCCGGCGGAATGCTCGAGCGTCGTGAGTATCAGCAGAACCCGCCCAGGCACGAATACTCGGTCACCCGCAAAGGGCAGTCGATCTGGCCCGTCCTCATCACCATGTGGTCGTGGGAGAAGCAGTGGGCGCCCAATGAAACCCAGCCGCTTCCACCACTGCGGCACAGCACCTGCGGAAACGACTTCACCCCGATCCTGCGCTGCAAGGAGTGCGGCGAGGACGTGGACGTACGATCCCTGGACTCCCAAATGGGTCCGAGTGGGGACTTCTCACGCAGTGTCCCGGAAGCAACATCGCGGCGACGCTCCACCAAGTCCGAACGCCGTCCGGAGATTCTGGCTCACACGATGGAACTTGTCGGCAATCGCTGGTCAGCGGCGATCATCGGTGCAGCTTTCCGAGGCGCTCGCCGTTACGGAGAGTTCGCCGAGATCACCGGTGCACCACCGGCGATAGTCGCGGATCGCTTGAAGCACCTCACCGAGATCGGTGTGATGGAAACGCGTCCGCTTCCGGATCGCCCACAGTGGTCGGAGTATCGACTCACCGCCAAGGGCACGGCGTATTTCCCCGTGGTGATGTGCATGATCTCCTGGGGTCAGCGTTGGTTCAGATCCGCGGACGGCCCGGACATCGTTCTCCATCACAAGGCCTGCGGTAAACGGTTCGAAGCACGCTTGGGTTGCAGTGTGTGCGGTGAAGAGTTGAGGTCTTCGGACATCGAGGCCGTCGACCTCACCACCTCGGTTCACGTACCCGGGTCCGGTTGGTCCTGAGGTCCCCGCTCAGCCGGCAGTGCGGATCCGGTCGAAGCTCCGGCCTCGGTGTTCGAGCGGCAGCCTGTCCCCTCGCCCGAACAGTTTGTTGCGCAGCGTTCCCTCATCGTAGTCGTCCTGGTAGGCACCTCGTTTGATCAGCTCCGGAATCACATGCTCAACAATGTCTTCGAAGGTTCCGGGAGTCACCGCGTACGCGAGATTGAAACCGTCGACGTCGGTCTCGGACACCCACTCCTGCAACTCGTCGGCGACCTCCGCGCCGGAACCGACAACGATCGGGCCGAGCCCGCCGATGCCCGCCCACTCCGCGATGTCCCCCACCGTCCATTCGCCGCCCTTCTCGTCGGCCTGACGAAACGATGCGACCGCGGATTGAATGGCATTGCTCTCGACGTTCCCGATCGGCTCGTCCGCTCGGTATCCGGAGAGGTCGATTCCCATCCACCCCGAGGTGAAAACGAGCGCGCCTTCACTACTCGCGTAGCTGCGGTAGTCCTCGAGCTTCGCCTGGGCCAACTCGGGGGTTCGGTCGGTGATGATCGTCAACAGTGTGTAGATGCGGGCCGAGTACGGATCTCGCCCGACCTTCGTCAGTTCGTTTCGGATTCGGGCAACGGTGTCTTTGAGAATCGCCTTTGTCGGTGCACCCACAAAGATCGCCTCGGCATTCGCAGCGGCGAACCGCACCCCACGAGGCGACGCGCCGGCCTGGAAGATGACCGGCGTCCGCTGCGGAGAAGGTTCGGAGATGTGGATGCCCGGAACCGTGAAGTGCTTGCCTTCGTGCTCGATCGGATGAACCTTGGCGGGGTCCGTGTAGACCCCGGTGGTTCTGTCACGCACCACCGCGTCGTCTTCCCACGACGTTTCCCACAACTTGTAGAGAACTTCGAGGTACTCGTCCGCGTGGTCGTAGCGATCGTCGTGCTGGAGTTGGTCGTCCTCGCCCATGTTCCGTGCGGCCGAGGGGAGGTATCCGGTGACCACGTTCCACCCGATTCGCCCGTTCGTCAGGTGGTCGAGGGTGCTCAAGCGCCGAGCGAACGGGTAGGGATGCTCGAAAGCTGTACCTGCGGTGATCCCGAAGCCCAAGTGCTCGGTCACGGCAGCCATCGCCGACGCCAGCAGTAGCGGGTCCGAGACCGGTACCTGCGCGCCCTGCCGCAGCGCTGCGTCGTGATTGCCGCCGTACACGTCGTACGTTCCCAACACGTCGGCCAGGAACAGCCCGTCGAATCGTCCACGCTCGAGGAGCTTCGCCAATTCCGTCCAGTACCTCAGATCCGTGTACCTGGACGACTGGTCCTCCGGGTGGCGCCACAGACCTGGTGATTGGTGGGCGACGCAGTTCATGGCAAAGGCGTTGAATCGGATTCTGCGGGGCATTCCCGCACGATGCCGTGCCTGCTCCGCGGTGAACACCATTGCGATCAGTGCGATCGGTTCGGCTCCTGCTTGCACCCGGCGATACCGTCGACTTCGCGACCTCGTCGGCGGGCCGCTACACTGACTAGCGCAGCTGTGACGCCCGAGGCTTCGTGCCGACAGGTCGAGCGGACGCAACAGCAGTATCGGGAAGCGAAAACCCCGGCAGCACAGGGTTTTCAGCGCTTGTCGGTACGCTCCCCGCCCTCGTAGCTCAGGGGATAGAGCATTCCTCTCCTAAAGGAAGGGTCGCAGGTTCGAATCCTGCCGAGGGCACCAGGTGGGACTCTCCCCACATCGGCGCGACCAACGTGCCATTCTTGAATTCATGACGACGCCTCACTCCACGGCTACTCCCCCGAAGAACATGTCTTTGATCCCGGGTGGGACGTACTGGATGGGCTCCGAAGATTTCTATCCGGAAGAACGCCCAGTTCACCAGGTCACCGTCGACGGATTCTGGATGGACACGACGGCGGTGACGGTCGCCGAGTTCCGACGCTTCGTGAAGGCAACCGGCCACGTCACCACTGCTGAAATCGCCCCGGATGCCGCCGACTATCCCGACGCCGATCCAGCCCTCCTCGTTCCGGGATCGTTGGTCTTCACTTCGCCACCCGGCCCGGTTTCACTTGACGACTACACCCAGTGGTGGTCGTTCACTCCCGGCGCCGATTGGCGCCATCCCGAGGGCGCCCACAGCAACGTCGGGGGACGTGAACGGCACCCCGTCACCCACGTGTCGTACTTCGACGCCCAGGCCTACGCCGCGTGGGCCGGCAAGGAACTCCCGACCGAGGCCGAGTGGGAGTTTGCCGCCCGCGGTGGACTCGATCGCCAGGCGTACGTGTGGGGCGATCACGACTCTCCGGGCGGGCGGCCCGGTGGCAACGTGTGGCAGGGCCAGTTCCCCTGGGAGAATCTGCTCGAGGACGGTTACGAGCGCACCGCTCCGGTCGGAAAGTTCCGGCCCAACGGCTACGGACTGTTCGACATGGCCGGGAACGTGTGGGAATGGACGGCCGATCACTACACATCGGACCACGCCCGCAGTTCCAAGAACGTCGCGCCGGCCTCGTCGTGCTGCATTCCTCGTAATCCCCGAGCGGAGTTCGCCACGGAGGCGTTGGTGGGCGAACCCTACGCACGACGGGTGATCAAAGGCGGCTCACATCTGTGTGCACCGAACTACTGCTTGCGCTACCGCCCCGCCGCGCGGCAGGGCGAATCCGAGGAGTCCTCAACCTGCCACGTCGGCTTCCGGTGCATCATCCGCATTCCGCAGGAGTAGATCAGAAGGGCACGTCCCCCAGGATGGCCACCCGCTCCATGACGCGGCGATGAGGGAAGTAATCACTCGCTGCGTAGTGCTGGGTAGCCCGGTTGTCCCAGAAGGCAATGGAATTCGGCGCCCACTTGAAGCGGCACTGAAAGTCCGGGACCTTGACCTGCGCGAACAGCAGGTTGAGCAGATCGTTGCCTTCGACAGGATCCATGTCCGGAATGTGGGTGGTGAAAAGGCTGTTGACGAACAGAGTCTTACGCCCGGTCTCCGGATGCTTACGCACCATCGGGTGCAGGACCGGCGGGTACTGCTCCTTCATCTGTTCCAACTTCTCCGGGCTCATGCCGCGTCCGAAGGACGGCACGAAATCGTGGATGGCGTCCTTGCCGTCGATCAAGTCCTTGATCTCGTCGGGGAGGCAGTCGAAGGCGTTACCCATATCAGCCCAGAGCGTGTCACCACCGGCAGGCGGTACGTCGATCGCCCGAAGTACTGAACCGAGCGGCGGCGTCTTCGTCCAGGTGACGTCGACGTGCCAGATGTTCTCGGTTCCTGGACTGTCCTCTCCGCGTTCGAATCTGACGACTGCCGGGACCTCTCCCTGCGGGAGAAGTGGATGAACCTCGAGTTCACCCCAATGGGCCGCGAAGTCACGATGATTCACGCTCGAAATCGGCTGGTCCCGAAAGAACACGACCTTCCATTCGAGGAGGGCCCGACGCACGTCCTCGATCTGCTCCTCCGACGGGTCACGCAAGTCGATATCGCTGATCTCGGCACCGATGAATGGTGTGACGGGTGTCAGAGTGAACCGCTCGTACGGCCTCGATTCAACGCCTTCCGGGTTTCGCCTCATTCCGCGTGGTCCGAATTCGATTGTGTGATTGCCGATTTGGACTGTTCGTGAGGATGTAAGGGTAGCCATCGAATGACTCCGTCCTGTCGTGTCGTGTCGCGGGGTCACACGTCAGTCGACGCGTGCACCCGCTTTGCTCGTGTGCGTTTGTGTGCGCTTTGGGGCGCGGTCAGTGCTCCTACCGCGAGATCGACCAGATGATCCACTGTCGTATCGAAATCTGCCTGCACAACCGGGTTTTCGTCTTCGCGGCGCTGCTCGAAGATTGCCAGAGCGGAGACGCTCATGTTGAACGTCAGATCGATCCGTTCGACCGCGACGCGGCGAGATAGATGCGGCAACGCCCGCGTCAACCTGACGACAACTTCGTTGATCCCCTCGCTGACCTCGCGGAACTCAGCACTCTGCGTATCCACCGAAGGTGAGATTCGGGCAATGAACCTCGCATAGTTGGAACCGTCGACCGTCGCCAGAAAATCTGCCAGCGGGTACAGAAAGGCTTCGACCAAAGCACGGACCAAGTCGGTCCGCCCACTGGCGTCGATGTCGTCGAGATACGTCAGTCGCGCTGCGTTGATCTGATCCATCCGATGCCGGAATACGGCCAGCACCAGACCGTCTCGCCCACCGAAGTGATACTGAACTGCAGAGTTGTTGCGCTGCCCGGCCGCAGTCGCCACGTCCCGCATGGACACTTCGTGAATACCTTGCTCGGCGAACATCCGCTCGGCGACGGCGATCATGGCGTTCTTGGCATCCAACGAGGCGGGCATACACCGACCATATAAGTCACTGTCTTAATTCCGCAAGCCCCATCCCCTGTGCGCGGTTAGGGAGTGCAGGGACTCCTTAACCACTCACGGGGGTAGTTGTCCCAGTCAACGAGACATACGCCGCCAACTGAATTCCGATCGATACGCTCCAGATTAAGACGACAGCTTAATCCGCCCGGTTTTGCACACGCCAAGGAGCCTGCTGGTGAATCGCCATTCCATTCCGATCATTCCCGAGACGCCGAACGTCGCGGCCGCCGTGTACTACCCCGATCAGAATCCCCCGTACACCCGCCCGGAACCGCTTCGCCCGCCGGCCGGGGCCCCGAACGTGCTGCTGATCATGATCGACGACGTCGGATTCGGCGCACCCTCCGCGTTCGGTGGCCCGTGCCGCACCCCCACCGCCGAGCGTTTGGCCGAAACCGGCGTGAAATACAGCCGATTCCACACCACGGCTCTGTGCTCGCCGACGCGTGCCGCCACACTGACCGGGCGCAACCACCACAGTGTCGGTATGGGTGTCATCTCCGAAATGGCCAACGCGGCACCGGGATACAACGGGACCCGCCCCGCCTCTGCCGCCACGGTCGCACGCGTCCTACAGGGAAACGGCTATGCGACAGGTGCTTTCGGCAAGATGCACCAGACCCCGACGTGGGAGACCACCGCTGCCGGGCCGTTCGATCGGTGGCCGGTCCGTGAGGGTTTCGACAAGTTCTACGGTTTCCTCGGTGCCGAGTCCGACCAGTTCACCCCGGTTCTCTACGAGGACTTCACGATGGTCGACTTACCCAAGACACCACAGGAGGGTTACCACCTGTCAGAGGATCTCGTCGACCACGCGATCGAATGGGTCGAGGGCGTCAACACGATGGACCCCGACAAGCCGTGGTTCTGCTATCTCCCCTTCGGCGCGTGCCACGCTCCACTCCAGGTTCCGGACCGATACCTGAACAAGTACGTCGGCGAATTCGATCACGGGTGGGATCGCCAACGCGAGATCACCCTCCAAAAGCAGAAGGAACTGGGCGTCGTCGCTCCTGATACCGAATTGGCCCCGTGGGCTCCAGGGCTCCCACACTGGGACGAACTCGACGACGACCAGAAGAGGGTCTCGGCCCGTTTGATGGAGTTGTACGCGGCGTTTCTCGAGCACACCGACGACGAGGTAGGCAGGCTCGTCGACCGGTTGCAGGACATGGGTGTACTCGACAACACTCTGGTGCTCTACATGATGGGTGACAACGGCGCTTCCGCGGAAGGCGGAATGGAGGGCTCGTTCAACTACCTCGCCGGCCTCAACGGTTACAAGAGTGCGACATCCGACGTACTGGCGCGCTACGACGAATTGGGGACCGAAACCAGCTACCCGCACTATCCGGCGTCGTGGGCTCTGGCTCTCGACACCCCTTACCAGTGGGCCAAGCAGGTTGCGTCCCATTACGGCGGTACCCGAAACGGTCTGATCACCCACTGGCCCAAGGGGATCGACAAGCCAGGAATCAGGGAGCAGTGGCATCACTGCGTCGACATCACGCCGACAATCCTGGAAGCTGCCGGTATTCCGGCACCGACCAGCGTCGACGGGGTCACCCAGAAACCGATGGAAGGCGTGGCGATGAACTACACCTTCGCCGAGCCCGATGCCGAAGAGCGCCACACCACACAGTATTTCGAGATCTTCGGCAACCGCGGAATTTACGATCACGGTTGGACCGCAGTCACGGCCCACCGCGCACCCTGGCTGATGGCCACTCACGGCCTCGAGCTCACACCGATGAGCGAGGACCGTTGGGAGCTGTACGACACCTCGGTCGACTGGTCGCAGGCCCGCGATCTCGCGGACGAGCATCCCGAGATCCTCGCCCGGCTCAAGGAAAAGTTCCTCGTCGAGGCGGCCAAATATCAGGTGCTGCCGCTGGACGACAGAACGGTCGGTCGCCACGCCACCGCGGAATCACGACCCCCGCATCCGATGATGGGCCGCAAGACCCTCACGCTGTACCCACACATGAACGGTCTGGTCGAGAAAGCCGCGCCGACGTTCTTCAACCGCTCGTACACGTTGACCGCAAGTCTGGGTAGCGTCGCCGACGGCATGCTGGTCAGCCTCGGTGGCCGGTTCGGCGGATTCGCTTTGTACATACTCGATTCCGTCCCCGTCTACTGCTACAACTTCAGCGGCGGTGGTCGGACCTTCGTGCGTGGGCGCAACCCGCTGGCACCCAATGCACGCGAGGTGTCCGTCCACTTCGAGTACGACGGCGGCGGAATCGGCAAGGGTGGAACCGCAACCCTGAGCGTCGACGACGAGGTGGTCTCCGAAGGCCGGATCGAGAAGACCACTCGGGCGATCTTCAGCATGAACGAACAGCTCGACGTCGGCATCAACCGGGGAAGCCCGGTCGCGGAAGAGTTCGCGGACAAGGGCACGTTCCGCTACGGCGGCAAACTCCACAGCGTGACCGTCGACTTACGATCCACCCGAGACTTGGTGTCCGCAGAGGAACGGGAGAAAATCTCACTCGCCGTGCACTGATCGACCAGGCGGCGCTCGCCGATTATGCAGCCGCGCAGGCCATCTGCCGCGCGGCTGCACAATCGCCCTGCGTCTATCCGACCGTGTACATCTGCAGGCACGGCCCCACCGGGCGAGCTTCCAGGATGTCGCGGGCCTTCTCACGCGCTGCGTTGAACTCCCAGGGTGCAGTGGTGCCCGGCACTCCGAATCGATATCTGCTCAAGGCACATGAACGCTGCGGTTCCGGTAGACGATCCAAGGCAGGTACCGCGTCGACGGAGAGCCCGCGTAAGTAGGAAACGTCGATGCTCTTGCCGCCCTCGAACCGTTCCATGTTCTTTTGCGCGATGTACGCGTCGGGGTTGAACACCGCGAAGGCCAGCAGCGCGACGGCCGAAGTGGCGAGAACAGCTGTGGGCAGCCACTTCCCGGACATCCGAATACCTGCGACGAGCAACAACACGAACACGAAGCCAAGAAGCAGCTCTGTCGCGAAGACGCTGACCCGGAGCACCGTGAAACCGTACTGATTCTCGTACAACCACATCCGGTGCACAGCGGACGCCACGATCACCAGGCTGAAAACACACAGGGCACCCAGCAGTCCGCGGGCAAGACGCCTCGATCCAGCGTCGCGGCGGTCGATGTACCGCACTGCGACGGCGATGACGAGCAGCGTCAGCACGGTAACCGCCATGAGCTGCCAGAAACCCTCACGCGCATAGTCCGCATAGGTCAGTCCATCGGTCACCTGTACGTGCTCGTCTCCCCCGAACAGCGTCTTCGTCTGTACTGCAACAAAACCGAGGAACAGCACGTTGAGTACTCCGAGCGGGACCGCCCACTCCCACATCGGCAACGGCATCGCCTGCGCAGGTGCAAACGCGTCCACCGTCGGCGTTCTGCGGCGCAGATACACCGCAACCAGCGTGCCGAACGCCATCACGACGCCGGCAAAGATCCGTGCTCCCGGGTTCGACACCGAGATGGCAGGAGCGAAGCCGTCGAAGATCTTCGCGAACTCCGGATCCGCACTCACGAACAAAGATCCGAAAATCAGCAGGAGAATAATCGATACTGCGCTTACGACGACAACTCGCGCCGCCGGCACCCGCGGAGCAGAGCGGGTAGCAAGTTTTCGACGACGAACGAAGTTGACCGTCCGGTGCGGTGCCCGCCAGGGAGCGACCGTTCCCAGAAGTATTCCGGTCCACGTCCGCCCGCCGATCAGAGTCCACGTGAACAGAACCCACGCAGCTACGACGCAGAGGAACACCAACCACTCCGCACCGCGAACGGCGGCAACACCCAGCAGTGCGAGCATCCCGATGGCGGCGACCCACTGCGTCACGGTCATCCGCGGCGGCGTCAGAATCCCGAAGACGATCACCACACCGGCACCCACGATCACGTACGCGATACTCGCGAACCCTGGGTCGAGGATCAGGGCCGCAAGCACCCCTACTGCGGCCGCGCCGAGGAGCATCGAGCGGGTGGCCATCGAAGTGCGATCGGGACGCCAGAACCGGCTGGAACGCTTGGGTTTTACGGCCGGCATCGGCGGTTTCGGTGGAATTACTATCGGAGCGCTCATGTGATCTCCTATGTGTCTGGTTCAATTTTTCAGGGTCGGAAGTACAGACGAATGCCGATGAAGACATGCGCCATCGCGAGATCTCTCGATCTCGTCAGGGACTTTGATTCAGTTCTGCGGCAGCACTACTCGAATGCAACAACCCGACGGGGCATCGACGACGGCAATCCTGCCGTCATGTAATTCGACCGCCCACTTCGCGATCGCGAGGCCGAGTCCGGTGCCCCCGTCGGTCGAGCCGCCGCGGATGAAGCGGTCGAACACTCGCTCACGGGCCTGTGGTTCGATGCCGGGGCCGTCGTCGTGGACGTCGAGCACCAACTCCCCCGCGCTGCCGGTACGTACTCGGATCACAACTTTGGTGTCGACGTTCCCGTGCTGAACCGCGTTGTCCACCAGGTTGGTCACCACCTGATGGAGGCGATCCGGATCGGCGACCACGGACAATTGCGGAGGCTTGACGTCTATCTCGATGTCGCCCGCACTCACACTCGACAGCTCGCGTAGGAACGGCTCGACCTCGAAACGGCGGCGTTTCAACGGCATAGCGCCACCCTCGAGTTTCGAGAGATCGAGAAGGTCGGCTACCAGCGCGCCCAGTCGTTCCGTCTGCCGCAGCGCCGATTTCATCATCGCCGGATCCGGTTCTTCGACACCGTCGACGACGTTCTCGAGCATGGCTTGCAAAGCGGTGATGGGCGTCCGTAATTCGTGGGAGACGTTGCCGATCAACTCGCGGCGGTACCGGTCGTCGGCCCCGAGGTCCTCGGCCATCCGATTGAACGCATGGGCGAGTTCGCCTACTTCGTCTCTGGAAGTCGCTCGTACTCGCCGCGAATAGTCGCCGCGCGCCATCGCCTTCGCCGCGGCCGTCATCTCGCGAAGCGGTGACGTCATCCCGTGTGCGAGCACCTGCGTAACGCCGAGAGCGACAACCAACGCCGTCAGTAGAGCAAAACGAAACGGTTGTTGCGACGTCAGCCAGAAACCACCCGCGGCGAACACCAGTGCTGCGACAACCAGGAGGCCGACCTTCACCTTGAAGGACCGCATCGGGTCCAGCGGCCGCGGCCACCGTGCAAAGAGTCGGTCGACGCCGCTCATCGCGGCACGTCCCAGGCGTACCCGACGCCGTGAACGGTCCGGATCACGGAAGGTCCGAGCTTGCGTCGCAGTGCCTTGACGTGGCTGTCGACGGTCCGACTGCCCGCTCCCTCACCCCAGCCCCAGATCTCCTCGAGCAGCGACTCCCGCGGGATCGCGGCTCGCGGCCGCTCCGCCAGATAGGCGATGAGATCGAATTCGGTGCGAGTCAGGTGAACTTCTTGCGCATCACGGCGCACTCGACGTTCGGTCAGGTCGATCACGACGTCACCGAACTCGAGGAGGTCGGCCACCGGGCGAGCAGCGTGCTCCGCGCGATCCGCACGCCGAAGCAGAGCCTGCACCCGGGCGACGAGCACACGCATGCTGAACGGCTTGCTCAGATAGTCGTCGGCCCCGACGCCGAGACCGATCAGCATGTCCGTTTCATCGGCGCGAGCGGTCAGCATCAGCACAGGCACCGGGCGCACGGCCTGGATGCGGCGGCAGACTTCGAGTCCGTCGAATCCCGGCATCATCACGTCGAGTACCACCAGGTCTGCGTCCATCTGCTCGCAGCGGGCCACCGCGCTGGGACCGTCGAACGCCAGCTCGACGTCGTAGCCCTCGGCACGCAGCCTCGCCGCGATGGACTCGCAGATGCTGACCTCGTCGTCGACCACGAGCACTCTTCGCTGACTCATGGAACTGACTGTATTCGGCCCTCGTGGATGAACCTGGGAGGACTTGTGAAGGTTCTGTGCAGGTTCTAGAACCTGCGGATGTTGTTGATCGGCAGATCCGCCAGCGGCGTCAGTCCGGTCGGAACACCAACTCCGTAGGCGTTGAACACCATTCCGAACCCAGCGTAGATGCCGACGTGCGTCGCACCGGGGTAGAAGGTGATGACGTCGCCGGGGGCGAGGGCCCACCGGGGAACCGGCTGTCCGACGTTGGCCTGCTGTTGGCTGGTCCGTGGCAGATTCACGCCGGCCTGCCGAAACGCCCATTGCACCAGCCCGGAGCAGTCCCACGAGTTCGGCCCGACGCCGCCCCACTGGTAGGGCTTTCCGGTCTGAGTGCTCGCCGCTGCCAGCGCGATCAGCCCTGCCGGACTCGGAATCGGAAGGGCGGCTGATCCGCTGCTGATGCTGCCCGTGCTTCCCAAGCTTCCGGAACTCCCGCTACTGCCACCGCTACCGAGGCTTCCCGGGTCGGCTGAGGCGGGGGCAGCGGAGAGCAACAGGACACTTCCGGTCAGCAAAGCCGCGACCGTTCCCGTGCGGAGTGTCGACTTCTTCATGCATCCGTCCTTCGTGGGAGTCGTTTCGGCGCGCGGCAGCGCACCTCGATAGCCGTGAACTGGTAAGACACGTGAAAACAAACACTTCGTTCGGATGTTAACGGCGTGGACGTGGTGTTCGGACAGGAATGATTGATCCGATTTGTCGGTTTTGAACAAACGGGCCTTACGTCCCGGGCTGGCAGAAGATCAGGGAATGATGGGGGATTTCCTGGATCCCGCGGCACGACAAGGTCCATAGATTCGACTCATGCGCCCATACCTGCTCGTCGCCGCGGTCATCATCGGAGCCACCACGGCACTCGTCGGTTGCTCGACGCTCCAGCGCGCAGTGGAGATTCAATCGGATCTCGACGGACTCACCAGGTCGGGTGTCGTCGGGTCGATCGCAACACTCGACGACGGCACCACGACGGCTGTCATGACCAGCGGCGTGCCCAACCGGACCAACGGCGATTCGATCGGCAAGAATGATCGCGTCCGGATCGGAAGTGTGACAAAGACATTCACAGCTTCGCTCGTTCTGCAGTTGGTCGCCGAGGGCAAGGTCGACCTCGACGCACCGATCGAGCAGTATCTCCCGGGCCTACTGCACAGCAGTGACATGGACGGCAGTGGCATCGACGGTAGCGCGATCACCGTGCGGCAACTGCTGCAACATCGCAGCGGCCTTCCCGAGTTCGCCGGAGAACCCGGCGCCGACGAATGGATTGCAGCAAACGAGAACCGAACGCTGACGCCGTCCGCCGCGGTCGCCATCGCCCTCGGCAAACCGGCGCAATTCGTCCCCGGAACGTCGTTCGTCTACACCAACACCAACTACATCGTTCTCGGAATGCTCGTCGAATCCGTGAGTGGCCGCAGCTACGCCGATGAACTCCGGTCTCGGATACTCGATCCGCTGGACTTGGAAGACACGTACCTCCCGCCGGCCGGTGAGCTCGACATCAGGGGCGATCACCTGACGGGCTATCAGGATCTCGACGGTGGCCTGACCGACGTTTCCCGCACGGAACCGTCGATCCCCTGGTCTGCCGGAGCGATGGTCTCGACGGGCACAGACCTGAACACCTTCTGGCGTGCACTACTCGACGGGCAGGTGGTGCCGGCCGAGCAGCTTGCCGAGATGACCACCCCTCAGGTCGCCGCCACCGAAGCCGAGGGACTCGGGTACGGGATGGGCGTCGGCGCCACCGAACTTCCCTGCGGCGTCACCTATACCGGCCACAGTGGCGGGATCTACGGGTACTACACACTGTCCGGCGCGACGCCGGATCGTGCGTTCACCGTGACGCTGACGTCGACGCCGAAGGACCAGCCGGACACCGTCGCGATACTCTCTCACGCGCTCTGCCCCTGACGCTGTTACCAGTACTGATGACGCTGCCCGTCGGCATCCGCGACGAAGATGACCGCGTCGGCGCCGTCCAACTCCGAAGGTTTCAGCGGCAGGTGGCCGGGCAGGATCGCCTCTCCCGCGGTGACGGACGGGTCAAGTGCTGCGCGAAGTGCGGGCGCCGGAAACAGGGCACGCCGACTGGTCGCATCGGCCAACGCTCCCTGCAGAGTGCCCGGATCACTGTCGGGGTTGGCGTCGGTTGCCAAAAATACGTAGCGCTCCCCGAGGACAAGTCCGACAAGTGAGCCGGCGCTCCCCCAGCTGACCACGTCGCCGTTGACGGGCATGTCGGACGGCACTCGCAGGAGATGGGCATTGTGTGCGAAGAGCAGGATCGGCCCGCGTCGCTGCTCCTGGGCGACGACCGCCAACAGGTTCTCGGCCATCATCTCGGCACGCAGACTGAGCAGAGTGCCGATGCGATCAGGAGCGGAACTCGCCATCGCGGAGTGATAGCGCAAGAGCCCCAGAGCGGTGCGTGAATGTGCAAGGGCCAGGTCGTACCCGGCCGGGTCGGCGGGCCGCAGCACAGGTGCGGCGCGCCGCAGGACGCTGGCGAGGTCGTCCGCAATGATGCGCAGGGCACGAGCCTGATCGGAGTTGCCGACGGACGCAGCCGGTTCGAACATCGCCGCCGGGTTGGTCCAGTCGGTGTCCTGCCCGAGCAGAAGGTCGATGCCGTCGAACGAGTGCGGCCGCATCGCAGCGGGCAGGAAGTCACCTGCTGCAGACAGCGCGCCACGTGGGCTCGGTGCACCGGAATACTCCACCGGAGCGTCGAAGCCGTAGAAGCGAACTCGGTCGGCCGGAGCGCGGCCGTGGTTGTACTCGCGTAGCCATTCGACGAGTTCGCGGTTACCCGGTACCGCACCGAATCCGTGGCTGAAGCCTGTGGCGAGCACCTTCTCGATGTCCGCCTCTCCCCCGTTCACGTAGTCGTTCACGAGCAAAGCCGCAAAGACATCTGTTTCGAGCACGATCGACCGATATCCTCGTTCGACCAGTTGGCCGAGAAGTTCGTTGCGCAGCAACGGAAAAGCCTTGATCCCATGAGTCGGCTCGCCGAGAGCGAGCAGAGCCGGCACCTCGGTTCGCGCTGCGAGCAGTTCGTCGACGGCACGACCAAGACTTGCCGCGTCTTCGAGTTGGCGGCCGAACTCACTCAGCGCTGGGGCAGTGGACATGATCATCCCTTTCGAAGGTGGACTGCCTTCGACAGTATCGTTGAAGATTCGAGTGAAACTTTCACCGGCAATTACCTGGGGTATACCGTGAAAAGCCTCAATCGGAGGTGATCAGTGCGGCCCATAGACCTTGCCCGTGAACACGGGTTGTCCGCACAGGCGATCCGCAACTACGACGATGCCGGCATCCTCCCTCCGAGCGAGCGCAGCACTTACGGCTACCGGCGATACACCCCAGTGCACGCGCAAGCCCTGCGCACTTTCCTCGCATTGCGCGGCGGTCACGGGCACCAGCGGGCCACGGAAATCATGCGGGCGACCAACCTGGGCGACACCGAGTCCGCCTACCGCCTGATCGACAGTGCGCACGTGACGCTGCTCGCCGAGCGAAAAACTCGCACCGAGGTAGCCACAGCGCTGGGGACTCTGTCCACCATGGCACCGGCACTGGTGCACGGTCCAGCGCTGACGGTGGGTGAGCTGGCGCGCCGTCTCGGCGTTCACCCGGCGACACTGCGCACATGGGAAGAGCACGGCATCCTGCGCCCCGAGCGCGAACAGGCAACGGGTTATCGCGAATACGGTTCGGAGTGTGTGCGCGACGCCGAGATCGCACGGCAGCTGCGGCGCGGTGGCTATCGGCTGTCGCAAGTCGCTCAGTTTCTCGATTCGCTGCGCGAGGCCGGCGGAGCAGACGCATTGTCAGCGTTCCTCGAATCCTGGCAAGACCGGCTGGCCACACGCAGTCGCAACCTTCTCGCCGGCGCAGCTCAGCTCGATGCCTATCTCACGATGCTGGATCAGACCTCGCCTGGTTGCCGATCAGCAAACGGTTGAGGCGTCAGTTCACAAGCCGCGCAAGGCTCCTCACCATCTCACCGACGGTGTCGGTCGACGGCCACGGGAATTCCGGAAGATCGGCCCGCAACATCACCTGTCCGTGCAGCGAAGTCCAGATCGATACCGCATCGACAAAAGTGTCTGTGCTGGCCGACCTCCCAGCGGCGACGCACGCGTCGAGGTTGGTCACCAGCGTGTTGAAGGCGGCCAGTCCTCGCGTATCCGATTGTGGTGACTGACCTTTCGGCCTGGACCACCCGAACAAGACCCGATACCGAGCGGGCTCGGAAATGCCGAACTCGACGTATGCCGAGCACCCGGCATACAGACCCTCGACCGGGTCGGGGTGTGCGGAAACGGCGTCGGCCACGGCGAGATGCAACTGCTCCAGCGATTCGGAGACCACCGCTTCGACAATGGCATCGCGATCGGAAAAGTGTCCGTAGATAGATGGTGCGGATATCCCGACTTCGCGAGCGACCGATCGGAGCGTCACCGCCTGATCCGATCCGGTGCGGGCGATGAGCGTCGCCGCTGCGGCGACGATCTCTCCGCGGAGCCGTGCGCCGCTTCCTCTCGGATTTCGGGCGCGAGTACTCCGAGAACCACTCGTCCCAGTTTCATCGGCATCTTCGGAAACATCACTCACCCGACAAACTTTACACATGTAAGGCGAGGGGGTACGTTCTCATCACTAAACATTCGTAAGGTTACATTCGTAAGGACATGATGAATTCCCTCGAACCCACTGACCGGCGACGATGGGCAGCATTGGGCGCCCTCTGCACATCCCTCGTCGTAGTCACGATCGACAACACCATCCTCAACACCGCTATCCCGACCCTTGCCCGCGAACTGCAAGCGACCACCGTCGACCTGCAATGGATCACCAACGCATACACATTGGCGTTCGCCGCCTTGCTCATCACGGCAGGTGGACTCGGCGCGAGATTCGGTCACCGTCGGATACTTCTGACCGGCCTCACCTTGTTCGCCCTCGGGTCAGCCTTCGCTGCCCTCTCTCACACGTCGTTGCAGCTGATCGGATGGAGAACAGTGATGGGGGCAGCCGCCGCACTGGTCATGCCGGCGACGCTGTCACTTGTCGTCTCGATGTTCGCCCCGCACGAGAGAGGCCGGGCGATAGGAATCTGGTCTGCAACCGCCGGACTGGGAATCGCGATCGGCCCCGTGGCCGGTGGCGTACTTCTCGAACATTTCAGTTGGGGAAGCGTCTTCTGGATAAACGTCCCACTGGTCGCCGGTGTGATCGCCGCGACGGTTTTTCTTGTGCCCCCGGCAAGAGGGATCACGAAGGGTTCGTTCGACATCCCCGGACTCCTGCTGTCCGCCGGCGGACTGGCTTTGATCGTGGATGCCCTCACCCAGGCAAGCCTTCGCGGATGGTCGTCGCCCGTCACGGTGCTGGAGATCGTCAGCGCAACAGCACTTCTCGCCGGATTCGTCTGGTGGGAGCTGCGGGCCTCGGCGCCGATGACCGACGTGCGCATCTTCACCAGTCGAGTGTTCAGCACCTCCAATGCCATCTTGGCCGTAACATTCTTCGCCCTTTTCGGAGTTCTCTTCACGTACACGCAATACCTCCAATTAGTTCGTGGTTACGGTCCATTGGTCGCCGGCGTCGGTGCAGTTCCGTTTGCGATAGTGATGGCGACTGTCGCCTCCAGCAGCGATCGTATGGTCGGCCGATTCGGCGTGCGCAGTTCGATCGCGACCGGTCTCGCAGTCATGTCCGCGGGACTGTTGGTCCTGTCGATCGCAGCAGATAGGTACGCACCGTTCGGAATCCTGGCTGCGATCATGGCACTGGTCGGCGCGGGGATGGGGTTGGTCATGGCTCCGGCCACAACCACGTCGATGTCTTCGGTTGCGCCCCAGCAGGCTTCGATGGCCAGTTCGATCAACAGCGTCGTGCGAGAGTTGGGTGGAGTTCTGGGCGTCGCCGTCATCGGGACGGTCGTAGCCACCGATTTCCGGTCCCGCTTCGAACCCGGAGTCGACACTTCCACAGCCGATCCGGCGCAGATCCATGCCGGCGCTCCCCCCGCGAGTGCCTTGACCGACGCAGCGAACCAGGCTTACACCTCGGCGATGAGTACCGGAATCCAAATCTGTGCCGCAGTCGCGTTCGTCGGTGCGTTGGCCGTCATTGCACTGTTTCCCGCACCACGTCGCCCGGTTTCTTGTCCTCCCGCAGACCCCGCCAACTCGGATGACGAAGGCGTCCGGTCGCCGTCCAATCCATGAACCGCACCTCACCGACGAGTTCCGGTTTCACCCACACTGCTCCCTTGCGGTCGTCGGCGGGCAGTTCCTCCCCAAACGGACTTTCCTTCTGACGCAGCGGTTCCAGTGTCGCAAGTAAAGACTCCAAGTCGCGATCACTGAAGCCGGTACCGACGCGCCCCACGTAGGTCAATCCATCCTCACCCGGAATTCCCATGAGCAGCGCCCCGATCCCCTGTGCTCGATTGCCCTGCCCAGTGCGCCACCCTCCGATCACCACCTCTTGAGTGCGCCAGTTCTTCACCTTGATCCAACTCGACCCACGCCGCCCCGGAAGGTAGACCGATGCACGACGTTTGGCGACAATCCCTTCCCATCCGGCATCGGTACTCACCTCCAACGCGTTCTCCGCCGTGCCCTCGATCTGTGGAGGTACCTCGAGCTCACCGACCTTGCCCGCCAACGCATTCAACACGGTGCGCCGGTCCGAGTAGGATTTCCGCAGCAAAGACACTCCGTCGAGGTACAGAAGATCGAAGGCCAGGAACACCGGCTCCCCACCTCGCTGGAGAAGACCGAAATCGGTGACCCCCGCGTCGTTGTACGCCACCACTTCCCCGTCGAGAACCACGTCATGACCGTCCAGCACCTCGGCCAACCCGGCAAGGGCGGGATAGTCCCCGGTCTTGTCGTTACCCGCGCGACTGCGAAGTGACATTGTGCCCGAATGATATTCGAGAATCACTCGAATCCCGTCCCACTTACCTTCGAAAGCCCACTCCTGCGAGTCGAGACCTTCGAGCGTTCCAGCGGTGGCAAGCATCGGCTCGAGATTCTTGGGAAACTCCGTTCCGAAACTCGCGTTCTGATCCTTCATCAGATGCATCAACCACTGGTCACCCTTCGTCCGGATCAGCGCGAAGCGTCCCTGCACCCGTTTCCCACTGAGGCGCACGATCACCTCGTCTTCACGCCACTTCTCGGTCTCGTACGTCCCGGAATCCCAGATCGTCATCGAACCGCCGCCGTACTCCCCCTTCGGAATCGTGCCCGAGAACGTGGCGTACTCGAGCGGGTGATCCTCGGTGTGCACGGCCAACCGATTCTCTCCGGCACTGGTCGGTACGCCCTTCGGAACAGCCCAGGACACGAGCACACCATCCCGCTCCAGCCGAACGTCGTAATGCAATCGTCTGGCGTGATGTTCCTGAATCACAAAGGTATTGCCCGCTGTCTCCTTGGTCACCGCAGCAGGGATCGGCTCCGGCGTCCGGTCGGCCGACCGCTTGTTGCGATAGTGCGTCAACGTGTCGGCTACAGCCGCCGAGACCGGCGGATCCAGATCGCCCAGCAGATCACCATCGGATTCGACGCGCTCCAGAACCTCGTCGAACAACAGATGCCGTAGTTTCGGATCGTCGAGTTCGTCCCAACTGCGCGGCGCGGCAACATAGGGTTGATCGCGACCACGCATCGAGTACGGCGCAATGGTTGTCTTGGCTGCGTTGTTCTGACTCCAGTCCACGAAAATCTTGCCTGCCCGCACATTTCGAGCCATCGTCGCGGTGACGAGATCCGGGTGAAGCTTCTCGAGTCCGGTGGCGATCTGCTTGGCGACAGTCGACGCACCGCTGCCGTCCAAGGCTCGATCCAGTGGAACGTAGAGGTGAATTCCCTTGCTACCACTGGTTACCGGATAGGCAGTCCACCCCAGAGTTGCGACCAGATCTCGAATCGACCTCGCCACCTCGGCGCACTCGGTCAATCCGACGCCTTCGCCCGGGTCGAGATCGAATACCAGTCGTGTCGCCGGACCACGCTCGGAACCGTCGAATCGCCATTGGGGAACGTGCAATTCGAGTGCGGCCTGCTGCCCCAGCCACGCCAGGGATGCAACGGAATCGAAGACCGGGTAAGTGACGACACGATCAGAATGTTGCAGCGACGCACGCGTGAGCCACTGCGGGGCAGACGACGCAAGGTTCTTCTCGAAGAAGGACTGACCGTCCACGCCATTGGGCCAACGCTTACGAGTGCCCGGTCTACCGACGACATGCGGAAGCATGACTGCGGCGATACGGGTGTAGTAGTCGATGACTTCGGCCTTCGTGGTGCCGCTCTCGGGGTAGAGGATCTTGCCCAGATTGGTCACGGACACCGTTGTGCCGTCGAGCGTGATCTGACCCCGATCCGTCGTTGCCATCTCCTCATTGTGCTGGATAGTGCTGCATCTGGCAGTAGAAATCTGGTGGATCGGAAACCTGCCGCTGCGCCAGTCCACGGGCAAGACTGGATTCTCGAGGGGAGAGGAGACCACGATGACAGTTCGCAGTTCCGTGGAGCCGTTGGTGGACAACAACTGGCGGATGTTCGCCACCTGTAAAACAGTGGACCCGGCGGTGTTCTATTCGCCGGGTGAAGAACGCGGACGCAATCGGGCTGCACGGGAGAGTTCCGCGAAGCAGGTGTGCTTCCGCTGCCCGGTCATTCGGGACTGCCTGACCTTTGCACTCGACACCGCTGAACCACACGGAGTATGGGGTGGGACGACACCGTCGGAGCGCCTTGCACTACGACGCTCAGCTGCGTGAACTCCGCTCACACGAGACCCCCGTCACGTCCGTACCGGACAAACAGGCAAGATGGCCTTGTGCCTATGACACGACGCGCTGTTGCCGTGACCGCGATCTTCGCTTGCTCGATCTTGTTGGGCTCGTGTTCGTCGCAGCCGGAGGCACCTGCGGCAGCGGACACCACGACCACGGTTCCCGAGGCATTCACCAAACTGCCCTCGACCACCGCCGTGGACAAGTGCGGACCCCAGAGCGGGACCACCCTCGAAGACGGTGTCTTGACCATCGCCACCGATTCGCCGGCGTACGCGCCGTGGTTCGTCGACAACACTCCGTCCAACGGCAAGGGCTTCGAGGGAGCGGTGGCCCGGGCCGTCGTCGACAAACTCGGGTACAACGCCGATCAGGTTCGCTTCACCACGGTCGCCTTCAACGACGCACTGAAACCAGGCCCCAAGGATTTCGACTTCGACGTCAATCAGTTCACGGTTTCCGGGGATCGCCGCGAGAACGTCGACTTCAGCTCGCCGTATTACGCAGTGGCGCAGTCGGTGATCGCCTCGCGCGGGAGCACAGCCGCTGAGGCAAGGAATCTTGCGGATCTGGCCGGCTACCGTTTGGGCGCTCAGACCGGTTCCACCAGCCTCGCGGCGATCACCGACACGATTGTTCCGACCACTGCGCCACGCGAGTTCGCGACCACGGACGACGCGAAAGCTGCGCTGGCCGCGGGCGAGATCGACGCATTGGTCGTCGACATCCCGACCGGATTCCACATCACCGAGAACGAACTGCCCGGGTCGGTCATCGTGGGTCAGTTTCCGCGGCCCAACGCGGTCACCGAATTCTTCGGGTTCGTGCTCGAGAAGAACAGTCCTCTGACGGCGTGCGTCTCTGCCGCCGTGGATGCGCTCTACGCCGACGGCACCCTCGAGAGACTCGCAACCGAATGGATCACGGACAGCGCCGACGCGCCAGTCCTCGAGTAGTTCAGCCGGCGCGCCCACTGATCGCGCCGACGAAGACCTTCGGGATGTCTGCCGGTGTCGGAGCGAAGTGGCTGTTGCCGCCGGTGAGAGCCGAAATCTGCTCGAGCACATCGGTATCGGCGTCATCGGTGACACCGATGGTGATGATCGGTACCGGCCGCGTCGGGTCCTGCTCGCGAGTCAGGGTGTCGAGAAGTTCCTGCAGGGCGATACCCGACGGATCGTCGTTGGCACCGTCGGTCAGTAGAATCACCGAATTGATCGAGGCCGGATCGTAAGTCTGTTGCATGGACCGATACGCGGCGAGAACGCTGTCGTACAAACCTGTTCCGCCGCCGACGATCGAAGAGAGGCTGTCGATCCGAGACAGCAGTTTGCTCCGATGATCCGTGTCGCCTTCAGTTGCATCCATACGGGCGACAGGTTCGAGTTCGCGGTAGTCCGTGCCCTCGCCGAGGTCTACGGAGAATGCCCAGAGACCCAATTGTGCGTTGGCGGGAAACATTCGGATCGCAATGTCACCAGCCTGTGCAGTCGCGGCCATTCGAGTGACCCCGTCCTGCATGTAGTCCATGGACCCCGAGACGTCGACAACTGCCAGTGCACGGGAAGGCCTGGACAGAATCTCGTACCGCGCAAGCGCTTTGGTGACCACAGTCGGATCGGACGGCACCAGCGAGCCAACTTTTCCCACTCCACCGGCGACCGGCGGGGCCTGATCCGCGCCGCGGAACCCGAGGCCGGCAAGTACGGAGCGCCCGGTGTCCGATGTCAGCGCTGCCGCCAGCAGTTTGCCGGCGTCGACCGCCGCCGACGAGTCTGCACCCACACTTGCCATCGGGTAGTCCATGAAGACCGAACCGGACGACGGTACCGACGCGGTGAGTCGACTGTCCGCATGTGCGGCAAGATAAGCCTCGAAGGTCTGCTCGGTCGTCACCGCGGTCCCGCCGGACGCGTCCACGGTTTGGATGCGTCCGGTCGAACCGGTTTCCTTCAGATTTCCGTACTGCGCTTGCGCCACCGGGACCAGGGCTGCCGAAATGGACGTGAGGTCCCCGCCCCGCGACTGGGCCTCGGCAAAGGCTGCCACGATCGGTGCGCTGGAGACGGCACTGGTGAGGGGATCGCCGATGTGCAGTGCTGGAGCGCCGAGGACATCCGTCCAAGCGGTGGGTGCCTCGCTACCCGGCGCCGAGACAGTGACAACAGGGGTGGACGCGACCGAGTTGCTGATCCGGCGAATCTCCTGCCCGCTAGCCGAAACCTTGTCCAACCATTCGCTCGAATCAGGGATCCATAATGCGGGCGCCGAACCGTCGGCGATCGCCGCGACGGTGAGCACGGGATCTTGCGGCGTCACACTGAGCGAGCTGCACCCGAGTTCCGTAGCGGGGATGGCAGCGGCGACAGCTTCGAGTCCCGAGGCGATCGACGGATCGGCGGCCACGGTCACGGTTTCCGGGTTCTCACAGCTGGTTGCCGTCGCAGCTGTGACAGCACTCGCACCGAGTTCTCCCTTGTCGCTGACGCTTTTGAACGTCACGGCGAATGCTGCGGTTCCACCGACTGCGACTACTGCCAAGAGTCCGATCAGAACCTGCACGGATCGAGGCATGGACGCAGGTGGTGCGCCGTACCCATGACGAGACGACATTGATCGAATCCTTTCCGGCGGGACCCGCATCAATAACCAACCGATGCCCGGTTTATCCCGCCGAAAAGAATCCTAACTCACGTTAGCGGTGAAGTAGCTCGATGTGGAAATCTCCACAACTAGGTGTAGATCTGGACAAACTGGGCCAGCGACTTCTCCACATCGCCTTTGAGCGCCCGCGCCACACTCGAACCGATCGGGCCGAACAACGGCGCGCCGCCCAACTCGACTGTCAGCGCGAGTTCCGACCCGTCGCCCTTTGCCTTCACGTCGAGTTCGAGACCGAGCTTGACCCCGCCCTTGCCGTCTCCCTTGAGCGAGATCGCCTTCGGAACGTCGTACTTCTTGATGGTCCACCGAACGCGGTTGCGCAGGCCCTTCACGGTCACGACCGAGCTGATCTCGGTGCCGACACCCAGTTGTTCGGGAAGTTCACTGCGCCATCCGTCGTGAACCACGAGCCAGTTTTCGTATCCACTGAGATCGGACGCCTTGTCCCACACTTCCTGAGGAGGAAGCGGAACGTCGATTTTCACTGTGAGCTTTGCCATGGCAGAACAATAAGCCCCGTGCGCCTTTTCCGTAACCAGAGGTACCAGAAAGACGCACGGGGCTTTGCCCCTCTTAGTGGCTGACAGCCTTTTCGACGCCGACGCCGGTGAGGGAGCGAACTTCCATCTCCGCCTGCTTTGCCGGATCTTCGATCTTGTTGCGTCCGATGTACGTACCGACGATGCCGAGGACGAATGCCAGCGGAATCGAGACGATGCCGGGGTTCGAGAGCGGGAACCAGGCGAAGTCGGAGTTCGGGAACATCGACGACGGCTTGCCCGACACTGCCGGGGAGAACACGATCAGCGTCAAGCAGCTGACCAAACCGCCGTAGATGCTGAAGAGCGCACCGGTGGTGTTGAACTTCTTCCAGAACAGCGAGTACAGCAGGGTGGGCAGGTTCGCCGAGGCCGCCACTGCGAAGGCGAGGGCCACCAGGAAGGCGATGTTCTGCCCCATCGCCATGATGCCGAGAACGATGGAGACGAGTCCGATGACCACGACGGTGATTCGAGAAACTCGAACCTGCTGCTCCTCGGTTGCGTTGCCGCGCTTGATGACACTGGCGTAGATGTCGTGAGCGAACGACGCAGAAGCAGTGATCGCGAGACCGGCAACGACGGCGAGGATGGTCGCGAACGCCACCGCGGAGATGATGCCGAGGAAGATGGTGCCACCGAGCTCGAAGGCGAGTAGCGGAGCGGCCGCGTTCTCCTTACCAGGAGCTGCCAAGATCTTGTCCGGTCCGACCATGCTGGCCGCGCCGTAGCCGAGAACCAGTGTGAACAGGTAGAAGGCACCGATGAGCGCGATCGCCCAGGTCACCGAGCGGCGAGCTTCCTTGGCAGTGGGCACCGTGTAGAAACGCATCAGTACGTGCGGCAGGCCCGCGGTGCCGAGCACCAAAGCGATTCCGAGAGAGATGAAGTCGAGCTTCGTCATTCCGGAAAGACCGTACTTGGCACCGGGGCCGAGGATGTCGCGTCCCTGCACACCCTTGGTGGTGGAACTGTTGACCATGTCCTGCGCATTGGCGAGCAACTGAGAGAAGTTGCCGCGCACTGCCCACAGAACGAGTACGAACATGATTCCGGCTCCGGCAACCAGCAGAACTGCCTTGACCATCTGTACGTAGGTGGTGCCCTTCATGCCGCCGACCAAGACGTACACGATCATCAGCACACCCACGATCGCGACGACGATCGACTGTCCCACCTTGCCGTCGATGTTGAGCAGCAGCGCGACAAGTCCACCGGCGCCGGCCATCTGGGCAAGAAGATAGAAGAGGGAAACGGCCAGAGTGGACAGGGCTGCCGCCATGCGCACCGGACGCTGCTTGAGCCTGAAGCTCAGGACGTCGGCCATCGTGAATCTTCCTGTGTTCCTGAGCAATTCGGCGACCAGGAGCAGTGCAACCAACCAGGCGACAAGGAAGCCGATGGAGTACAGGAAGCCGTCGTAGCCGTACACGGCGATCGCACCTGCGATACCGAGGAACGATGCCGCCGAGAGGTAGTCACCGGCGATGGCGAACCCGTTCTGCGGGCCGGTGAACTGCCCACCGCCGGTGTAGAAGTCGGACGCCTTCTTGGTGGTCCGGCTGGCGCGGATCACCAGCGTCATGGTCACGACGACAAAAGCGAGGAAGATCGCGATGTTGAAGGCTGGGTTTCCTACGTCCGTTCCGGACGCGGCGAGTGTGGTGATCACTGTGCGGGACCTTCCAGTTCTTCACGGATGGCGGCGGAGCGGGGATCGAGCTCACGACCGGCGAACTTCACGTACCACGCGGTGATGGCGAAGGTCGTGACGAATTGCCCGAGGCCGAGGATGATGCCGAGATTGATGTTGCCGAGGACCTTGGTGGCCATGAAGTCGTGGGCATAGGTAGCCAGGACGACGTACACCGCATACCAGAGCAGGAAGAATGCAGTGATGGGGAAAACGAACTTGCGCAGACGCGTTCGGAGTTCCTGGAATTCGGGACTCGCTTGCATGTCTATGAATGCCTGGGCATCCGGGGTGCGTCGCTCTTGCGGCGACCCCTCACTGATTTCTGCTGTGGACACTGCCGGCTCCTCGCCTCGCGTGTGAAGTGAACTACGCACAGACGTTAGTGAGATCGGAGTCACATGAAGACGCTGTGGCGCCAGTCACACGGTGAGCAGTCGCGCGCTGCGCCGAACGGTCAGGCAGGCGCGACCAACGGCAGAGGGTTCGGGCGGTGAAAGTCAGGGTTGGCGGAGATCGTCTTCGCGATCGGAGCCCATTCCGAGACGTTCCGGGGCGTGCATCCGCGTGAAGATTCGCGCAATATCTGCCGGTATCTGCTTCGACGACACCTTGCTCACGACGATCATCGTGAGGAACGCCAGCGGCACGCTCACCGCGGCCGGGAACGCGAAAATGGCTGCCGGCCAGCCACCGAGGACGTCCTCCGACAAACCACCCAGGACGGCGACAGTAGCGGCAGTGCCCGCAACACATCCACCGACAACCATCCCCGCCCCCGCGCCGACGGCAGTCAGACCGCGCCACCAGATACCCAATACGAGCAGTGGGCAGAGCGTCGACGCAGCGACTGCGAACACCAAACCGACGGTTCTCGAGAGGTCGACCGACACCACCGCCAGCGACAGCACGAGAGGAACGACCCCGGCCAGTAGCGCTGCAATACGGAAGTCTCGAACTCGACCACGGAGAACATCGGTACTGACGACGCCGGCGATGCTGACGAGCAATCCGGACGACGTCGACAGGAAAGCGGCGATGGCACCGGACGCCACGAGGGCTGCCAGCAGTTGTCCGCCCCACCCCGAGAACACCGAGCCCGGCAACAGCAGCACCGCCGCGTCAGAGGTGCCGGTGATCAGAAGTTGCGGGACGTACAGACGAGCGAAGACGCCGAGGAGTGTCGGAAACAGGTAGAACACGCTGACCAGACCGACAACGGCGAGCGACGTCAGACGGGCTGCCCGGCCGTCGGGGTTGGTGTAGAACCGGACGAGAACATGAGGAAGGCCGAGCGTTCCGAGGAAGGTCGCGAGCATCAGCGAGTACACCTGGTACATCGGGTGCGGCCCACCGAAACCCCAACCCGGGGTGATCCAGTCAGAGTTCTGCGCGGGCGCTCCGGCGACGACAGGGACAGCGGCTCCCGCGTCGAGGACCATGGACATGCCTTCACCGAGAGTGTGCTCCCCCGGCCCCAGGGTCATCGTGCCTTCGACCGCTCGCCCGTCGACTGCGCCGCCGCTGACCGTCACCGGCTCGGACACCTGGACGACGACGTCGGTGGTGATGTCGACGGTCGTCGCAGTGGTGACCGTCGGCGGCATCGACGCGCCGACGTCGTGGTGATCGCCGAAGAAGTAGAAGGTCAGTGCCACAGCGGGAATCGCGACGGCAGTCAGTTTCAGCCAGTACTGGAAGGCCTGAACGAAGGTGATCGAGCGCATCCCGCCGCCGACGACGTTGGCGATGACGATGACCCCGACCGCTACGCCGCCGATCCAACTGGGAACCCCGAGCAAGATATTGAGCGTCAGTCCCGCGCCTTGGAACTGTGGAATCAAATACAGGATGCACACCATCGCGACCACGAGCATCGCGAGCTTGCGCAATCGCGGTGAGCCGAGACGGAACTCGGCGAAATCGGGGACGGTATACGCACCGGAACGCCGAAGCGGCGCTGCGACGAACAGCAGCAGGGCGAGGTATCCGGCGGTGAAGCCGATGGGATACCAGAGTGCGTCGGCGCCGTACTTGGCGACCAGCCCCGCAACACCGAGAAACGAAGCAGCAGAGAGGTACTCGCCGGAGATGGCCGTCGCATTCCACCGCGCACTGACGGTTCTGGACGCGACGAGAAAGTCCGAGGTGGTACGAGCGAGCCGAACGCCGTAGATTCCGATAGCCACCGTCGCGACAGCTGCTGCCACGATGCCGAGCACCGTCAACACCGGGATAGGTTGTCCTCCCACAGTGCCGCGCTCAGTCGTCCACGATGTCGTTGAAGTCCTGCTCGTTTCGCTCCGCACGACGCACGAACACCCAACCGGTCGTCAACAGCAAGGGATACACGGCGCCGCCCATCACGAGCCAGGGCAACCGGATGCCAAGGACCGCGACCTCCGACAGCGTCGGGAAGAGATGCGTCAGCAGCGGCACCGCACACAGGAGCCCGGCTGCCACGACGGCAAGGCGAATCGCCAGTCCCAACTGCGCGCGAACGAGACCGCGGATCATGGCGTCACCGACTTCGGTCTGTTCCTGCACCTCCACCCGTGTTCGCACGATCCGTGCGCCACTACGTTGCGCCAACACAACGCGCTCACGCTGCGGAGGATCGGACTGCGACGTCACCGCGACAACCAACTCTGCTTGGGCGCACGAACCAGTCGATCCTTGAGTTCACGGGTGTGTCTGCGACTGACTGGAAGCTCGACGGGAGGTTTGTCACCGTGCGGGCGCAAACAGACCACCAATCCACTGCCTACTGTTCGGATGCCGGTGACCAGCGCCAGAGATACCAGGTAGGAGCGGTGCACACGCAAGAAGCCCGCGTCGGCCCAGCGTGATTCGAGCGTCGAGATCGGGATGCGCACCAGGTGCGACTTTCCAGCGGTGTGCAAACGCGCGTAGTCCCCGTCGGCTTCCACCCACTCCACCGAGGAACGCTGAACGAGCGTCGTGACACCGCCCAGTTCCACCGGGATCACCTCGTCCGTGGGCGCAGCTTCGGGTTTGCTCTCACTCTTGGTGCGCCCGGCCAGCCCCACGATCCGCTGAACGGCCTGAGCGAGACGCTCCTCCCGGAGCGGTTTGAGTAGGTAGTCGACGGCGCCGAGATCGAATGCGTCAACCGCTCGATCGTCGTGCGCTGTCACGAACACCACGGGCGGTGGCGTCGCGAAATTGGAGAGGATGCCTGCCAGTTCGAGACCGTCGAGTCCGGGCATGTTGATGTCGAGAAACACCGCGTCGATGCTTCCACCGCGCAGTATCCGCAACGCTGTCGTCGCATCCGATGCCGTGTGAACGTGCGCCACCGAGTCCTCGGCGCGCAGCAAGAAGGCCAGCTCGTCGAGGGCTGGTTTCTCGTCGTCGACGGCAAGGACGGTCAGCTGGGCATCAGTGTCAGTCTCGTTCACAACAGGTCCATGTTCCCACGACGGTTTCAGCCTGATCATCGAAGGCGAGAATCAGACGTGAATACCCTGCTTGAACTTGGGAACACGCATGCTGACCTTCGTACCGGCACCCGGCGCTGTCTCCACCACGAGTCCGTAGTCGTTGCCGAACGCGGCACGAAGTCTGTCGTCGACGTTGGCCAAACCGACGTGAGCAGCTTCTCGTGCGCTGGGTCGCCCCGATCCCGACTCGATGGCGTCGAGCGAACCGGAGCGCAGTAGTTCGGGGTCCATCCCCACACCGTCGTCCTCGACGCTGATGATGCAGTCCGGTCCCTCGTCCGCAGCCACGATGCTCACGGTCCCGCCCTCCGGCTTACTCGAAATGCCGTGACGAACCGCGTTCTCGACCAGCGGCTGGAGGGCAAGGAAAGGAAGAACCACGTTGAGCACTTCGGGTGCTATCTGAAGGCGGACGTTCAGAGCCTCCCCGAATCGCGCGCGTTCGAGGGTCAGGTAACGATCGATGTTGCGCAGCTCGTCGGCAAGCAGGGTGAACTCACCCGCAGATCGGAACGAGTACCGCGTGAAGTCCGCGAACTCGAGGATCAGTTCTCTGGCCCGCGCCGGATCGGTTCGAACAAACGATGCGACCGTGTTGAGCGCGTTGTAGATGAAATGAGGACTGATCTGTGCGCGCAGGGCACGCACTTCGGCTCGATCCAACAGGGCTCTGGACGCGTCGAGGTCGGCGAGTTCGATCTGACTGCAGGCATATCGTGCCACCTCGGTGACCGCTCCGAGCATTCCCGGCCACGGGTCCTCGCTGGTGACGATTCCCAGTACGCCGACCACGCCGATGTCCTCGATCAGCAGGGGCTGAGCGATCAGCGCTCGCACATGGTGATCGCTCGGTCCGCGCACCAGGTCCGAGTGCGTGACGAGTACCCGGCGTTCGCCTTCGATCGCACGAATGGCGGCGTCGTGGAATTGTTCGGACAACGCTTCGTGACGGCCGTCCCACGCCAACAGGTTTCCCGACGCGTCTGCCAGGCCCAGACCGGAGCCGCCGGTCAGCTCACGTAGGTGAGGCGCCGCCTCGGCGGCCGAATTCTCGTCGAGTCCACGCCGAAGTGGCCGCGCGGCAAGCGAAGCCGTATGGAGAGCGGCATGGACGGCACGTTCGGTGGGGGTGGTCACCTCACGTCTGGTGCGCATCCACACAGCCGTCAGCGCCCCGGCCACTGCGAGAATCAGCACGCTGAGAAGCGCGACCACGGCCGGACTCACCGCGAGTCCTCGTCCAGTTTCCGTATCAGTGTTTTCGGAGCCACCGTGCGGTACGCATCTTCGACGACGTCGGCTACGTCGTTCCAGAATTTCTCGTCCTCGGTCTCGTCGGCACTCGGAACGTCGAGGTACACGCCGATCCATCCCCGGCCACCCACGTACGGAGGGACGAAGAACCTCGACGGGTCACGACTGACCCAATCTGCCTGCGCCCCAGGTGGGGCCGCGGCCCAGATCGCGACGCGATCGTCGTGGTGGTGATCTGCCATGGTGACGAACTGCGGCGCCTTGCGCACGAACCACGACGCTTCACCGTGGCTGACCCGCTCGGTCGCCTCCGGCAATGCCAGTGCAAGAGCGCGGATTCGCTCCAACGGCGTCATCGATTCACGACCCGCAGGTATTCGGTGCCGGAACACCTGCAAATCGATCCTTCACCCACGCGACAGCTCCCGGCACAGCGGCGCCGTCCGCATGACCTTCACCCGGTCGCGCCTGGAATTCGATGACGTCACCGTCGGCGCAGGCGCGTTCGACTGCCGCCTCGGTCCATTCCGGACGGATCAGGTTGTCGTTGGTACCGACGACTACGTACATCGGACCGCTCGCGCGTTGACGGGGAAGAGCAACATCGCTGAGCCACGCGTGAATTCGGTCCGCATCCTCGGCGGTGGCCGGCCGCGTGTCGGCGGGCGTCACCTTTCCGACCAGACCCAACTTCTCCGTCGCCCGAGCGGTCAGGCACGAGGTGAGCAGGTCGTAGTTCTGCTCGAATGCGCCGCGCACGTAGTCGGTTCGTTCGAGGTCCGGATGGGTGAGGGACAGCCCTTCGAGTACATAGGGCAGCAGCAGTTGCTGAGGCAGTGACAGATTCACCTCGGAATCACTCGAGATGATCGGCGAGATGTCCGCTGCCGGGGACAGGTTTGCTGCACCGACGAATTCGAGTCCGTCGCCGTAGGTGTCGGCTTCCTCGGCTGCTGCCCAGGATGCCTGCCCGCCTTGGGACAGCCCCAGAGTTGCCCAACGAGTCGAGGTGTCCGGAACGACGTTGCGCGCCGCTCGAACCGCGTCGATGACGTTGAACGCCGCGGTGTCCGGTTGCAGGTAAGGATGCGGGTCCGGAGTGCCGAGGCCCTCGAAGTCGGAGACAGCGACCACGTATCCCGAGTCGAGGAACGGCGCGACCAGGCCGATCGTGCCGAACAGGGTCGGCGAGGCCGACGGCGCGCAGTCGTCCGAAATACCCGTCGTGCCATGGCCGATGGAGACGATCGGCCAACCGCCCTCCGGCGGAGTTCCAGGCGGCGTGAACACCGTTCCCGACACCTGAGTCTCTCGGCCGTCGATACCGGAGGTGGAGCCGTACAGGATTTTCACCGCGCTTGCTCCGGACGCCGCCACTTCGGCTGTGCTGGTGAAGGGTTCACTGTCGAACACGACGCCACGTTGCGCACTGCTCTCGACCGACGGGGTTGTCGTGGTCGAGGTGTCGGTGACGGAGACATCCGGCGAGGCATCCGATCCGCAGCCGACGCTCACGAGAAGTGCGCTCGCCACCACGACTCCCCAGACTGCGCGAACCCTCGAACTCCGAACAGTCATACGCAGTGTTCCCCTCTATTTGCCCGCACCGCTACCTGCTCGGCGACGCCTGACACGTTCCTCTGCTGCGGCCTCTTCGATGTCGAGTCCTTCCAATACGGTACGCAATACCTCGTCGTCGAGATCTCCGTCGTCACGTGCGGCGATCAGCGCAACTCGTTGCGAGCGCAGTGACTGATGCCGGAACTTGTCGAACAGAGCTCCCGCATTCCACAAGGCGGCCTCGCGATCGGCGTCCTCGTCGACCTCCTGGAGTTGAAGCCTCGCCTGCATCGAGCGTCGTACGCGTTCGACGATCGCCTGCAGTTCCTTCCCGTCGATCCCCGGCGGAGGGTGCGCGGCCGCGTCTGCCAACGCCTTCTCTCCCGCCTTGCGAGAAATGTTGCGGGCCAACTCCATCTGTTCCTGCGTGCGCAACTGCTCGTAAGGATCCGCGACGTCGAGGCGACGGATCATGAACGGCAAGGTAGATCCCTGGATGAGCAATGTCCCGACCGCGACGATGAACGCGATCGCCTGGATGACGCCGCGTCCGGGGAACGGCTCGCCTGACGAGAGTGCAAACGGGATACCGCCGGCCGCAGCAAGAGTGACGACGCCGCGCATTCCCGCCCACGAGACCACCAGATTCTGTTTCCACGTCAGTTGATTCTCGCGATCACGGCGCAGGGTTACACCGAATCGCACACGCGAGTAGCTCAGGAACAGCCACACCGGCCGAATCACGATGACAACGGCCAGGACTGCGAGACCGTACGCGAACACGTGAAGCACCGGAAGTCCGTCGGCGACAACATCGTCGATCACAAAGCTCAGCTGGAGCCCCATGTATGCGAAGACGAACATCTCGAGAAGAGTGTCCAGGCTCGACCACACCGAGCGCTCCTGCAATCGCGTCATGATCGACGCGTCCGTCGAATAGTGCCCGATCACCAGACCAGCGACCACAACGGCCAGAACACCGGACGCGTGTAGTTCTTCGGCGGCCAGGTAGGCAGCGAACGGAAGCACCAACCCCAAGCCGGTTTCCAGTGGAGAGTCGTACATGCGGGCACGAACGAACTTGACGACAAACGCGAGCACCAAGCCGACGACAACGCCGCCGATCACTTCGTACGCGAAGAACAACAGGGGCGAATCGGTGGCAATTCGCGTTCCGGTCACTGCTGCGACGGCGACGGTGAAGAGCGTGAGCGCGGTGGCGTCGTTGACGAGCCCCTCGCCCGTCAGGATGGCGATCACCCGTTTCGGGAGCCCGAGCTTCTGACCGACCGCCACCGCGCTGACGGCGTCGGTCGGCGCGATCACGGCCCCGAGCACCAGGGCGGCGCCGATCGTGAACTCGGGCACCATCCATTCGGAGAAGAAGGCAACCACGAACGCCGTCACCAACACCATTCCGACGCCGAGGCGCAAGATCGGGGCCAAGTTGCGTTTGAAGGTCGCCACCGAGAATTTCAGAGCGGCCGAGTAGAGAAGCGGCGGCAGGACCACACCGAGAATGACGTGGGGATCGAGTTCCGGCCGCGGCATACCGGGTATGAAGGATGCGACCGAACCTACCGTCACCAAAACCAGCGGAGCCTGCAGGTTTCGTCGATTGGACAGCCCGGTGACTGCGATGGCGGCAATGACGACCAGCAGAATCCAGGTGAAGTTCACGCGTTCATTCTGCCCGCCGACCCTGGGAGTTCACCCAGCGGACGCACAGAAGCCCGCAACCTTTTCGGTGACGGGCCCCTGAGCAACGGTGCTACCGAAAAACGGTATGCCGAATCCGATATTACTGCTTTTCGGGAACAGCCTTCTTGGCGGCCTCAGCTGCCTTGTCGATCTGATCGCCGTACTTGTTGCCGGTCTTGTCGTCGGCGATGTCGGCGACCTTGTCGATAGCGTCGTGAACCTTGTCGGAGTTCTCCGCTGCGAGCTCCTGGCCCTTTTCGACCAATCCCTTGACGTTGTCCAAGAAACCCATGTCCGTGTCCTCTCCCGGTGCTGACGCACATCCTTCGGCGGAATCGTTCCTCCGCGCCCTTCGATTCTCACAGGTCGACGGCCTCTGCGCCAGAAAGCAGGTCCGTGCGTTCGAGCCGTGCGCAACTCGAGGTAGCGTTAACCCGCCAATAGCTGATTGACCACCCATCGACATCGACAGGTGCCCGGTTTGAATGCAGGACTGCGCGGGACGGGGAGCGACCCCTACCCCACGCGTGAACTGCTGTCCCGGTGGTGGTCGGATCGCACCGATTACACCTGGCTCCCCCGATTCCTCGACACTCGCGGGCTGACCGTTCCCGGACGCAAATTAGTCGCGGTGTGGTGTTTTCTCTTCGCCCTGATCGCGGCGACCATGCAGTTGAGCCGCTTCGGTTCCGACACCGCCCTGGCGCGGTCGATCTTCGCCCTCGGAACTATCAGTGGCGCCTATGCGGGCTACCGCTGGGCGCGTAATGAATCGTGGCCAACTTGGCGACAATCCGTGGCCTTTGTCGTCTGGGCCGACCTGTGGCTCGCCGTCACTCTCTTCTTCGCCGTGCGCACCGCTTTCGTCGGAACCATCGGCTGCATCTTGTTCATCATGATCGGCTTCTATGCGGCGATAGTTCACAGCCCTCGCGTTGCCATCAGCCACATCGGTTGGGCTCTTGCTGTCTGCACGACGCTCGCTGCCATGGCGATGTCCGAGCCGGTCAACGACGACTGGGTGGTCGTGAATCTCTATCTGATGGTTGCCGGTGTGGTTTTCTCCACCGCATGGATTCTGCAGATCGTCTGGCTGCGCCTGACCGACGACGCACGCAACGCCCACCGGGACTACCTCACCGCGACACTCAATCGCCGCGGACTCCAGGACGAGGCACAGCATCTGCTGCGCAGTGATCGAACGCAGGCTCTGATCGCACTACTCATCGACGTCGACTCGTTCAAAAACCTCAACGACACACACGGCCACGTCGCGGGCGACGACGCGTTGACCGCTGTCGCCGACCGCCTCCTCGCTGCCGCCGGACCCGATGCGGTGGTGGCTCGAATCGGTGGAGACGAGTTCGTCGTCCTGCGCGGAGTCGATCGAGGAGATATCGAGCGGGTCGCCACCGAGATACATTCGGCGGTCTCGTCCGACTCCGATCCCTATCCTGTGTCCGCCAGTACCGGCGTCAGCGTCTATCTGAGTCCCGAGACGGACTTACCGGATCGAGCTGTAAACGAACTGATCGAGCACGCAGACAATGCGATGTACCGAGCCAAGAAGCGCGGCGGCGATCGCATTGCCTGGGTGCAGATGTTCAGGCGCTGAAACTACTCACTCACTGTGGGCATGGTGATGCTCGCCGGGCAGGTCGTCGGGTGTCGCGAACATCTTTCGTTTCTCCCCGTGCAGGCGTGCGCTGATCCACCACGAGAGTTCCACGAGTACAACGCCGATCGCGCCGAGGGTGATCGCGAGCGTCGTCGCAGCGACGTTGCTCGGATCCAGTTTGAAGAACTCGCGGGTGAACGGCAGCGCGAACAGGATGAGGTATCCGGCCACCGACCCGCCGATCAGAACGAGCTTCCACCAGACGTACGGCCGAGCCACGACGGCCAGAACCCACACGGCGATCATGATCAACGTGATGAGCGCACTGGTTCCGGCCTGGATCTTCTGGGTTTCCGTCTGGTCCGGGCCTTGGTAAGCCAATACGTAGGAGATGAACGTGGTGATGCCGATGATCAGGCCCGACGGCAACGCCAGACGCATCACGCGCGAGACGAAACCGGTTCGCGCGCGCTCGTTGTTGGGTGCCAGAGACAAGATGAAGGCCGGGATACCGATCGTGAACCACGCTGCGATCGTGACGTGGCGGGGCAGGAACGGGTACGGCAGCGGTTCGAAGTCGAAGACCTGGGACAGGACGCCGGTGATGCCGATCAGGAACGCAAGCACCACCGAGTAGACGGTCTTGGTCAGGAACAGATTCGACACACGCTCGATGTTGCCGATCACTCGGCGGCCTTCCGCGACGACGTACGGGAGCGTCGCGAACTTGTTGTCCAGCAGCACGATCTGGGCCACGGCTCGGGTAGCCGGGCTGCCCGAACCCATCGAGACTCCGATGTCGGCGTCCTTGAGGGCGAGCACGTCGTTGACGCCGTCACCGGTCATCGCGACGGTATGTCCGCGAGACTGCAAGGCCGCGACCATTTCCCGCTTCTGATCCGGTCGCACTCGACCGAACGTCGTTGCTCCGTCGAGAGTGTCCGCCAGCTTTTCCTGATCGCTCGGCAGCTCTCGCGCGTCGATGGGACGGTCGCCGCCTTCGAGTCCGAGGGATCCGGCAACGGCGCCGACGGAAACCGCGTTGTCGCCGGAAATGACCTTGACCGCGACCTTCTGGCTGGCGAAGTACTCCAACGTCTCCTGGGCGTCCGGGCGCACTTTCTGCTCGAGCACGACCAGAGCTTCGGGGGTGACGGTGCCAGGGGCGTCGGCGTCGTCGACGGGGAGGTCGCTGCTGCCGAGCATGAGGACACGAAGTCCGCTCGAACCCACTTCCTCGGCCTTGCGGGCCATTTCCGAGTCGGGATCGAGCAGCACGTCCGGGGCACCGAGTACCCAGTTGCCGTGACTGCCGTACGACTGGCCGCTCCACTTCTTCGCCGAGGAGAACGGCGCCACCGCTGTCGCTTCGCCCCACCCGGAGTCGTCGGAGAGAGACTCGCGAATCGCCAGGACACTCGCGTTGGGGCGAGGGTCGGACGCGGCCATCGCGCTCAACGCGGACTTGACCGCAGTCTCCCCCGATCCACCCGGTGCGACGTCGACCTCGGACAGCCGCATACCGTTCTCGGTCAGCGTTCCGGTCTTGTCCGCGCACACCACGTCGACACGAGCCAGACCCTCGATCGCCGGCAACTCCTGAACGAGGCACTGGCGCTTGCCCAACCGGATCACACCGACCGCAAATGCAATGGACGTCATGAGCACAAGGCCTTCGGGAACCATCGGAACCAGAGCTGCCACCATGCCGTTGAGTGCCGGTCGGATCGGCAGGCCGATCGTGAAGAGCTGATTGAAGATGATCAGCGCACCCGCCGGAATCATCAGGTAGGTGATGAACTTCAGGATCTTGTCGATGCCGCTACGCAGTTCGGAATGCACGAGGGTGAACTTGCTCGCCTCTTCGGCCAGCTTGGCCGCGTATGCATCGCCGCCGACCTTGGTGGCGCGGTATGCACCGCTGCCCGCGGCAACAAAACTGCCCGACAACACTTGCTGGCCACTCGCCTTGTGAACCGGATCGGCCTCACCGGTGAGCAGCGATTCGTCGACCTCGAGTGCAGCCGAACTGACCACCTCACCGTCGACTACTATCTGGTCACCGGATCCGAGTTCGATAATGTCGTCGAGCACAACATCTTTGGGCGCCATCGCCACGGCGACGCCGTCACGCCTGACCATGGGCTTGGCCTGACTCACGATGGCCAGAGCGTCGAGCGTGCGCTTGGCGCGGATCTCCTGGATGATGCCGATACCGCTGTTCGCGATGATCAGCAGTCCGAACATGCCGTCGATGATCGAACCCGTCGCGAGCACGATCACCAACAACACGGTCAGGATCGCGTTGATGCGAGTGAAGACGTTGCCGCGAATGATGTCCTTGACCGAGCGGGACGCCCGGTCCGGTACATCGTTGGTTTGTCCCGACGCGATCCTTGCTGCAACCTGATCGGCGGTCAGACCGCGGGCGACGTCGACGTCGTCCGGCAATCGCTCAGGCGCTACCGCCACTGCTGTCTCTTCTGAACTGGTGTGCTCGTGAGCCATGGTCAAAGATTACGCACCCGGAGCAACTAATCAGGGTGCGACTCGACAGGCAACCACGTCCGCGACACTTCGCCGCTCAGCCCAGCGGTATCCACCACTTCGACGGCGGTGTCGGTGACAACGCGTCGATCCTGCCGCCCGGCATCGGGACCGACACTGTTGTGCCCGCATCTGCAGCCGACTCGTCGAGGCGAATGATCGGCTCCGACCACGAGTGAAACGCGAGGTTGAACGTCGCCCAGTGAATCGGGACGAAGACACCGCGCGACCCGTCGCCCTTGTTGAGGTCGATGTGCGTCTGCACTGCCTCTTCCGGATTCATGTGGATGTCCGGCCAGCGCACGTCGTACGCACCGACGGGGAGAAGCGTCAGATCGAAAGGCCCATAGGTTTCACCCAGCTGTTCGAAACGCGATGTGTATCCGCTGTCACCACCGAAGAAGACCCGGTGCTTCGGCCCGGCGAATACCCACGACGCCCACTGCGTCGTGTTCCGGACGAGGCCACGACCGGAGAAGTGACGAGCCTCCGTGCACGTGAGGACCAGGTCGTCGATTTTTGTCGACTCGTCCCAGTCCAATTCCACGATCCGGTTCTCGGGCACCTTCCAGTGCCGCAGGTGAGCCCCGATACCGATCGGCACGACGAACGGAGCGGTCTGTGTACGAGTCAGGGTCTTGACCGTAGCCATGTCGAGATGGTCGTAGTGATCGTGAGAGATGACTATCGCATCCACTGCAGGCAGTTCGGTCAAAGCCACCGGAGTGGGGTGCATGCGCGCGGGACCTACTGTGGCCGAGGGTGATACGCGTTCACTCCACACCGGATCGGCGAGAACGCGGTAGCCGTCGACCTCGACGAGAACGCTCGAATGGCCGTACCACGTCACCGCCGCGTCGCCGGCTGCCGCCGGTGCCAGCGGAGTGGCCAACGGAATCGGCCGACGCGGCCGACCCGTCGACCCTCGCGTGGCCATCGACTTGAACATTCCGACATCGGTGCCCGGAACCAGTGTGCTGCTGGGCTCCGAGTTGTGGAACTGGCGGTCCCGGTATCGCGGGGACATCGCCGCATACGGTTGCACCGTGTTTCGCGAGGCCCCGATCTGCGTCGGGATGCCCCATGCGGCTCGCGCCACCCACCCCGTCGCCGCGGCAACAGCAGCAACTCCGAGAACCGTCGTCTTCTTCATTCAGACGAGCGTAGCCACTATCTGCCCTGCGTGCCCGGCGCCTGTTTTCCCTGCAACCAGCTTTACTTACCCTTGAATACGGGAGGGCGGTTCTCGATGCGGGCAGCGCGGGCTTCCTGGACGTCCTCGCTGAGCCAGGCGGCGTGAAGCGCGTCGAGCTGCTCGGGAGACTGCTCCTCCATGGTGCCGTCGTCGTTGAGAACCATCTTCATGTGCCGCAACGACAGCGGTGCGAGATTCGCGATGCGGTGTGCCCATTCTTGAGCGTCGTCGAGGGTTCCGATTTTGTTGGCGAGGCCGCGAGTGAAGGCTTCTTCGGCGCCGATCTGTTCGATGCCGAGCAAAATGGTGCGCGCGGGACCGCCGCCGACCAGCGACGCGAGCCGACGCATCGTCCACTTGTCCACCGAGACACCGAGGGTGGCGGCCGGGATTCCGAAGCGAGCGCTCGGCGCCACGACGCGAAGATCCGACGCGATGGCCAGTTGCGTGCCCGCGCCTATAGCCGGACCGTTGACGGCAGCGATGACGGGGATGGGCGCCGTGTCGATAGAGCGAAGCATCTCGAACAGGCGATCGGTGAAGCCCTCCATGTAGACGTCGCCGGAGAGGTCCGCGCCTGCACAGAACGCCGATCCCTCACCGGTGATGACGACGACGTGCGCGTGCTCGGCTACCGCCGCGTTCATCGCGTCCCGTATTGCGATGCAGAGTTCCGCGCTGAGCGCATTACGACGCTCGTGACGCTGCAACTCGATGGTCACGACGTTGCCGTCACGGGAGAACCCGATCATGTCCGCTCACTTTCGTTTCTGGAAGGCTCGACACAGGGATGTTCCGAGGCGCCGATACCGTCCGCATACTTCTCTGCAGCTAAGTTCTGTACATCAGGAGGTTAGATTACCGATGAGTACAGACGACCTTGCCGCACAGCAACCACACCCGGTTGACGTGGTGGTGATCGGCGCCGGACAGGCCGGACTCTCCGCCGCCTACTACCTGCGCAAGTTCGGAATCGAGCCCGAATCGGGGTTCGTGGTGCTCGATCATGCGTCGGGGCCGGGCGGGGCGTGGCAGTTCCGTTGGCCGAGCCTGACACTGAGCACCGTCAACGGCGTCCATGACCTCCCGGGAATGTCCTTCGCGGAAACCACCGGTACAGACGCCGAACAGGTGCCTGCATCGGTGGCGGTCCCCCACTACTTCGAACTGTACGAAAAGCAATTCGAACTTCCCGTCCACCGCCCGGTACACACGCGAGTGGTGTGTCCGAGGGAAGAGCGCCTGCGGATCGAGACCGACCAGGGAGTATTCGCGGCGCGAGGCTTGATCAACGCGACGGGGACCTGGGAGCGGCCCTTCATCCCCCACTATCGCGGGGCCGAGTCGTTCCGTGGCCGACAACTGCACACGAAGGACTATCGAACCGCTGCCGAGTTCGAAGGCAAACATGTCGTCGTGGTCGGCGGCGGGATCTCGGCCGTCCAACTGCTCGACGAGATCTCACGCGTCACGACCACTACCTGGGTGACGCGGCGCGAACCCGAGTTCCGCGACGAGCCGTTCACGCCGGACATCGGCCGCGCTGCGGTTGCCATGGTCGAAGATCGTGTACGACGCGGCCTGCCACCGGGATCCGTTGTCTCGGTGACCGGCCTCCCGGTAACGCCTGCCATCCGGGCAGCGCGAGAGCGTGGTGTGATGAATCGACTGCCGATGTTCTCCGAAATTCTTCCGAACGGCGTGAAGTGGGCCGACGGTACCGTCGCCGACGCCGATGTCATCTTGTGGTGCACCGGTTTTCGTAGCTCACTCGATCACCTGGCGCCGTTGCACCTGCGCGGACCGGGTGGCGGAATCCCGATGACCGGGCGCCTCGCCACGCAGGTCGAAGCCGACCCTCGCGTGCACCTGGTGGGATACGGACCGTCGTCGTCGACGATCGGAGCCAACCGCGCTGGCCAAGCGGCAGCGCGCGAACTGACCGCGTACCTGGGAATCGGCGAATGAACAGAATCCTTGTTCCGGGCGAAACCTGCTGGCGCATCGAACCGGCGGACAATCTTGCCTGCATCGTCGACGCCGCTGACTACTTTCATCATGCGAAGTCCGCAATGCTGCAAGCTGAGAAGCGAATCATGTTGATCGGCTGGGACTTCGACACGCGCATCAAACTCGAACCAGGCAAGCAGACTCTCGACGGCCCCAACCGGTTGGGAATGTTCCTCCGCTGGCTCGTCCGCGAGAAACCCGACCTCGAAATCCTCGTACTCAAATGGAACATCGGCGCGTTCACCGCAATCGGCCGCGGTATGACTCCCGTCTTCGTGTCCAACTGGTTGACCGACGAGCGCCTTCGGTTCGAGATCGACGGCGCCCATCCGGTGGGCGCGGCGCACCATCAGAAGATCATCGTCATCGACGACGCCCTGGCGTTCTGCGGCGGCATCGACATGACTGTGGACCGCTGGGACACCTCGGATCACGTCGACCGAAACGATTACCGAATCACTCCGAGTGGAAGGCGTTACGGCCCTTGGCATGACGCGACCACGGCGGTCGACGGCAATGCGGCGGCGGCCATCGGCGAATTGGCGCGGGCACGTTGGAAATCCGCAACCGGCGAGGATCTCACACCGGTCGAGAGCACCGCGACTCCGTGGCCCGTCAATCTGGCGCCCACCTTGCGGGTTGTCGACGTAGCCGTCGCCAGAACATTGCCGGAGCTCGGCGAACGCACGGAGGTGCGTGAGATCGAGGCGCTGTATCTCGCGGCCATCGCCGGGGCCGAGCACACGCTGTACATCGAAAGCCAGTACCTCGCCTCACGCACTCTGGCCGAGGCGATTGCCGCGCGCCTGCGTGAGGACGACGGACCGGAGATCGTTCTGGTCATTCCGCGCAACGCCGACGGTTGGCTGGAACAAAAGGCGATGGACGGGGCGCGCCACGACCTGTTGCATCTGCTGTGGTCCGCCGATATCCACGACCGGTTCGGGGCGTTTTATCCCGTGACCTCTTCTGGCGCACCTATTTACGTCCACGCCAAGGTTCTCGTGATGGACGATCGCCTCCTGCGAATCGGGTCGTCGAATCTCAACAACCGTTCGATGGGCTTCGACACCGAGTGCGACATCGCCGTCGAATCCGACGACGACGCAGATGTCGAGTTGCGCGCCTCGATCATCGGATTGAGGCGCCGCCTACTCAGCGAGCACCTCGACGTCACCGAGGAAGAAGTCGACGACGCGTTGGGCGAGCAGTCACTGTTGTCGACGGTTCGCGCTCTCGCGACCTCCGACGCTCGCAGTCTGCGCGAATTCGACCGGAACACAGTCGACGGCGAAGACCACGTGCTCGCTGAAAATGCACTGATGGATCCCGAGCGCACGCCACCCAGACTGAGCGATCGAATCGAAGGATTGCGCCGCCTGCTCGGCAAACGCTGAGACTCTAGAACACGCGCACGCAGTGCCCGGTTGCCAGCGCGAGTTCGACGAGCGTTGCACCGTGAACACTCGGGACGAGCGCGAGGAGAAACGTATCGCTGTCGCTGTCGAGCCAGGCAAGTGAAACGCCCGTATCGGTGATGTTGTCGACGATACGGGCGAGAAGCGATTCGAGTCCAGCAGCTCGATCGAAGCCCATGGCAAGACTGTCCGCCCACTCCCACGATCCTGCCGGCGCCGACGTGAGCACTCGCAGCTGACCCAGAACCTCGGCAGCGCCCTCGTTCCAATCCACCCAGACCAGGCGTTCTTGTTCGTGCAATGCGTCGACGAGAGCAAACCACGCCATTTCCGGGTGCGGCTTCTCGAGCGTCTGTGAGTACAACTCGTTCTGTACTTCGACATACCGTTCCGGCTGGTCGATCGCGAGAGTCACACGATCGATGACAACAGCGCTGTCAGGGGCGAGCAGTTCGGCGATCGCGCGCAACGCGTCGCGAGCAGTTCCACTCACTATGGCTCCAAGTTCAATTCGGTCATCGGTGCGGTTTCCACATTCTGACATGCGTGTGCGCCTCGTTCGGACGTGTCCTCGATGTCGGGACACGAGCCAGATGCTTGCCGTGAGTTCCACGAATTCCCGGGCAACACCGCTCGCCGAGCTACCAAATTGGACTTTCCGGCTATCCCATTCGCCGCACTTGTCCGTTTACCCTTTCACCTGGCCTTACAATCCGGATATAGTCATCGGCGATCCAAGAAGCCAACTGGGATGTAGCGAGCCAGCGAACAGTCTGTTACCGTTCAGCTAACTACCCCTTCTGGTCAAACCGGATCGAAGGGGTTCGGGCAATGACCCACGGGGGGTTGACGTGAAGGGGCCATGTTCCGCATGAAACACGATTCACACACGACAACCTCTTGGTGGTCGATCGGCGAATGGCGCCTGGGATGGAAGGTCATCGCCGTTCTCGCATTGCCGATGATCGTCGCCGTCGTCCTCGGAGCCCTTCGCGTTCAGACGGAACTCGAAGAAGCCGCACAGCTGAGTTCCTCGTCCGAGCGCGCCCTCGCTGTGCCCGCCGCGATCAATCTCGAATCCGCGCTGTACGAGCTCGCCGAAGCCGCATCGGCACGCACTGACACCGGCCCCGCCACACAAGCGGTTTCGGACGCAATGGATCAACTGGTCGACGCCGCGCGCGCGTTCCAGTCCGACGACGACCTCAACGACCAAGTGACTTCGGCGCTCGCAGAGAGCCGTTCCATCATGGAAGAGGTCGCCGCCGGCGCGGTGGCTCCCGCACGCTTGGTTTCGCGGGTCGGCGAAGTCTCTCGCGCACTCTCGAGCACCTTCACCAGCGTCGTCGAGCATTCTCAGCGTCCGGCGCTGCGCGAAGAGGGTGGCCGACTCTCAGCACTCTGGGATGCGCGACGAGCACTGGCCGAACAACGAATCCTCTTCGGCTCAGGTGATCCGGACCAGCAGGCTCGTACCTCGATGGTCAGTGCCGCCGGTGCCGAACTGGTCGCTCTGAACAACATTCTCGCCATCGACGGGAGCAACGACACCGTCCGGACCCTCAGCAACTCCGCTCAGAACCGGATCAACGCACTCGGATCAACCCCGTCGACCTCTCCTCTGGGGAGCCGCGTCGGTACCGATCTGAAATCCGGAAACGACCAGTACAACAGCCTGACCGACACCACCGTCACCGAGTTCGGCGATACCGTCACCGCTGAATCCAATGCAGCACGAACCGCAGCACTTCGTGACACTGCAATCGTGCTCGGCGCGGTCCTGCTGGCACTGGCCATCGCCCTCGTCATCAGCCGATCGCTCATCGATCCGATCCGTCGGCTGCGATTTGCCGCATTGCAAGCAGCACGACGCGGACTCCCCGACGCGATCGAACGAATTCGCGCAGGTGCCAGTATCGACGACGTCGACTTCGCCCGTGTACCGATCCGCACCCACGAGGAAATCGGCGAGCTTGCACGCGCGGTGGACGACATGCACGGTCAGGCCATCACGCTGGCCGGCGAGCAGGCCACCCTGCGGCGCCAGGTCAACGACATGTTCGAAACGCTGTCGAGGCGTAACAAGTCCCTCGTCGACCAGCAACTCGGTTTGATCGAACAGTTGGAGCAGGACGAAGACGACCCTCGTCGCCTCGAGAATCTGTTCCGGCTCGACCACATCGCCGCGAGAATGCGTAGAAACGGCGACAACTTGTTGGTTCTCGCCGGAACCGATGTACGCCGCGCCAGAACCGCCCCCGTCGCTCTCGGCGATATCCTTCGTGCGGCGGTATCAGGCGTCGAGGAATATCGACGCGTCGAACTCGGGCAGATACCGCCCGGAGTCGTCACCGGTCATGCTGCCCCGGACGTCGTTCACCTCATCGCTGAACTGCTCGACAATTCTCTGCGGTACTCCCCGCCGGAGACCACCGTCTCCATCAACGCTGCCCGCACCATCGACGGCTCCATGATCGTCGAGATCGCAGATCTCGGTATCGGCATGTCGCCTGCCGAAATCCTCGATGCCAACGAGCGCCTCGCCGCCGGCGGCGAGATGAGCGCGGATACAGCGCGTCGCATGGGTTTGTTCGTCGTGAGCCGAATCAGTCGTCGCTACAACATCTCTGTGCGCCTGCGCCCGACGGCAACGTCGTCGACGCACAGCGGCATCACCGCAACGGTGCTCCTACCGACGTCGATACTCGATTCTTCTCGGGGACCCGAGATCCGCACGCCGCGAACCGGACCCGTGCCCACGCTCGATCGGACTCCGCCGCCCGCACCGTCTGAACCGTCCTGGTCAAAGCCCGTCCCGACCGAATTGGCACCCCCGCAGCCTGCGACCAGAAGTTTCGCAGATCTCCCGCGTCGAACGCCCAGCAACAGCACCGACCGGACTGAGACGTTCGCCCCGATCACACCGCAATCCATTCCCACGACAACAGCGCCTTCGGGGTTGCCACGTCGCACTCCGGGCACAAGTGGAGTACCGGCGGTCAGTACCTCGACTCCGACCACTGCTGCACCCGCCACCTCCGTGTCGTCCTTCGCTCCTCTGCCCGATCCCGAAGGCACAAGCGCATCGACGTCCCTTCCCGTGCGTACTCCTTCGCCGGAATTCACCTCGCCGGCACAGGGTCCCGAGATCCCGGTGGGTCCACACCCGTCGACAACCCCGCCGCCACGGCACCGGCTCTCAGCCCCGACGCCGACAAATACTGCGGCGTTCTTCTCCTCGCGCACCCGTGACGGGCTCTCTGCTCGCGCATCGGCGCGCGCTGACGGCGCGGGAGAGGGCAACTCGAACGGCGTACTCGCTGCCCCGACCACGATGCCGATTTTCGCCCGGATGGTGTCCGAGTGGCTCGTGGACCCGACGGCGGAGACGTCAGCTGCTTCCACCGGCAGTGCTTGGACCACCGACGCGGATCAAGGCTGGCTGGCCGCTCGGACCTCGTTCGAGATGCCGGTCACCAAGATCGCCGATTCCGGACTTCCCATTCGAGACCGCGGAGCCCGCCTGGTTCCCGGTGCCGTCGGGAGAGGCGGAACGACACAGCGCCATGCATCCAATCCGGCGGACGTCCAACGTGGTTGGAGCAGTTACCAATCCGGCGTACAACGAGGGCGTCGGCGCGCCGCCGACCATGAGCCCGATGGCGGACAGTCTTTCGAATCGTCCACGATGTTGCACAACGATGAAGGAGAACAGTGAACACTGTCGGAGCCCAAGAGACTCCCCGCGCACTCGACTGGCTGGTATCGGCTTTTGCCCGAGACGTGCCGGGTGTGAGTCACGCGATCATCGTCTCAGCCGACGGGTTGTTGACGGCCTCGAGCACGCATCTTCCGCTCGACCGGGCCGATCAATTAGCCGCTGTCACTTCCGGACTCGCCAGCCTGTCCGCGGGGGCGTCACGCCTCTTCGACGGTGGAGCCGTCATGCAGTCCGTCGTCGAGATGGAGAACGGCTACCTGCTTCTCATGGGCGTCGGTAGTGGCGCTTACCTTGCTGCTCTCGCTGTCGCCGGATGCGACATCGGCCAGATCGGTTACGAAATGGCGACTCTCGTCGATCGCGTCGGCACCACCATGGACATTGCCCCGAGAACATCGCAGGGTATTTGAGTTCGATGCCTCACCATCAATCCGAGTACGACGACGCCGAACCGAGCTTGGTCCGGCCGTACGCGCTCACCGAAGGTCGGACCCTGCCGTCCATCGACCTCCCACTCGAAGCGATCATCGCGACGATCGAAGACGCGGTCTCGAACAATCTTGCACCGCAGGATATTCGTGCATCGATCGTCGCACTCTGCGAGCAGCGGATCTCGGTTGCCGAGATCGCTGCCCACCTGGGTGTTCCGATCGGAGTCGTGCGGGTACTGGTCGCCGACCTCGTAGTAGCCGGATCACTGGAAATACATGCCACTCTGCGAAGCGACGCATCTCGAGTCGAGCGACGCGAACTGATCGAAAGGACCCTCAGTGGACTTCGGGCACTCTGACTCATCGTCTCGCGTGAAATCGACAAAAATCGTGATCGCCGGGGGTTTCGGTGTTGGCAAGACAACACTTGTGGGGACCGTCTCCGAAATCGTCCCCCTTCGCACGGAGGCCATGGTCACCGACGCCAGCGACGGTATCGACAATCTCGGATCCACTCCCGACAAGAGCACCACGACCGTCGCGATGGACTTCGGGCGCATCACTCTCGCCGACGACCTGGTCCTCTATCTGTTCGGAACCCCGGGACAGCGCCGCTTCTGGTTCATGTGGGACGACCTGATCACCGGTGCGATCGGTGCGGTCATTCTGGTCGACACGCGTCGCCTGGAAGACAGCTTCGCCGCAGTCGACTTCTTCGAGGCGCGAGGCCTCCCGTTCATCGTGGCGGTCAACCGTTTCGACGGCGCACCAATCCATTCGGCGAGCGATCTCCGCCAGGCGTTGGCTCTACCCAACCGGGTTCCCATGATCGAGATCGACGCCCGAAACCGCGAATCAGCCAAACGCGCGCTGATCGCCGTCACCGAATACTCCCTCGAACGACTTGCAGCTGAAGCAGTCGTCTAGATGAATCACCAGATGCGAATCGTCGCCGAAAGGAACTGGCATGTCGGATGAAATGCACCATTTCTCGATGGGAATCTGGCTGCTCGGACTCGCCTACGTCGTGTCCGTGGTCGGGTCGGTAGTCGGCCTGGCGTGCACCAGGCATTCAGCGTCGGCGACGACAACCGCCACACGCATGCGATGGCTCGCCATGGCTGCCTTGTCGATCGGTGGCGTCGCCATCTGGCTCATGCATTTCATCGCCATGCTCGGCTTCGCGGTCCCCGGCAGTCCCATTCGATACAACCTCGGATGGACCGTGATCTCCGCGATCATCTCAGTAGGGGCCGTGTTTGTCGGCCTGCTGATCATCGGGACCGAATTTCGCTGGACGCGGCTTCTGATCGGGGGCGTGGTAACCGGTCTCGCCGTGAACATCATGCATTACACGGGCATGCGCGCCTTGCGCTTTCAGGGCGAGATCCACTACGACCTGCTCTTCGTTGCACTGTCGGTTCTCATCGCAGTCGTCGCCGGAACCGCTGCACTGTGGTTCACCATGGTGCTCGAGTCCACGATTCTGCGTTTTGTCGCCGGAATCATCATGGGCATCGCTGTCGTCGGTATGCACTACACCGGAATGGCCGCTGTCGAGGTTGTTCACGACGCGGCAGCCCCGGCGCCACAGGGACTCGAAGTGTTCTCGTTCCTCTTCCCTGTCTTCGTTCTCGGCCTGCTGGCGTTGGCAGTTCCGATTGTCGCAGTGCTGACAGCACCCAACCGCGCGACGGCACGAATGGAATCCGCCGCCGACGATCTGGCGTTCGAAGCACGAGAGTTCGCGATCTCGAACTGAGCAGAGTACGGGGCGAGTTCACGTAAATCGACAACGCCCCGTACATTTCGGGGATGGTGGATGCCGGACACAACCCCCAGCCATCGACTCGCGCAACGCTGGTCGTGATCGGTGGTTTGCCGGCCACCGGCAAGTCGACGATCGCGCGGGCGCTTGCGCAGCGTCACCAAATCCCCTTCGTGCGGATCGATACCATCGAACAGGCGCTGATCCGCAGCGGTATCGCTGACGGGTCCGGGACCGCCGGATACATCACCGGGTACGCGCTCGCCGCCGAACAATTGCGACTGGGACTTTCGGTCGTGGTCGAATGCGTCAACCCCGTCGAGGCGACACGAAACGCCTGGTCCGCTACCGCACAACATAATTCGGCGCGCCTGCTCGGTGTCGAGGTCATCTGTTCGGATCCCGACGAGCATCGCAGACGCGCTGAACGGCGAGTCGTCGACATCCCGGATCTCGTACTACCGACGTGGCAGGAAATTCTGGATCGAGACTACGAGCCGTGGACTACGGAACGGCTGGTGCTCGACACCGCAATCATGGACTCCGACAGTGCAGTACGACGCATCACAGCCAAGATGCTGTAGCGTGCGAGCTGCTCACAAGGTGAGAACGAAGAATGCGCTGTTCGGGTCTTCGCGGTAGTTCCCGAACGGTGGACAAGGCACGAACCCGAATTTCGCGTACAACCGGCGAGCTGGATCGAAGAACTCTTGCGTACCGGTCTCCAATTCGAGTTGCCGGTAACCTCGTTGTCTCGACTCGTCCACGACGTGTTGAAGAAGTCGCGTTCCCACGCCACGCCCCCTTGCTGCCGATGACGTTCGCATCGACTTGATCTCGCCGCCCGCCGACGACCGTTCCTTGAGTGCGACGCAACCGAGTAGCTCGTCACCTTCGCTCCACAGCGTCCACATGGTCACAGAGATATCCATCAGCCCCGTGACGTCCAGCGCGTGAACGCTGTCCGAGGGCGAGGTCGCGTGCATGTCGGCGAGATGTTCGGTGAGTAGAGCACGGACCGCATCCCGACTCAGGTCGTCAATTTCGATTCGCACAGACCCTCACTATCCTCTTCGCTTCCGGCAGCATCGAATGAAAGTATGACTGTCCGTCACTTCGCCGAAGGCCTGGCCCGAACGTGGATGCGTTCTCCTTGGGGGCCGAACAGACTCAGTACCTCGACCGGGCCGCGCCCGTCACTGCCGAACCAATGCGGGTTTCGGGTGTCGAATTCAGCAGCTTCACCCGTACCCATCACGATGTCGTGATCGGCCAACACCAACCGCAACCTCCCCGACAACACGTACAGCCATTCGTAGCCGTCGTGCACTTGGGGATCCGGTTCCGTCTGGCTTGCCGGGATGGTCATCTTGAATGCCTGCAACCCACCCGGTTGCCGAGTCAGCGGCAATACCGTTCGCCCACTGACGCTTCGAGGCGCACTCTGGATGCGTGGATCGGCGACCTGCGGTGCCGCCACCAGTTGGTCCAACGGCACTTGGTGGGCAAGCGCGATCGGAAGCAGCAACTCCAAGCTCGGGCGACGCTCCCCCGCTTCGAGCCTCGACAGGGTGCTCTTCGAAATACCGGTGGACTCGGACAGCGCTGTGAGTGTGACGTTCCTCTGTGTACGAATGCGTTTGAGGCGCGCGCCGATCTGCGAGATGGCGGCATCGATGTGCGGACCGTTGACATTCATGGTGCCGAGTCTGACGGCGATTCCCAGAAATGGCAACATTAGTTGCTGAAGAACCCCCTCCGCGAGCAATCTGTGCTCATGCGAACACACACTGAAACTGAGATCCTCGACGCCGTGATCGTCGGCGGTGGCGCCGCCGGACTCAGCGCAGCCCTGGTGTTGGGTCGTGCTCGGCGCTCGGTCGCCGTCATCGATTCCGGCAAACCGCGCAACGCACCGGCAGCACACATGCACGGCTTCCTCTCGCGCGACGGCATGGCGCCACGTGAGTTGCTCGCCGTCGGACGCAGCGAATTGCAGACGTACGGAGTGGAATTGACACAAGATGACGTAGTCGACATCTCCTGGCGCGGTATCGAACCCGGCTTTGTCGTCGAACTTTCAGGAGGCACGACGCTCGAAACTCGTACTGTGCTGGTTGCCACCGGTCTACGGGATTCACTCCCGGAAATACCAGGCATCCAGGAGCTTTGGGGACAAAGCGTGCTCCATTGCCCGTACTGCCATGCGTACGAGATCAGCGACCAACCGATCGGCATTCTCGGCGCAGACGCTCGGGAGATGTCACTTCACCAGGCGCTTCTACTCCGACAGTGGTCGTCGGATGTGACGTTCTTCCCCCACAAGATCTCGCTCACCCCCGACGAACGCGCGCGACTGGCTGCGCGTGGGGTGACGGTTGCCGACGGATCGGTATCTGGATTGATCGGTGAGAGAGGCGAACTGAGGGCCGTCGAACTCGACAACGGCCAGTTGGTCCCTCGCTCAGCATTGTTCGTTGCGCCACGTTTCGTTCCGAACGACGCACATCTGACGCGACTCGGCTGCAAAACCAGCCCCACGGGATTCGTGGCTGTCGATCGTTCCGGCGCCACCAGCGTTCCGGGCGTCTGGGGCGCCGGCAACGTCGTCGACCCTCGCGCTCAGGTAATCAATGCTGCGGCGGCAGGTTCGACCGCGGCAATCGCGATCAACGGATATCTGGTCGAGCAAAATGTCGAATCGGCTCTTCGTTCGACCGAGCCAGAAGGGGGCTTCTCGGCGACCGTGGAGCAACGCGTCTGTGAGATGAACGGCGGCAGCACCCTCCACGGCATGTGACCGAGGTGTCTACGTCGCGGGGCCGCCGTGCAACTTCTCGTAGGCGGCCTTCTCGGCGTCGTGGCGCGAGATCTTCTTCGGGTTCTCGAGGTCGGAAGGCAAACCGTGACGCTCGAGGCGGCGCGACCTGTTCTGAGCCATGTAGGAGACCGAATAGAACAGTGCCAGAAGCACTCCGAGCAGCACCATCGATGCCCGCAGGGCCCACGGTCCGGGGAAGAGCATGAAGGCCGCGAACACTGGAATGAACGGCACCATGCTTCGGATCAGGTGACGCGGCACGGCCCAGTCACCGATCAGGTCGTTTCGTACCCAGTCCTGCATCGAATCGGGCAGTTTGCGCCCCACTGAATAACCCAACCACTGAAGAGGATTCGGGCTCGTACGTTGCTTTTTGGAAGTCACGGAAGTCACCTGTTCGGTACGCATCGACGGTACTGACGCAGTCATCACGTTTCTTTCGGATGCAGTCATCACATTTCTCTCATTGGTCCAAGGCTCCGGCGCGGAGCGCGGCCTCGTTGACCCGCGTCAGAACATTGTGGAGTTCTTCGAGTTCGGCGAGGCTGACGCCGAGCTTCGCGACAACCGCCGGCGGGATCTTCTCCGCCTCCGCGCGCAGTGCCACACCGGCTTCGGTGAGGTCCACGTCCAGTTGCCGTTCGTCGGCGCGGCTACGGGTTCGCGTGATCAGCCCGGACGCCTCGAGTCGCTTGAGGAGCGGCGACAGCGTCGGCGAATCGAGTTGCAGTGCCTGCCCGATTTCCTTGACCGCCATCGGCGACTTTCCCCACAGTGCCAGCATCACCAGGTACTGGGGATGCGTGAGGCCCATCGGCTCGAGCAGTGGCCGGTAGACGGACAGCACCGCCCGGTTCGCGACCGCAAGTGCAAAGCACACCTGCCGGTCGAGAGCCAGCGGATCATCCATCTGCGTCTGCGGAGCCTTCGTCGTCATGAATCCGATGTTATCAGATTAATTAGTGCAGCAACTATTATTGCACTAATCAATCTGGCGATGATCGTCACTCTTCTCCAACGTCGACGTGGGTTGCCCGGTGAGACCCACGTGCGCTTCCGCCCTCATTCGCTCCACCATGTGCGGGTAGTGCAGCTCGAACGCCGGGCGCTCACTGCGGATGCGCGGCAACTCGGTGAAGTTGTGACGCGGCGGCGGGCAGGTGGTTGCCCACTCCAGCGAGTTTCCGTAACCCCACGGATCGTCGACGGTGACAACTTCGCCGTAGCGGTAGCTCTTGAAAACGTTCCAGATGAACGGAAGCGTCGAGGCACCGAGCACGAAGGCAAAGATCGTGGACACCGAGTTCAGCACCGTGAACCCGTCCGAGGGCAGGTAGTCGGCATAGCGACGCGGCATCCCCTCGCCGCCGAGCCAGTGCTGAACGAGGAACGTGCCGTGGAAACCGACGAACGTGGTCCAGAAGTGCCACTTGCCGAGACGCTCGTCCATCATGCGACCGGTCATCTTCGGGAACCAGAAGTAGATACCGGCGTACGTGGCGAACACGACCGTACCGAAGACCACGTAGTGGAAGTGGGCGACGACAAAATACGTGTCGGTGACATGGAAGTCGATCGGCGGGCTCGCGAGAATGACACCCGACAGACCACCGAAGAGGAAGGTGATCAGGAAGCCGACCGAGAACAGCATCGGCGACTCGAAGGTCAACTGCCCCTTCCACATCGTGCCGATCCAGTTGAAGATCTTCACACCTGTCGGCACGGCGATCAGGAACGTCATGAACGAGAAGTACGGCAGGAGAACAGCACCCGTCGCGTACATGTGGTGAGCCCACACCGCGATCGACAGAGCTGAAATCGCCAGTGTCGCATAGACCAATCCGGTGTACCCGAAGATCGGCTTACGGCTGAAGACCGGGAAGATCTCCGAGACGATGCCGAAGAACGGCAGCGCGATGATGTACACCTCGGGGTGACCGAAGAACCAGAACAGGTGCTGCCACAACAGAACTCCACCCGACGCAGGGTCGAAGATGTGTCCACCGAGGTGACGGTCGACGAACAGACCCATGAACGCAGCGGTCAGCAACGGGAACGCCATCAAGATCAGAATGCTGGTGATGAAGATGTTCCACGTGAAGATGGACATCCGAAACATCGTCATACCTGGTGCGCGCAGGCAGATCACGGTGGTGATCATGTTGACCGCACCGAGAATGGTGCCGAGGCCACCGACCGTCAGACCGAAGACCCACAGGTCGGCGCCGACGCCGGGACTGTGCACCGCACCCGACAACGGGGTGTACGCGGTCCAACCGAAGTCGGCAGCGCCGCCCGGCGTGAGGAATCCGCCGAGAACGATGAGACCACCAAAAGTGAAGAGCCAGAACCCGAATGCGTTCAGACGCGGGAACGCCACGTCCGGGGCACCGATCTGCAGCGGAAGTATGTAGTTCGCGAAGCCGAAAACGACGGGCGTCGCGTACAGCAGCAACATGATCGTGCCGTGCATGGTGAACAACTGGTTGAACTGCTCGTTCGAGAGGAACTGCATCCCGGGGACAGCCAGTTCCGCACGCATGAACAGGGCCATCAGGCCGCCGATCAGGAAGAACACGAAAGCCGTGATCATGTACATGATCCCGATCTTCTTGTGATCGGTGGTCTTGATCATGTCGAACATCCACGACCCCTTGGGATCACGGCGCTTCGGGTACGGCCGCTCCGGAATCGGCTCCAACTCTCCGGTCCGCTCGTCCGGCACCGTTGTCGTCATGCTCGCGCGTCCTCTTTCGTGCTCGATACCGCCTCAAGAACTTTCCGCACGACCATATCGCATGTTAATAGTTAATGCACAAACTAAGTGTGGTCGACGTGAGCATCTATCGAAAACCGAACGTACGCAACCTTTTGCAGATTTCGGTGAGATAAAGTCAGGCGGCGGAATAGGTCGAGGGTCCGCCGCGTTGAACAAACCCGTGACTCTTCCCGACACATCGACAGCACCCGAGGCCTCCGCGTTGCGCGGCCTCTTCGAGCCTTTCGAGGTCAAATCACTCTCGTTGCGTAACCGTTTCGCCATGGCCCCGATGACGCGCGCCTTCTCGCCGGACGGAATCCCCGGCGCCGACGTAGCCGAGTACTACCGTCGTCGCGCAGCAGGTGGTGTCGGCTTGATCATCACCGAAGGCACGTACATCCCGGACCCGGCAGCCGGCCCGCACACCCGCGTACCGCGCATCTACGGCGATTCGAGCCTGGGTGGCTGGAAGTCGGTTGTCGACGCCGTCCACGCCGAAGGCGGATCGATCATTCCTCAGCTGTGGCACCTCGGAGTCGAACGCGGCGAGAACTCGCGCCTGAACCCCGAGGTCGAAACCGTCAGCCCCTCCGGCCTGGCACTGGACGGCACCCGCCTGGGACGAGAATTCACCACCTCTGACCTCGACGACTTGAAGCAATCGTGGGTCGACGCCGCACTCAACGCGAAGAACACCGGCTTCGACGGTCTCGAGTTGCACGGAGCACATGGCTACCTGCTCGACGAATTTCTCTGGGCGGGAACCAATGTCCGAACCGACGGATACGGCGGATCACTCGAGGCCCGCACCCGTTTCCCGGCCGAGGTCGTCGCCGCAATCCGAGAGGCCGTCGGGGACGAGTTCGCGATCGTCTACCGATTCTCGCAGTGGAAGTCCGGCCATTACGACGCTCGTATCGCCCAGAGCCCGGCAGAACTCGGCCGCATCCTCACTCCCCTGGTCGACGCCGGCGTCGACGTTCTGCATCCGTCCACGAGGCGTCATTGGGAACCGGCATTCGCTGAACTCGACGGTGAAGACGGCACACTCGGCCTCGCCGGTTGGACGAAGAAGCTGACCGGGTTGCCGACCATCACCGTCGGTTCGGTCGGACTCGATTCCGTGTTCACGACGGCATTCACCGGCGAAGCTGCATCTGCTGTCACCGGACTGGAGCGTCTCGAAGCTCAGTACGAGAGGGGTGAATTCGACATGGTTGCCATCGGGCGCGCGCTGCTCGCCGATCCCGAGTGGGTCGAGAAGCTCCGCACCGGACGCGCGGACGAGCACATCGCATTCACCGCAGAACATCGCACACACCTGAACTGACCTCGCACGACAAAACGGCACTCCCGCAATTGTGGGAGTGCCGTTTGTGGGTCTGCCGGAAGTACTAGCTGCCGAGCGTGACCGGGTCGGGGCCGATGCGGCCGGCCGGGTCGTCGAGAGCACCGATTGCGTTGATCTGTTCCGGTGTCAGTTCGAATCCGAAGACATCGAAGTTGGCGGCGATACGTTCGGGGGTCACCGACTTCGGAATCACCACGTTTCCGATCTGCAGGTGCCAGCGAATGATCACCTGAGCCGCGGTGACGCTATGAGCGTCGGCGATAGCGGTGATGACGGGGTCGCCGAGAACGGTTCCCTGTCCGAGCGGGCTCCACGCTTCCGTCGCGATTCCCTTGCCGGTGTGAAAGGCGCGCAGTTCTGCCTGGTTGAACTTGGGGTGAAGCTCGATCTGATTGAGGACCGGCACCTCACCGGTTTCGCCGATGACGCGCTCGAGGTTCTCGATGGTGAAGTTGGAGACGCCGATGGATCGAACCCGTCCGTCGGCCTTGAGCTTCTGGAATGCCTTGAACGTCTCGACGTACAGGTCCTTGGACGGAACCGGCCAGTGGATCAGGTACAGGTCGAGGTACTCGAGACCCAACTTGTCGAGGCTCGCGTCGAATGCCGCAAGCGTCGAGTCGTAGCCTTGGTCGTCGTTCCACAGTTTTGTCGTGATGTAGAGGTCTTCGCGGGCGATGCCGGATTCGGCGATCGCGCGGCCGACGCCCACCTCGTTGCCATAGATCTTGGCGGTGTCGATACTGCGGTAGCCGGTCTTCAGGGCTGTGGAGACGGCTTCCTGCGTCTCGTCGTCCGGAACCTGGAACACACCGAATCCGAGTGCGGGGATCGTCTTACCGTCGTTCAGAACAATGGTCGGTACAGAGGTCACATCGTTGGTCTCGGTCATATGTGGATCCAACGCACGGGTGCCAGGAGGCATTCCCCACCGAACCTCCTCTTCGCACCCTTGTCGCACCCGAAATGCCGGTCTACCTTGGAATACAAGTAATCGAATCGCCTCGAGAAAAGAGAGAGCGATGAATCTCGGATATCGTCTCGCCTACAAGGTCGGCGTCACTCCGTGGGAGCACACCGGGCACGGGTTCGACGCTCAACTGTCCGGCCTTCTGGATGCGATTCCCGTCCCGGAAGGTGGCCGTGCACTCGATATCGGTTGCGGCACCGGACGCCATTCCATCGAGCTGGCGCAACGCGGGTGGCACGTCACCGGCGTCGACGCCGAACAGGAACCGCTGGACAAAGCGCGCATACACGCGCGTGAAGCACACGTCGACGTCCGGTTCCTCCACGAGGACGCGGCAGACCTGCACATTGCCGTCGACGGCGGGCACATGCTGGTGCTCGACATCGGCTGTTTTCACGGGCTCACCGATCATCAACGGCGGGACTACGGGAGATCCGTAAACGCGATCACCGCACCCGGGGCGTCCATGGTGATGTTCGCATTCGGACCGGGGCACCGTTGGCCGATGCCACACGGCGTCTCGGAGGAGGACGTCATGCGAGCATTCGACGGTTGGTCGATGGCCTCGAGCATGGCCGCGGACGTGAGTGAATCGCCACTTCCGGTCCGTGCGGCACATCCGTGCTGGTATCACCTGGTCCGTGGCTGACTGCTGTGCGCCTTTATTAACCGCCCGCGGTTAATAAAGGCGCACAGCACCGGGGATACTTCTCAGGTGACTGCAACACTGCGCATCAGCGGCCTCTCTGCTTCCCGGGGAGAACGCACCCTGTTCTCCGACCTCGACCTCACCGTTGCCCCCGGCGACGTCATCGGCCTCGTCGGCGCGAACGGCGCCGGCAAGTCGACGCTTCTCACCGCACTGGCCGGAATCGGAACCGCCGACGTCGAAGGTTCGATCATCCTCAGCCCGCCGGATGCTGCGGTCGGTTACCTCGCGCAGGAACCCGATCGCATCGAGGGTGAGACCGTCCTCGAGTTCCTCGGCCGCCGCACCGGCGTCGCCCACGCCGAGGAAGTCATGAACGCCGCAGCCGAAACCCTGGCCGAAGCCGAAGAGGATCTGTACTCCCCGGCACTGGAACGCTGGCTCGCTCTCGGCGGCGCCGACCTGCTCGAGCGCGCCGAGAAGGTGGTCGAAGAACTCGGTCTCGGAGTTCCACTCGATGCACATATGACGGCATTGTCCGGCGGTCAGGCCGCGCGCGCCGGCCTCGCGTCACTGTTGCTTTCGCGCTACGACATTCTCTTGTTGGACGAGCCCACCAACGATCTCGACCTACGCGGTCTCGAGCAGTTGGAGCGATTTGTCGCCGAGACGCGCGCAGCACTGGTTGTCGTGAGCCACGATCGCGAGTTCCTCTCGCGCACCGTCACCGGAATCGTGGAACTCGATCTGGCACAACAGGACATCGCCGTGTACGACGGCGGCTACGAGTCGTACCTCGCCGAACGCGAGATCGCCCGCCAGCACGCACGCGAGGCGTTCGAGGAATACGCAGGCACCCGCTCCGATCTCGAAGATCGCGCACAGATGCAGCGCAACTGGATGGAACACGGCGTCCGCAACGCGCGTCGTAAAGCCAAGGACAACGACAAGATCGGACGCGGATTGCGGACCGAGTCGACGGAGAAGCAAGCCGCGAAGGCCCGCCAGACTCAACGCCGCATCGAGCGACTCGAAGTCGTCGAGGAACCGCGCAAGGAGTGGGAACTTCGCATGGAGATCGCGGCGGCGCCGCGGTCCGGTTCCGTTGTCGCAACCACGAACGGCGCCAAGGTAACTCGCGGTCAGTTCACGTTCGGTCCGGTCACGACGCAGATCGACTGGGGCGATCGGATTCTCGTCACGGGCGCGAACGGGGCAGGCAAGACCACCCTCCTGAACGTCCTGCTCGGCAAACTCGTCCCGGACGAGGGCATCGCGTCGCTGGGTTCCGGTGTCGCGATCGGTGAGATCGATCAGGCGCGTGGATTGTTCGAAGGTGATCAACCAGTCGTGGAGGCCTTCGGTGCGCAGGTTCCGGACTGGCCCGATGCCGATGTCCGCACTCTCCTCGCCAAGTTCGGCCTGCGCGGACACCACGTACTCAGATCTGCCGCTTCCCTGTCCCCCGGCGAGAGAACAAGGGCTGCACTTGCTTTGCTCCAGGCTCGCGGCGTGAACCTACTGGTACTGGACGAGCCGACGAACCATCTCGACCTTCCGGCGATCGAACAGCTCGAGCAGGCAATGGAGTCGTTCGAGGGAACCCTCCTTCTGGTCACTCACGATCGACGCATGCTGCAGTCCACCCGAAGCACGCGCCGGTGGAGAATGGAGAACGGACAGCTCTTCGAGGAGTAGCCGATCGACTCTGCTTGCGCAGACAACCCGCGTGTGCAACTATTTATCAGGCGCACGCAATAGTTGCATGCGCGGCATAGGTGGCCCGCGGATGACATGATCCCCCGTCGAGCTGCCACATCCCAGTCCCGAAAGGCACTCTTCAATGTTGTCGATCCCCGACCGCACACTGACTCACGGAACCACCGGCGAGCCGATCACCATCCCGCAACTCGGGTACGGCGTTTTCCAGGTACCGGACGCACAGACCGAAGAGGTCACTGCCGCAGCTCTCGAGATCGGCTACCGCCACATCGACACGGCCGCGATCTACGGAAATGAAGCCGGGGTCGGCCGCGCCATCGCAGGTTCGGATATCCCTAGGTCAGAGCTGTTCGTCACCACCAAGCTGTGGAATGACGATCAGGGCCACGACCGAACACTCGCCGCTTTCGACACCAGCCTCGACAAGCTCGGACTCGACTACGTCGACCTCTATCTGATTCACTGGCCCGCGCCGGCAAAGGGCCTGTTCGTCGAGACCTGGGCGGCATTCGAGCAAATTCTCGCCTCCGGCCGCACCCGTGCGATCGGCGTGTCCAACTTCCTGCCCGAGCACCTCGAACTGCTGGCCCAGCACAGCGCGACCACCCCGGCCGTCAACCAGATCGAATTGCACCCCAGACTGCAACAGCACACTTCTCGGGAGTACGCCCAGAGTCGCAGCATCGAAATCGAGGCTTGGAGCCCATTGGGACAAGGAACCATCCTCGACGACCCGGCCATCGGGAAAATTGCTGCAGCACACGGCAAGAGCCCGGCACAGATAATTCTGCGCTGGCATCTCGAACAGGGTCACACCGTTCTGTCGAAGTCGGTCACGCCTGCACGCATGCGCGACAACGCCGCAATCTTCGACTTCGCACTCGATGCCGACGAGTCAGCGGCCATCGCAGCGCTGAACACCGACAGCCGTGTCGGGCCTGATCCAGTCGAATTGAACTGAATCGAAACGGCTTCAAGAATTTTCGTGGGGAGTCAACGTCAGCAGCACAGAATCGACGGACTGCTCGGCCAGGAGCGCGTCCAGCGGTAAGTGACGGAACAACGCTCGGTAATAGATCGGCGACGCCAGCGCGTCCAGGACGAAGTCCAGGTCGAAGTCGCTCCGTATGTCGCCGCGTAGGCGCGCCGATTCCAGCACTGCCGCAGTGGAATCGCGTCGAGGCTGAAAGAATGCCGACTGGAAATCCCGCGCCAATTCCGGGTCCGCCGCCAGATCCGCGACCAACGCGGGCAGGATCCGCCCGACTACCGTTTCGCTCAGCCCCACAACCAATGTCGTGATGCCGGCGACCAGGTCTGCCCTGAGATCGCCGGTGTCCGGCGTTGGATCAGTGCCGATGTGCGCCACGACGACGTCCACCACCAGATGCCGCTTCGACGGCCATCTCCGGTAGATGGCGGGTCGATGCACGCCCGCTCTCGTCGCCACCGAACCAATCGACAGCTCCGCATATCCGTTCTTCCCCAACAACTCCAGGGTTGCCGCCAGAACGGCGTCGTCGATCCGCTCGTCGCGGGCGCGCACCATCTACAGCACCGGCCGCGGCATGAGCACCAGACGCCAGCCGTCGGGATCTTCGAAAGTCATCCCCGCATTCTCCTCCCAGTACGGATTCTCGGCGCCAACGGGTTCGTGCCCTGCTTCCCCCAACCTCTGAACTACCTCGTACATCGCCGACTCGCCGGCGAAGTAGAGCACCAACAGGTTGTCCTGCGTCGGCGCCGGGCACGGGCTTCCGTCTTCGTGGGTCGTGAATTCGAGGTGATAGTTCGAATCCGGCAGACCCAGCATGATTCCGTCGTACCCGGCATGACCGGAGAACCGGTAGAGCTCTGGCAATCCCAGACAGTCGCGATAGAACGCAATCACGTCGTCGAGCCTGTCGGTGGGTCGCGCTACGCGCACTTGCACTACTGCGAGGTCGTTCGGCCAAGTTGTCATTCCAAAACAGTACAGTACGTACCGTAATGTTTCGAGAAAATGGCTGCCAGCCTCCCGACGGCAGCTCGCTTCAACTACAAGCGATCATTCTCCGGAAACGCCGCCTTGGGCATGAACTTCGGCCTGGCGAACAGCACAGACAGTTTAGTGGGCTGCGACTCCACCGGGCGATCGGACCGGTACAGCAACGCCTGCTGCGGGGTACTCACCCATTCACTGGCGAAGATCTCACCGAGGCGCGAAACCGGCACGTGCGACCCGTCCTCGAGTCGAACGGTGACGTCCGCCCCGATGTCCGACTGGCCGTACACGACCCACCACGATTCGCCTTCCACATCCCCCGGAGTGTGCTGCCCGATACCGATGACTGCACCCTTCTCCATCGGATCGCGCCAGACCGCTTCGCGCCCTTGCGGTCCCACGCAGTAGCTACCATCCTCGCGCACCTGCACGACCAGGCCGGACTCTTCGAGCACCAACTGTTCGACCACTATGCCAAGCCCCTTCCGTTGCCCGAACCTTATCCGCCGGCACGCCCCAGAAGCGGAACAATCGCGGTTCGTGTTGACAAACTGTTGGGTTTTTACAACACTTTGATGCATGAGCCCAGTCCGGCGGGGAGACGCGCTCCCCATCTTCAATCGCATCGGAGTGCTTCGCGCCGAGCGGAAGATGAGCCGGGCACAGCTTGCGCAACTCGTCGACGTGAATCCGCAGACGGTGGGGGCACTCGAACGCGGTGACCACTACCCCAGCCTGGATCTTGCATTCCGAATCTGCTGGGTGTTCGACCTCCCGGTGGAGGCGGTGTTCTCCCGGACGGAGTTCGGGCCGCTGTCGACGGAGGTCTACCGGAATGCACCGTCGACGGAGGTCTACCGATCTGACCGCACTACCGAGGGGAGTGAAAAGCCAAGTGCCTGAATCAAATCTGATCGACCGCTACCAGGCCCACCGCACTCGGCGGTTCCTGCAGAACGAGGAGACGTTCCGACATTGGCTCCCGAATTGGCGAACCCGTCGACGTCGGCGCGTACTCGTCGTCGCCCTGGCGGTCCTGTTCACCACGATGGTTGCCGTCAGCACAGCATGCCTGTTCAATCCGCTCTTCGCCGTGGCATGGCCGGTCCTCACCCTGCTGTTCCTGCCGACGTGGTCCTCACTTCAAATCGTGTCGGGCCGGCAAGGGGATGCTCCGCGGCAGGCGTTGGACGAATGGGAGATCCAGCAACGCAACGACGCTCGCTCCGTCGGGCTCAGCGTGACCCAAACGTTGGTCTTCATTGTCGCCATTTTCCTCATTTTCACCTCGTCGGTGCAGTGGAATGTAGAGAGGCTGCCTTACACGGGAGGTTTATTGGCACTGACTGCAATGCTGATCGGCGCGTGCACGCCCGCGATGATTCTCTCGTGGACCAATCCAGACCCGGATCCGATTGATTCGGAAGAGTTCGATCTCTGACCCGTATTACCGAAGCGCACCACTCGACCGATGGGAAGGACCCATGTCAGCCACCCTCACGATCGACGGCATCTCGAAACGCTACGGCGACGTCGTCGCACTCGACAACCTGAGTTTCGAAGTGCGCCCAGGCGAGATCTTCGGATTCGTCGGCAGCAACGGCGCCGGCAAGACGACCACGATGCGCATTGCGCTGGGTGTGCTCGGAGCAGATTCGGGAGAAGTTCGCCTCGGCGGCAAACCCGTCGACCTCGACGTGCGTCGCACTATCGGATACATGCCGGAGGAACGCGGCCTCTACCCCAAGATGAAGGTGGGAGCGCAACTTTCCTATCTGGCCGAGCTACACGGACTGTCGAAGGCCGACGCGCACGCGGCCACTGAGCGGTGGACCGAACGTCTGGGCATCGCCGAACGCGTCAAGGACACCGTCGATTCCCTGTCCCTCGGTAATCAGCAACGTGTGCAGCTCGCGGCGGCGCTGGTTCACGACCCATCGGTACTCGTTCTGGACGAACCGTTTTCGGGCCTCGACCCCGTAGCAGTCGATGTCATGAGTGACGTGCTGGTCGAGAAGGCTCGCACCGGCGTTCCCGTAATCTTCTCCAGCCATCAGCTGGATCTGGTGGAGCGCCTGTGCGATCGCGTGGGCATCATCAGCCGCGGCAGCATGCGAGAGATCGGAACCGTCGACGAGCTACGAGGCAAGGGCGACGGCCGAATCGAAGTCTTCGCCCCTGACGCGCCGGTCGGTTGGGCACACCATCTGATCGGTGTCACCACACTGAGCCACCTCGACGGCCGAACGCTCCTGAGCGTCGACGGCACGGCCGACGATCAGCAGATCCTGCACGCAGCATTGAAAACCGGACCGGTGCACGAGTTCACGCTACGACGTCCGTCACTGACCGATCTGTTCCGAGAGGTAGTAGCCGCATGAGCAACCAGTTGAGCGGAGGTCGAGCCATCGGGCTGGTCGCCCGACGCGAATTCATGACGCAGATCTCGAAGAAGAGTTTTGTGATCAGCAACGTCATCATTCTGGTCGCGATCATCGGCGGCATCATCGCCTTCTCGCTCTTCTCCGGCGGCGACGAGGACAAGTCGAAGATCGGCTTGGTCGGCAACCAATCACTCAGTGCCACGATGGTGTCCATCGGCGACACCCTCGGAAATCCGGTGACGGTAACGGAGGTTTCCGACGACGGCACCGCGCGTGATCAAGTCAAGGACGGCGACCTCGACGTGGCCGTGATCGCTGGATCGGGCGGCGGCGTCACTGTCGTGACCAAGAAGGAAGTAGCCACGAATCTGCGGGCCGTCATCGAGAGTTCAGTTGTACAGCAGGCACAATCGAATGCGCTTTCCGCTGCGGGGATCGACCCGGCTCAGCTCGCCGAAGCCACGTCCACCGCAGTGGTCACCATCGATGCCATCGATCCCCCGGATCCCGAACAGGGCCAACGTATAGCGATGTCGATCGCTGCTGTGGTGCTCCTGTACATGCAGATCCTGTTGTTCGGAACGTACGTGGCGATGGGCGTCGTCGAGGAGAAGTCCAGCCGTGTCGTCGAGTTGCTGCTCTCCACTCTCCGTCCACTGCAGTTGTTGTGGGGCAAGGTTCTCGGAATCGGTGCTGTCGGCCTGATGCAGATGGCTGCCTATGCCGTCGCGGGCGTCGCCACCGGACTGGCGACGGGCGTCCTGACCGTGACGGGCACCGCAATCGGCGTTCTGTTCGGCACTCTCGGGTGGTTCATTCTCGGCTTCCTCTTCTTCGCCGTGCTGTACGCCGCGGCCGGGTCCATGGTCTCGCGACAGGAGGACGTCAACGCCACCGCGATGCCTCTCGCGCTGCTCGTCATGGCAATGGTCAGCGTGGCTTTCGTTTCGGTGAGCAATCCAGAAGGAACCCTGAGCAACGTGTTGAGTTGGATTCCGCCGTTCTCGGCAATCCTCATGCCCCTGCGCATTTCCGCCGGTGTTGCTTCTCCGTTCCAGATCGTGGGAACGATTCTGCTGATGCTGGTGGTGACCGCTGCGCTGTCGATGATCGCGGCAAAGATCTACCAGCGCTCCATCCTTCGCATCGGCAAGGTCGTTTCGTGGAAAGAGGCGTTCGGACGCTGATTTATCCGGCACACAACTGACGCCACACGATCCCGGCAGCACCCCGTCCAGGTAGGTTCATCCTGGACGGGGTGCTGCTTACTTGGAGGACGTTGTGCGAATCTCGGCCGAAGAACTACTCACTGCGGTACTCGATCCCGAGAGCTTCGTCTCTTGGGACTCCCCGCCCGTCGACGTCGGACCTGGCGCGAAATACGCGGAAGACCTGGCGAAGGCCCGCGAGAAGAGCGGAGTTGACGAGTCCGTCGTCACCGGTGTGGGTACGGTTCGGGGCCGTCGGGTCGCGGTAATTGCCTGTGAATTCAGCTTTCTCGCCGGTTCCATCGGAGTCGCCGCGGCCGAGCGGATCGTGACCGCCGTCGAACGTGCTACGGCAGAACAACTCCCGCTGCTCGCCTCGCCCACCTCCGGCGGAACGCGGATGCAGGAGGGCACCGTCGCCTTCGTTCAGATGGTGAAGATCGCTGCGGCAGTGGCTGTTCACAAAGCGGCACACCTGCCCTACCTGGTTTACCTGCGCAATCCCACCACCGGCGGAGTCTTTGCCTCGTGGGGATCCCTCGGCCACATCACCGTCGCGGAACCCGGTGCTCTGGTGGGATTCCTCGGACCCCGTGTCTACGAATCGCTGTACGGCGAAAAGTTTCCCGACGGTATCCAGACGTCCGAAAACTTGTATCGCAACGGCGTGATCGACGGCGTCGTCCCCGTCGACCGCCTCCGTCTGCTGGTCAACCGAGCGTTGTGCGTGCTCACCGATCCCCCGGCCCCGGCGGCCACGGACCCGATTCCCTCACCCGAGATTCCCGATGTTCCCGCCTGGCAGTCGGTGATGCTCTCGCGCCGGGCCGATCGACCCGGCATCCGGCAGTTGCTCCGCCATGCCGCAACTGAACAGGTACCGCTCAGCGGCACCGGGCAGGGTGAAACCGACAAGACGATCTTGCTCTCGCTCGCCCGCTTCCGAGGCTTTCCGTGCATCCTGCTCGGCCAAGACCGCAGTGGCCAATCCGCGCTCACCACGATGGGACCGGCCGCGCTCAGGGAAGCGCGACGGGGCATGAAACTTGCCGAAGAACTACAACTCCCGCTTGTCCTCGTGATCGACACTTTGGGCGCGTCGCTGTCCAAAGAAGCTGAAGAACGTGGACTGGCCCCTGAGATCGCCCGTTGCATCGCCGACCTCGTGACGCTGAAGACCCCGACAGTGTCGGTGTTGCTCGGCCAGGGAACAGGCGGCGGGGCGCTCGCGCTGCTGCCCGCCGATCGGGTACTCGCGGCACAGAACGGGTGGCTCGCTCCCCTGCCGCCGGAAGGCGCAAGCGCGATCGTCCATCGCGACATCAGTCACGCACCGGAGATGGCGGCAGCGCAGGGCATTCGTTCGTTGGATCTGCTTCGAGACGGCGTGATCGACGCGATCATTCCCGAAACGCCTGACGCGGCCGACGAACCCGTGGAATTCTCCAAGAGGGTAGGGGCTGCGATAGCGCACGAACTCTTCGTGCTTGCCGAAGAGTCGGACACCGATCGCCAGTCCTCCCGTATCGCGCGCTATCGAAACCTGGGAGTTCCGCAATGACGACGAAGGACCGGAATGCGCTGACGCTGCCGCACAGTTACGACCGCGCGGCACTCGCTCGTTTCGAATTGTTCCTGTTCGCGGGCATCGCCACCGTGCTGATCACCCGCGCATATCTGGCGGCAACGGGCTATCCCCAGATCGGGGGCGGCGCCCTCCACATCGCACACGTTCTCTGGGGCGGATTGCTGATGGCCGTAGCCATCGTGGCGACCGCCATCACCGAAGGCTCTCGCACGCGTGACCTGGCCACGCTCGTCGGCGGAATCGGGTTCGGTCTCTTCATTGACGAGGTCGGAAAATTCGTCACCGCCGACGTCGATTACTTCTACCAGCCTGCCATCGCGATCATGTACGTCGTCTTCGTTCTCTTCTATCTTGCCGCGCGCGAGGTGGTGATTCGGCGCGGAATGAATGATCGTCATCGGCTCGCCATCGGGGCGCGAGCGCTCTCGGACCTCGCTCTCGGTCAGCTCGACGAGATCCAGTACAACCACGCCCTCCGCGTACTCGACGGCGTCGAAGACCGCAGCCTCACCGACCTCGTCGATTCGATCAAAGCCGGCCTGCATTCACAGACTCCGCCGACCGGCGGTATCGAATCGAAGATCACTCGTGGCCGCAACGCGTTCTTCCACCGTGCCGAGGAACTGCTCCGGCACCGGGTCGTCCGCCGACTGGTACTGACCCTGTTCGTACTGCAGGCTCTTCTGGCGATTGTCCAGGTGATCTACGCGTTGGTTTCCGAGAACGTCGTCGAGGCCGACGACGTCTCCGACCTGGTGGTCCAGATCTCCACCGTCGCAACCGGAGTTCTTGTGGTTCTGGGAGTGTGGTTCCTCTTCCGCGGTCCGTACCTGCGAGCCCTGAGACTCCTGCGTGCATCCCTCATCGTGAGTCTCCTGGTGACGCAGGTTTATCTGTTCACGCAGGACCAGTTCGGCGCGCTTTTCGGTTTCGCAGTGTCACTGTTCATGCTCGCGACACTTCGCATCGCGATTCGAAGCGAAGAGTCCGCCGCAGCTCTACCGCAGTAATCCTCTACCGCAGTGGGACCGCAGGCCGACTCGGTAGATCGCGGATCCCGCGGAGCGGGCTGAAGAGCAGGACCAATCCGCACGGCGCGATCAGGCAGGCCATGATCCACATCGTCCCGCGCGGTCCCACTGCGTCGCCGAGGTAGCCTGCCGTCAGCGCACCGAGCGGAATGCTGCTGTGCAGCAAGAACATACTCGTTGCCACCACTCGTCCGAGGCGGTCCGGCGGACAGTAACTTTGACGGAAACTGCCGAGCACCACGTTGCACGACACGACGCCCGCAACCATCACCATGCCGCCGATGCAGAACCAGAACAGGCCGGCACCGTACGTCGTCAGAGGTGCTAACAGGATGAACGGTCCCGTCACCAACTGACAGGTGAGAACGCTTCGGGCAGTGCCGAATCTGCGGCCGAGCGGGCGCGCGATCATCGATCCGACAATTCCGCCCACCCCGGCAATCGCCAGGAGAAGCCCGAGTCCGAACTCCCCCACGCCAACCGTCTTTTCCAGGAACACGATCTGGATCGTGGAGTACCCGGTGAGACCGAAATTGAGCAGAGTGCCGTAGACGACGATCGACCGCAGATACGGATCACCGGCGACGAATCGCAGTCCGAGCGCAATCTGGCGTCGCAACGGTTCTCGCTGATTCTGTCCGCGATGGACGGTCTCCTGCACACGAATCAGCCAGATGCATACGAAGCAGAAGGCGAACGTGAACGCGTCGACAACCAGACCGGCCGCGAGCCCGACAGTTGCAACCACCAGCCCACCGACGCTTGGGCCGATCACCCGAGTTGCGGCCTCGGCGCCCTGAATCTTCGAGTTCCCTTCGACAAGATCCGCTTCGGCGAGCACCGTGGGGAGATACGAGTGATAGGCCGCCTGGAAGAAGACGGTGGCTGTACCGGTGAGCAGCGCGACCAGGAGCAGGTGGCCGTATGTCATCGCCTCCAGGAAGCCGGCGATCGCGATGCTCGCGAAGAACAGCGCGCACGCAGCGTTCGCGATCATCATGATCGGGCGCCGAGGCAGCCGGTCGATCCAGGCACCGGCTGGTAGTCCGACGATCAACCACGGCAACCACACTGCCGATGCCAGCACACCGATCCGGAAGCTACTCGCGTCCAGTTCGCGAAGCGCGATCAGCGGCAGTACGACGGTCGTGACACCGTTTCCGATACCGCTGACTGCGTCGCCGGTCCACAGAAGTCGGAAGTCACGCAGAGCGAGGACTCCCCAGAAGCCTGCGCGTTGCGCTGCACCTGTCACATCGATCCCCCCTTTCAGTCCCTGCCCTATCCCACCCCTGCGCGCCACTGGCCGACGGGACAGGCCCGCCCGGCGCAAAGGGACGGTACCCGCACCGCTACTGAGGCGCACCGCACTGACGGTGACCTAAGGTGTTTCAGGTCACCGGTAAGCGAAGTTCACGAGAGGACACACGTCGATGAGCTCTTCCGAGCAGGCGTCCCACACCACGTATGCCGACGCATATCGCGAGAGCATGGATCAGCCGGAGAAGTTCTGGCTCGACGCTGCGCGGGCCGTCGACTGGGATGTCGCCCCCACGAAGGCTCTCGACGATTCTGCCGCGCCGATCTATCGCTGGTTCCCGGATGCTTCGCTCAACACCAGTTTCAATGCCCTCGATCGGCACGTCCGCGACGGCCGCGGCGATCAGACCGCGTTGATCTTCGACTCCGCGATGGTCCCCACCAAGGCCACGTACACCTACGCCGAATTGCTCGAGCAGGTCTCACTCTTCGCCGGCGTCTTGAAAGATCAGGGTGTGGTGGCGGGCGACCGCGTGATCATCTACATGCCGATGATCCCCGAGGCTGCGATCGCGATGCTCGCGTGTGCGCGAATCGGCGCGGTGCATTCGGTGGTGTTCGGCGGCTTTGCGGCCAAGGAGCTCGCAACCCGTATCGACGACGCCGGTCCAGTGGTGCTCGTGACGGCGTCCGGCGGCCTCGAACCCGGACGAACAATCGAGTACCTGCCGATGGTCGAGAAGGCTCTGCAACTGTCCGCCACTCCCGCGCACACCGTGATCGTGAAGAATCGCGAGCAGATTCCCGGTGCAGCTTCCGACTACAAGTCAAGTGCCGCAGCCTGGTTCGACTGGGACGAGCTGATCGCCGACGCCACCCCGGCCGACCCGGTGTCGGTCGCCGCGACGGATCCGCTCTACATCCTCTACACCTCGGGAACGACCGGTAAGCCCAAGGGCGTCGTCCGGGACAACGGTGGCCATGCCGTTGCGCTGACGTGGACCATGAAGAATCTGTACGACATCAGCCCAGGACAGGTGTGGTGGACCGCCTCCGACGTCGGCTGGGTGGTCGGCCACTCCTACATCGTCTACGGACCGTTGCTCGCCGGAGCCACGACGGTCATGTACGAAGGCAAGCCCGTCGGCACCCCCGACGCCGGTGCGTTCTGGCGCATCATTTCCGAATACAACGTGTCGGCACTCTTCACCGCTCCGACAGCGATCCGCGCGGTCCGCAAGGCCGACCCGGACGCAAAAGAGCTTGCCAAGTACGACATCTCGTCGCTCGACACACTCTTCGCGGCCGGCGAGCGCTTGGATCCCGACACCTACGAGTGGGCTACTCGGATTCTCGATCGCCCGGTGGTCGATCACTGGTGGCAGACAGAAACCGGTTGGGCCATCTGCGCGAATCTGCGCGGCCTCGAACCCATGGAGATCAAAGCGGGCTCACCCACCGTCGCCTGCCCCGGATACCGCGTCGAAATCGTCGACGGCAAGGGCGAACTCGTGGGTCCGGGCACCGAGGGCAACATCGTGATCGGCCTGCCGCTTCCTCCCGGAACACTCGCCGGACTGTGGCGTGACGAGGACCGGTACGTGAAGTCCTACCTGTCGACTTTCGAAGGGTATTACCTCACCGGCGACTCCGGGTACATCGACGAGGACAACTACGTCTTCGTGCTCGGACGAAGTGACGACGTGATCAACGTTGCCGGACATCGCCTTTCGACCGGAAGCATGGAGGCCGTCGTCGCCGGCCACCCGGCTGTCGCCGAATGCGCGGTCATCGGCATTCACGACGAACTCAAGGGGCAACGGCCGAGCGGTTATGTCGTGCTCAAGTCCGGCGTCGACATCGATCCCGAAACACTCCGACAGGAACTGGTCGCGCGGGTGCGAGACCAGATCGGTGCCGTCGCCACGTTCCGGGACGTCACCGTCGTCGCCGCACTACCGAAGACTCGTTCCGGCAAGATCCTCCGCAAGACCATGCGGCAGATCGCCGACAACGAGGAGTACACGGTCCCGTCGACCATCGAGGACGCGAGCGTATTGGACGAGTTGTCCAAACTCCTTCGCGGATAAGGATTCAGCGAATTCCCCTGTCCCTCTGCCTCCGGACGTAGCAGTATGAACACGTTCCAGTTTCGGCGATTCACACGGACAGGGGAAGTTCGATGGGCAATTTGGACGGTCAGGTCGCATTCATCACCGGAGCGGCGCGTGGTCAAGGGCGCGCGCATGCCGTCAAGCTCGCGTCCGAGGGCGCGGACATCATCGCGGTGGATCTCTGCGCGCCGGTCGCAACGGCGGGGTACGACATGGCCACCGAAGCCGACCTCGCCCAGACCGTCGCCCTGGTCGAAGCTCAGGGCCGGCGTATCGTCGCATCCGTCGCGGACACTCGCGACCTCGATGCCCTGAAATCAGCGGTCGACGCCGGAGTCGAGAAACTCGGCCGACTGGACATCGTGATCGCCAACGCGGGAATCGCGGCGTCGGCGAAATTGTCCTGGGACCTGAGCGCCGAAGAGTTCCGCGAGCTGATGGACATCAACGTCACCGGCGTCTGGTTGACGACCAAGGTGTCGATTCCGCACATCATGAACGGCAATCGAGGTGGATCCATTGTGTTGATCAGCTCGATGGCCGGGCTTCGAGGCGTGCCGGGGATTGCACATTACTCCGCGTCCAAGCACGCCGTTCGGGGGTTGGCGAAGTCTCTGGCCAACGAACTCGGCTGGGCAGACATCCGAGTCAACTCCGTACACCCGGGCAATGTGCGAACGACGATGATCGACAACGAACCGATGGTTCGTGCGTTCCGTCCAGACTTGGAGAATCCTGTCCTCGCCGATACCGCTCCGATCATGTCGAAGCTGAATCTGCTGCCCCACCCGTGGGTCGACCCCGAAGTGATTGCGGATGCGGTGTTCTATCTGGTGGGGCCGGCCGGGCGCGGGATCACCGGCATCGCGTTGCCGATCGATCTCGGCACCTCGGAAAAATTCGCCGGCGGCTGAAGGCCCGAACTGATGCAGAATTGCCTCTGCCGGATGGGTCTCGAGCACCATCCGGCAGAGGCAATTCCGGCTTGATCAAGCCTTCGTAGCAACAGAACAAGTAGTCGACAACCTCATAGGCGCTCCTCGTCTGGTGTGGGAAAAACCGTTGTGGGATGCGCAACAAACCCAAGACCCAGCGTAGAAGCATTTGGCCGCAAACGCGCGTCATTCGGCACTATTTTTTTGGATTCGGGCATACTGGACAACGCTCCCACCACGTATTATGGACCCGAGTTCACACTTACAGGGGGTAGGCACAGTGACGGTCAAATACGCCGTAATGGACCCGATTCACGGAAAAGTCGAGATCTCGTTCGATGTCGACACGGGGGTCGTCGACGTCCGAAACGGCAACTCACACGCTCTGTTGACGCGTCGAGTCGATGCCCCGCGCCGTGAAGGCACACCCATCGGAACGCGCGCCGCCGCCGACTTGTTCTTCACTGTCGGTGGCGACGAAGTCGAACTCACTGTCGGCAAAGGGTTTCTGTCCCGTCGCTCGTACTCTGTCTCGGCACTCGTCTACGGCGTGAGTTTGAACTTCGCCCCAGTCGACGACGCGAACAGTGCATTCACCCGCGACGGATTGCGGATCGGGCACTTCTCCAAGAACGAGGAATCCGATCCCAGACAGACCGACGCAGTCTGGTCGAGCACGCCGAGCACCGACGAACTTGTCATCGGTTACGCCCTGGCCGAAGCCTTCGATTGCGGAGCACTCAACGGTGCTTTTGCGTTGATCGAATCACTGGTGCTCGGCGGCGGATAGAGACCACTCAAAGCAGGTGGATTACCAGCAGAACAACGGCAATAGCTGGGAAAAGCATCTGCACGACGGCTGCGCGGGCTTTGTCGGGAGACGAGAGAATCAGCACCAACCCCGCGGCAACCATCGATCCTGTGCCTGCCAGTACGAGGGCAATTCCGACCGACGCGGAGCCGGTCGCCGCAATCACGATGCCGACCGCCGACACGATCGCCAAGAAAAGGTTGTAAAAGCCCTGGTTGAAGGCGAGCGGCTGCGTGGTGATCGCCTCTTCCTCGGACTTCACGCCGAACGTGGCGCGGGTCTTCGGGGCCGTCCAGAGAATCGATTCGAGGACAAAAATGTATACGTGCACTGCTGCGGCCAGTCCCGCGAAGATGTAGCCGGCGACGTTCATCGGTGAACTCCTGTTGCTTCGAGTGAATTCTGTATCGTTCGATCCAATATATACTGGACCGAACGATACAGAAAGAGCGAGGCTTTGATGGGCAGATCACAAGAATTCGACACAACAGCCGTGGTCGCTGCCGCTTTGGACGTTTTCTGGGCACGCGGATACGAAGGTGCCTCACTCGGCGACCTCGAATCCGCGACGGGGCTGAGTCGGTCAAGTCTCTACAACTCGTTCACCAACAAGCGCGGATTGTTCGACGCCGCCGTGCAGATGTACCTCGAACATGTCATCCGGCCACGTCTGTGCAGCCTCACGACAACTCCCGGGGCAGACGCCGTCGACGACTACCTTTCCTCGCTTGCGCACGCGATCGGCACCATGACCGCCGACTCACCTCGGCGCGGTTGCCTACTTCTCAATTCGGCTGCCGGACTCGGCGCGCACGACGATGCGGTGGCCGCAGTGATCCGCGCTTACCGCCGAGAACTCGCCGACGCGATCAACAGTGGATTACACGCCGCGTTTCCAACCGAGACAGACGCCACGCTCTCAGACCGCACTCGAATCCTTCTCTCCTGCACGGTAAGTGCACTGGTCCTCGCGCGAGTTGACACCGAAGAGGCCATCGCAACTCTGGAATCTGCGCGCCGCCTGAACGAAGAGTGGCAGGGATAATGACCGGAAAGCTCACGCCATTGCCCGCCATCAGGCGGGTAGGCGATGATGCTTCACGTGCCCAAGTTGACCACGCCCGCTATCGCCGCTGGATATCTCCGGGGAATGGACCAACCCTCGATCCACGTCGGGACTTTCGCGATTCTCCGACCCTGGACCCGCGACGACGCACCGGCCGTCATGGAAGCCTTTCGCGATCCGTCGATTCAGCGTTGGCACATCCGCCGCGCCGACTCGATCGACGAAGCACGGGGTTGGCTCACCCAGTGGAGAGACGGGTGGGCAAGCGAATCCGAATGCCATTGGGCGATCGCCGCTCCCGAGACAAATGAACTCCTCGGTCGAATCGCAGCAAAGGGGGTGAATTTGTGGGACGGCACTGCCGAGCTCGCGTATTGGGTGACCCCAGCGGCGCGCGGCCGCGGACTGTGCACCCAGGCTGTAACCGCACTGTCCGAGTGGGCATTCCGCGAAGTAGGGTTTCATCGATTGGAACTCGCACACTCGATCCACAACCCACGATCGTGCCGAGTCGCCACCAAAGCAGGGTTCAGCGAAGAAGGTGTTCGACGAAGCTCCGCCAGGCACGCCGACGGCTGGCACGACATGCACGTCCACGCCCGACTACGTAGCGATCAGCCTTCGGCAACGACCCGCGCCGCGAGGGCAAGCGTCTGATCCACCAATTCCGCAACTCGCTGCGGCACGACCGGTTCGAGGTCGAACAGAATTCGGTAGATGATCGGCGCCACTACATGGTCGACCACCGAATCACCATCCACGCCGGCAGCTTCCGGCCAACGCGCGAGGATCACGTCGATCTGCGTCCGACAGAAGAAGGCACACTTGAACTTCTTCGTACCGTCCGGTGCATGCGTCTGATCGTCGCTCATCAACACGTCACGCAACGAAGCACGACCGACAGGCGCAGACATCTCCTCGAGGTACTCCTGCGCCCAAACCGTCAGATCCCCTCGGAGCGAGCCCGTTTCACGCGGGTCGGCGTCCGGGCGCAATCTCTCGATCGAGACGTCGGCAAAGACTTCGTTGATGTCACCCCACCGCCGATAGATGGTCGACGGGGTCACTCCCGCATCGGTCGCGATCATCGGCACCGTGATCTCGGCTCGATCACGCTGTTCCAACAACTTGCGCGCCGACGCATGCACGGCCTGTTGGATGCGCGCACTACGGCCACCGGGGCGCGGACCTGCGGACGGACTCATAAATCCAATACTAACGCAAAGATGTTGCATTAGGCTACGGCCAGGCGTAGCGTCCCAAACGCAAAGTATTTGCGTTTGAAGTCTTCACCACCCGCACGGGAAGCGCTACGACAATGACAACGACCGTTTCACCACAGACCGAGAGCACTTCACGCCCACGCCTTGGGCGAGGCGTCGCTTTCACACTCATCGCCGTCATCATCGCCACGTTCCTGGGCGCATCCGCGACCCCGACACCGTTGTACGAGCACTATCAACAGTTGTGGGGATTCTCCTCGCTCGCGTCGACTCTCGTGTTCGGCATCTACGCTCTCGCATTGCTCGCCACGCTCCTGACCGCCGGATCCCTGTCCGATCACATCGGCAGGCGCCCGGTCCTGCTCGGAGCACTCGCGCTCGAGGCAGTCTCGCTCGCGCTGTTCGCCTCGGCCGACGGTTTGACCATCCTGCTCATCGCCCGGGTCGTACAGGGTGTTGCCACCGGCGCTGCAATCAGCGCTCTGGGTTCGGCATTGATCGACCTCGAACGCACTCCGGGCCGAGGATCGATCATCAACAGCGTCGCTCCGACGATGGGGCTTGCAGTCGGAGCAGTGGGTTCGAGCCTCATCAGCGAGCACCTGCCCCGGCCCACCAGCACTGTCTACCTGGTCCTTCTCGTGCTTGTCATTCTCGAGATCTTCGGAGTATGGGCCGCTCCCGAGACTTCGGGCGGACGCCCCGGAGCCTGGCAGTCCCTGCGCCCCACACTGGCCGTTCCTCGTCAGGCGCGCACGATGATTGCCCTGACCGCACCGTGCCTGATCGCGGTCTGGGCACTGGGAGGTTTCTACCTCTCACTCGGACCTGCATTGGCGCGCAACGCACTTGACGTTCACAGCTCCCTCATCGGTGCCATCATGGTCGCAACACTGACAGGATTCGGAGCGGCAGCAGTACTCACCTTCCGCAAACTCGGCGGCCGGACCGTGATGCTGATCGGAACCACCGCCTTGGTGCTCGGGGTGGCCGTCACACTCATCGGTGCTGAAACATCCTCTGCCGTATTGATTCTGGTCGGTACGGCTGTTGCAGGTATCGGCTTCGGAGCAGGATTCCAAGGAACTATCCTCACCGTCATGCCGCTGGCCGAGAACCACGAACGCGCGGGTTTGTTGTCCACCGTCTACGTCATCGCATATCTGGCCAACAGTCTTCCCGCCTTGCTGGCCGGCTACCTGGTCGGCAAGGTCGGATTGGTGGATACGACGCGTGGCTACGGCGCACTCGTCATGGTGCTCGCGGCGGCCGCACTGATCGGACTGCTGGTCACCGGCGAGCGAAAGGTCGAAGCCGTCTCGGTGTCGGAGTAGGTGTCCCCCGATCGGTGGACACACCGTTCCGCCTGCACAGGGTCCGGGGAGTGGACATACGACATCGATCTGCTCCGACATAGTTGTCTTCGAGAGAGCCAACCGAACGCTCACCCGGACAAAGGACACCGACGATGACGAACCCACGCTACGTAGTTGCCGCAATCACAGCTCTGGCCGCCGGCGCCCTCACATTGGGATTGAGCGGAATCGCCAGTGCCGGAACCCTTCCCACAACCGGCAACAGCATCACGATGACGATCAGCAACGACACCGAACAGACAATTCATCTCGAAGGCGCCGACAACCCCTACGGACAGTGGATGCAGAGCCCACGCCAGTCGCTCGCGCCTCACGAGACCGAGATCGTCACGGCATACAACCAGGACCCGCGCGGCCTGACGGTCGACGTCGTCTATTCCACTCCCGACGGCGGACAAGCAGTCTTCATGGCCAACGACTATCCGCAGTTCGACACCGACGGAACTCGCACCACCGACCCTGATCACTACTTCATCTCGAGCTACATCGACGGCTACTACCCGAACCTGAGCGTCGGGTACCACCTCAGTGTGGTGTGACTGCAGCAGTCGTCATAAGTAATCCATCTGCCTCTCAGACGCACTTGTTCTTGGACATTCGTCCGGCGCGCGGGGATTGTTGAACGCAGCCCCGCACGACCCGGCACACGCCCCGTTGCCGGTGGCCCGAACATCAACGGGAGAGGGAAAACCACAGTGCGACTACCCAACCAGTTTCTGATCTACGTCAGCGATGCCGCCTCCGCAGCAGCGTTCTACGGCGAATTGTTCGACGCGAAGCCTGAGGTCCTCAGCCCTCGGTACATGACCTTCGACCTCGGCGGCGGTGTGGTCCTTGCACTGTGGAGCGGCAAGTCCCGCGACCTCGATCCCGCGACACCGCGCAATTTCGAAGTCGGCATCTTGGTCGACGGCGGGAGCAACGAAATTCGGGCGATCCACGACGAGTGGGTGGCCAAGGGAGTCGAGGTCGTCGAAGAACCCAACGAAGATGTCTTCGGTCTGACGTTTGTCATTTCAGATCTGGACGGAAACCGCGTCCGCGTAGCGCCCGCAGATCACTGAGCACTCAGCCTTTGATCTCGCCGTACCGGCGCAAGGCCTCCTCACGCTCGTGCGCGTGATCGACTATCGGGTCCGGGTAGTCGACTGGGCGCATCGCCTTCAACGAGTGGACGGCCTTCCCGGGAACATCGCGAAGTTCGGGGACCCACCGACGGACGTATGTGCCGTCGGGATCGAACTTCTCCCCTTGCGTGATCGGGTTGAAGACGCGGAAGAAAGGCGAAGCATCCGTACCCGACCCGGCAGTCCACTGCCACCCGTGCTGATTGGAGGCCAAGTCACCGTCCACCAGTTGCGACATGAAGTACCGTGCGCCGCGCCACCACGGAATGTGCAGGTCCTTCACCAGGAATGACGCGACGATCATTCGGACCCGATTGTGCATCCAGTTCTCGGCGGCGAGTTGCCGCATGCCGGCATCCACGATCGGGAAGCCGGTCTTGCCTTCACACCAGGCCGTGAAGGCGGCGTCTGCGTCGACTCCCCCGTCGTGACGTAAACGGTCGAACTTGTCGTCGTAGTTCTTCCGCGCGCTGTCGGGGCGCTGAAACAGGATGTCTGCGTAGAAGTCTCGCCAAGCAAGCTGGCGACGGTACGCCTGAGCGCCGTCTCCGAGTCGCTTGGAGAGATCTGCCAACATGGTTCTCGGATGAATCGTGCCGTACTTGAGCGGGATCGACATCCGACTCGTGGTGTCGAGGTCGGGTCGATTTCGTTCGTCGTCGTACCGGTCAAGATCGTTCTCGCAGTATTCTTTCCACTGTTCGAGCGCACCGGCCTCACCGACGACATCGCTGACGGTGCCGGACGGCGCGGGGATACTCACCCGGCGCGGGCCACCGTCCTTCTCGCTCGGATCGAACCAACGGACCGTCCCCGCATCGGTCGACGCGGGGCCCCGCCAACCATGTTCCATCCACTGACGGAAGTACGGCGTGAACACCTTGTACGGATCACCGTCCGCCTTGGTGACGCGTCCGGGCGCCACGGCATATGGTGACCCGGTGGCGATCAACTCCACCTTCTCGGCCACGGCCGCGTCGCGCCGTCGGCCGTAGGGCCCGTAGTCGGCACTGATGTGAACTTCTTCGGCGCCAACGGATTCCGCCACGCGGGGCACCACGTCTGCCGGATCACCTCGAACAACCATCAATCGTCCGTCGAGCTGGTTGTCGAGTGCCGACAAGTTGGCGAACAGTTGATTCTGGCGGGGTGAGCCTGCCGGTCCGAGCAACTTCTCGTCGAGGACGAACAAACCCAACGTCTGTCCGCCGGCATCCGCCGCTGCAGTCAGAGTCGGAAGATCACCGACCCTCAGATCGCGTCGAAACCAGATCACAGAGTTACTCACCCAGTCGAGCCTACCGATCAGATCTCAGAACGCATCCCACCGCGCGGGCCGCCAGTTGCGCCGCTCTTTCGGCTGTCGGTTCGGAGGTGAGCCCGAGCAGTCGCCGCCGGTGCTCCTCCCCGAGCAGCAAGGTGTACAACTGATCCGCGCACAGCGCAGCCTTCTGGCCGTGCTGATCGATCAAAATCTTCTCCAGAAAGGCAATCGACTTGGCCGGGCCGGATTCGTAGAACGCTGCGGCCAATTCAGGGAACTGCACGGCCTCGGCGATCATCATGCGGTGCAGCGCAATCGAGTTGTCGCTGTGCAGGGCGATGACGATGTCCACTGCAGCGGCGAGCAGGTCGGACTGGCCCTCGCCGGCATTGTCGACGTACGCGTGCTGACGCGCAACCGCAGCTGCAAAGACCGCAGACTTGTCGCCGAAGTAGCTGTACACGGTGCGCTTGGCGACGCCGGCCACCGTGGCAATGCCCTCGATGGTAGTTCGGGCGAACCCGACATCTCGAAACGAGTCGACAGCGACGTCGAGAATCTCGTTGCGTCGTTCGGCGCGCTCGGCGTCACTGGTTCTCCCACGTCTGCGCGGTTGCTCCATCAAGTCCCCTGTTACCGTGCCGGTAAATTAATGCTACGTTGACGTTTCATTAATTCGAATACTACAGGAGCACTGCATGACCGGACAACGACTCGTCCACGTCGCCATCGCCGACGACTGGGAAGCATGCAAGCGTTTCGGTGAGTACGAGGTCTCGACGCGCGGAATCAGTTACGACGAGGCAGGATTCATTCGCGCAACGACCCCGGACGCACTCGCTTCGGTGCTCGATCTGGTGTTCGGCGACCTCACATTGCCGCTGGTCGTCGCCGTCATCGATCAGGACGCCCTGACCTCCGCGGGCATCGACGTCGAATGGGAGGCGGAAAAGCCCCGAATCCTCCGACCTCTACCGATGGACGAGGACACCGTGGTCGCCGAACTGGCCGTGGAACGCGTTGACGGGGTCTGGCCGATTCCCGACCTGAACCCGTACGCAAGCCGCACCGACTAGACCAGCGCAGCCTCGGGTTCGACCACGGGGGTCGACGCCTTCTTCCGGCCGGCAGCCACGCACAGCGCGATCCCGACGGCAATCCAGCACACCAGCACCAGAAGTGGCGTGGTGGCGCCATGGCCGTCGAAGAACGCCATCGAACGGACGGATGCTCCTGCGGCGCCAGGTGGGAGCAGCTGCCCCAATGCGCCCCAGCCTGCGGGCAACCACGCGGCAGTTGTGGCCATCCCCGAGAGTGGGTTTCCGATGAACATCATCGTGACGGCGCCCAACGCGAACCCCTTCATCCCGAGCAGGGATTCGAGCCCCAAAATGGGAAGCGAGATGGCCGACATGCCCATGGTGAGTGCGAGCGCGGTGAGCAGGTAGTTTCCGTCAAGACTGTTGGTGCCGAACTGCAGAATGGCAGTCAGTGCAAAACCCGCGACCACCGCGACGCCGGCAGCGCCCAACACTCGCTTGACGATGCTGCGCGGAAACAGCTGCACGAGAACAACAGCGGGCATGATTCCGCCGAACACCAAGGGCAAGGCCAATGCCGTGAGCCCAGCACCGGTCGGGTCGTCCGCAGTCAGCGGCACAACGTCTTCGACGGGCACCTTTGCCCCCGAGGCCTCCGAGAGGCCGTTGGCCACCCCGGTCAGGGTCTGGGCGATCGGGGTTCCGCCTGCAGTCGCGATCAACACGTGAGGACCGTTGGCATCAACGGCGATTCCGCCGACCACGTCGCGATTCCGAATCGCGTCACGCAGGGCGTCGGCGTCGGCGAATTCTCGAGTATCGAAGGCGCCTTGCTTACTCGCCTCGAGCGAGGTGCTGATCTGTTCGGTTGCCGCAGCTGGACCGGTGATGCCCAACTTCAGTTCGTGCGGGCCACTGTTGACCGAGGGCAGTACGAAGGCAAGCAGCATCAGCCCGATCACGGCGGACAAGCCCAACACCACAGCCACCAACTTCTTGCGGTCCTGTGCTTCGACTTCGGCGTTCATAACTACCCTCCCTAAGTGGAAGTTTTTCCTCCACTATTTGTGGAAGATATTCCTCCGGTTAGAATGAACTGTCAATACCGGAGGTGGATGTGCGAGCCGATGCCCGTGAACGCAGAAACGCAATAGTCGACGCCGCACGAGCGGTGTTCACCGAGCGCGGGCACGACGCGCCGCTCGATGCAGTCGCAGAACTCGCGAAAGTGGGCATCGCCACGCTGTATCGAAACTTTCCGACGCGCCAGGACCTCGTGACCGCCGTTGCCGTCGCAACACTGACCGATGTCCGCGAGGCTGCCGACATCGCACTCACGGCAATGTCCACCGATCCGATAAACGCGTGGCACACGCTGGTGGACCGCCTCGTGGAACTGCGCCTGGGTGCGCTCATTCCTGCACTGGTGGAACGCAGTTTCACCGAGCTGGCGCCCGAAGTTCTGGCGGTGCGTGAGGTGACGAAAACGAAGATGACCGCGACGATCGGCGCCGCTCAGAGCGCCGGACTGGTTCGCGCCGATCTGCAACCGCTCGAATTCGTCATGGCTCTGGCCAAACTGACGCGCCCGCAAATCGAGTTGTCCGACGAGGCCATGCCGAACCTGGTCCCGCGGTTGGTCGCGGTGTTCATGGCCGGTCTGCGTCCGGACGGTACCGACTTGCCGGTCTGATCGGCGAAACCCGACGTACCAGGCAAGGCACAATGGGGCTGTGACCGAGATACCGAAAATCCTCGTAGTCGACGACGACGCAGACGTCCTGACCTCACTCGAACGCGGATTGCGGCTCTCGGGATTCACCGTACTGACGGCGGTGGACGGCGCCGACGCGCTCCGAGTGATCTCCGACAAGCGACCGGACGCGGTAGTCCTCGACATCAACATGCCGGTGCTCGACGGCACCGGTGTGGTGACGGCGCTTCGTGCCGCCGGCAACGAAATCCCGATCTGCGTGCTCAGTGCGCGCAACTCGGTCGACGATCGCATCGCCGGGCTCGAATCCGGTGCAGACGACTACATGGTCAAACCGTTTGTTCTTGCCGAACTGGTTGCCCGGATCCGCGCAATGCTCCGTCGCAGCAACACTCCGGCCGGCGATCACTCCGAGGGTACGAATACCCTGCGGGTCGGAAACCTCGACATCGATCTCTCCGGTCGCCGGGTTCGTGTCGACGGCAAGGAAGTACCGCTCACCAAACGCGAATTCGAGCTACTCGAAGTGCTCGCACACAATTCCGGCATCGTGCTCACTCGCGAACGTCTCCTCGAACTGGTGTGGGGCTACGACTTCGTCGCCGACACGAACGTCGTGGACGTCTTCATCGGCTATCTGCGTCGAAAGTTCGAATCCGGCGGTTCACCTCGTCTGCTGCATACCGTTCGCGGCGTCGGGTTCGTGCTTCGGGAGAACCCGTGAAGCGTCGCCGCTTCTCACTACGAACTCGCGTTGCCGCGGCCGCGGCACTGGGGGCGACGTTCATCGTCATCGCACTCGGTGTGGTCGTTGCACTGGCTATCGCACGAAACAATTTGGCGCAGTTGGACCGCCGACTCGAGACGGCATCGACGGTCATCGTGGCCAATGCGGCTACAGCGGGACCTTTTCTCGGCGCGTTCGGAGACGGCGGCGCCTTTTCCGTGACCATCCGCTCCGACACCGACGGAACCGTCAAATCGAGTACCCCGACGCGACTGCCCGAACTACCGGTCGGCTCGGCGACCGTCGACGTGGACGGTACGAAGTACCGGGCATATACCGCCGAGGCCGACGGGATCAATGCCCTTGTCTCGCTGGCGGTTCCCTATGCCGAAGCGCGAGACATCACAGTCGACCAACAGCGACAGGTTGCGTTCTTCGGCGTCGGGGCCGTAGCGGCCGCAGCTGCGTTGGGATGGTTGTTCGGTGGCCCGGCGGTGCGCCCCCTCGTGGAGTTGACCCGCCGGATCGCCAGGCGCGATCCCGATCTCGCCACCGAGGTTTCCGGAATCCGTGAAGCGGACGAGCTTGCCGCAGCAGCAGAATCGATGCTCAGCGACGTCGCTCGAGCGCAAGCCGCAACCAACTCCGCCCTTGCCGCCGCCCGAGATTTTGCGTCCGCCTCGGCTCACGAACTCCGAACTCCGTTGACAGCAATGCGAACCGACATCGAAGTGTTGTCCATTCACGACCTCGATCACGAACAAAGACGGGAGATCCTCACAGATCTGGCCCGCGCGCAGGGCCGCGTCGAGTCAACTCTGAGAGACCTCGAGCGCCTGGCGAAGGGTGAACTCTCGACGGCCGAGGATTTCAAGGACACCGATTTGACCGAGGTCTGCGACATCGCTGCCGACGACGCACGCCGACATCATCCTGGGCTCGACGTCGGCGTCGTCACGGTGGATTCCCCACTCCCCTATTGCATCCGGGCCCTTCCCGGCGGAATCCGGTTGATCCTCGACAACGCGATCACCAATGCAGTCCGCCACGGCGGCGCGAGCGCGGTGCGCATCACCCTCGCTCGCCCGGCAGATTCACCGGACACCGTCACGATCACGATCGACGACAACGGTTGCGGAATACCGGCCGAGGAACGCTCGAGCGTGTTCGAGCGCTTCACTCGCGGATCGACGGCAGGCAAGACAGGCTCCGGTTTGGGCCTGGCGCTGGTGGCGCAGCAGGCGGCCCTGCACGGCGGACGGACGACATTTCACGACAGTCCACTCGGCGGGGCTCGCCTGCTGGTCGAACTCAGGGATCAGCCCGGACCCGAATAGCCCCTTCAGGTCTCGATCAACTGGCCGATCCCTGACGCTGTCACTTCGATGACCCGAGCCGAGCCGATGTCGAAGAACAGTCCGGCGATACGCAGGCGACCATCCACACGGGCCTGACCGACGAGAGGATGGCGTTCGAGAGTCTGCAATTGGACTGCGACATTGACCATTCCGAGCTGATCGACCTCCGAGAAACCTGCCTCGGCCGCAGCACGCGCGACCGGATGGCCACTCGTATAGGCCTGCAAGCTCGTCTCCGCATGCCGCAGCCATTCACCGACGACTCCCGATTCCGACGGACCGTTGGTCAGGAGTGCTTGCATCGCGCCGCAGCCCGAATGTCCGCACACGACCACCGAACTGACACCCAACTCGTCGATCCCGAAGGCCAGTGCCGCTTCCACCGACGTATCGCGGCCGCCGGCAGGAACCAGGTTTCCGACATTGCGCACGGTGAACAGGTCACCGGGGCCACTGCTCGTGATGATGTTCGGCACCACTCGCGAATCTGCGCAGGTGAGGAAAAGGGAGTCGGGGTTCTGCCCGTCGCGCAACTGATCCATGTGCGGCCGTATCGCTTCGGCGCGATGGCGATGATAGTTGGACACCCCGTCGAGAATGGGCCGCAAGGCCGGCGGGCTGCTCAGATTCCTCCCCGAAGCCTGTGGTTGCCAACTGCCCCACGGCGCGAGCAAGCCGCGCAGGTCGGTGACTGCGGCGCCACGCTTCGGCGGACCGGTGGTCGCGCTCTCCATACTCACCGAGCCGACTTCGTCGATGATCACCGAACCACCTGCCAACTCGTACTGCCTCGCCCACTCTTCGATGACGTCGAAGACGGCATGGTCGAGGAAGTCGACAGACAGCTCGACGGTGACGTCCGACCGCGGTGGGAGTCCGGCGAGCACCGACGTCAGCTTGGGCAGCACCAGGAAGGTGCACGAGCCTTCGACCAGGACGCGCAACTTCCCGGAATCGTTGTCGCCCAACTCTTCTGCGGTGACAGTTGCGCGGATGACACGCCACACCAGGAGGGCGATGGCCAGCGCCAACCCGATCAGGACGCCCTCGAGCAGATTCAAGAACACGACGCCGACCACCGTGATGCCGTACACCCACAGATCACCGGTCCGTCGCGCCAACCGAATGTGCGCCAGCTTGACCAGTTGAATACCGATGACAATCAACAGTCCGGCCAGTGCAGACTTCGGAATCTGCTGGACCAACCCGGCGAGCGCAGCCGAGAACAGCAGAATCCACAGGCCGTGCATGATCGACGACGCGCGGGACTTCGCCCCGGCCTCGACATTGGTCGCACTGCGCACGATCACCCCGGTGACCGGAAGGCCGCCGATGGCCCCGGACACCATGTTCGCGGTGCCCTGGCCGAGCATCTCGCGATCGAAGTTCGACCGCGGGCCCGAGTGCATCTTGTCCACGGCCACGGCCGAGAGCAGACTCTCCACACTGGCGATCAGGGCGATGGTGAGGATGCCGGTTGCGACGCCGAGCCACTGGCCGTCGGGCAGAGCGGGGAGTCCGATCGAGTCCAGCAAAGATCCGTCGAGAGCAATACGCTCGACGTCGATCGGCAGCGCCAGCGAAGCGAGAGTTGCCAATACGATGCCCACCAACGCCGCCGGAACCTTGCGGACACCGGCAGGGAGATAGCGCCACCCGAGAAGGGTGGCGATGACGACGAGTCCGATCATCAGGTCCTCGACATGCAAGGCACCGATCTGTGCGGGTAACTGCCGTAGATTGTCCAGCGCCGAGCTGGCCGAGCTTCCACCCAACAACACGTGAACCTGTTGTAGCGCAATGGTGATGCCGATACCGGCGAGCATCGCATGCACCACCACTGGAGCAATAGCCAGCGCCGCACGGGCAATTCGGCTGAGCCCGAACACGATCTGCAGAATTCCGGCGCCGACGGTGATCAGGCAGGTGACTTTCCACCCGAACTTGCCGATCAGTTCGGCGACCACCACGGTCAGGCCGGCTGCGGGACCACTGACTTGCAGCGGTGAACCTCCCACAGCTCCGACCACCACTCCGCCGACGATTGCGGCGATCAGACCTGCCATGATCGGCGCCCCGGAGGCGATCGCAATTCCCAATGACAGGGGAAGCGCCACCAGGAATACGACCAGCGACGCCGGCACGTCGTATCTGATCAGTTGCTCGAGATATCGCCGGCTTCCACCACCCGGCGGAGACGAATCCCCCACGACGCTCTCGTCTGCGGATGATTGTGCGTGCACTACGGACTGCGTCGACATAGATCTCCTCGCCGGACCCCGGATCCGGCTGCTGGGCAACATGTTCGAAGCGAATCGGCGATCGGTATCGCCGATCGACTGTGACCATGGTAACCGCGATTCCTTACCGTTCCCTTAGATGCGAGCCCAGACGTGGTCGACGTCACCGCCGCCCGGCACTGTGACTCGAACCTGAACATCGGTCCAAAAGATCGATCGAATTGCTTTAAACCGCAAGCATTTTGACTGACACACCTCCAGCGGCCGGCACACCTGAGCGCCGTCGGCGATAATGGTCGGGAGTGAACGCTCAACCGCAGACACAACGATGTGAAGGCAGGCACCATGTCCGATCAGTACGTCGCCGCGCAGGACCGCTACGAAGCCATGCCGTACCGCCGAACCGGTCGGAGCGGTCTCAAACTCCCGGCCATCTCGCTGGGCCTCTGGCACAACTTCGGCGACGACGTACCGATCGAGAACCAGCGCGCAGTTCTGCGGCGGGCATTCGATCTCGGAATCACCCACTTCGATCTTGCGAACAACTACGGACCCCCGTACGGAAGCGCCGAGACGAACTTCGGCAGGATCCTGCGTGAGGATTTCTCTTCGTACCGCGAGGAATTGGTCATCTCGTCCAAAGCCGGCTGGGACATGTGGCCCGGCCCCTACGGATTCGGTGGGTCCCGCAAGTATTTGCTGTCGTCCCTCGATCAGTCGCTCGGACGACTCGGCGTCGACTATGTCGACATCTTCTACAGCCATCGCCCTGACGCCGAAACTCCGATCGACGAAACCGCGGGCGCCCTGATCAGCGCTGTCGAGCAGGGCAAGGCCCTGTACGCGGGTATCAGTTCGTACTCGCCGGAGCGCACCCGTGAAATCGCCGCACTGCTCGCCGCTGCGGGGGTTCCGCTCTTGATCCACCAGCCGAGCTATTCGATGCTGAACCGCTGGATAGAGCAGGACCTGCTGTCGGCTGTCGACGATCTCGGCGTCGGCGTCATCGCGTTCTCACCACTCGCTCAAGGCATGCTCACCGATCGCTATCTGAACGGCGTCCCCGAGGATTCCCGTGCAGCTCAAGGTAAGTCACTGGATCCGTCGTGGCTGACCGACGACGCTCTCACCCACATCCGCGCGCTCAACGACATCGCGGCAGACCGCGGCCAGTCGCTGGCTCAGCTGGCACTGAGCTGGGCACTCCGCGATTCGCGGGTCACCTCGGTACTGATCGGTGCGTCCAGTGTCGCCCAACTCGAAACCAACGTCGGCGCGCTCGACAATCTCGAATTCAGCGCAGCCGAACTGGCCTCCATAGATCAGCACGCCAAGGACAGCGGCATCAATCTGTGGGCAGAGGCCAGTTCGATCTGAGCGATCACCTGCGCTAGAGCTGAGGCAACTCCACGTTCACGTGCTCGCCCTCTTCGAATACGGCCGACGCCGGCCCGACGATCAAGGGATCCGGAGTACCGACAGCCCGGTGATCCTTGTTGGGATAGTCGAAGCTGGCGAGCACGTGACGCATCGCCTCGAGGCGAGCGCGCTTCTTGTCGTTGCTCTTGATCACCGTCCAGGGCGCATCCCCGGTATCGGTGTAGAAGAACATGGCTTCCTTGGCCTGGGTGTAGTCGTCCCACTTGTCGAGCGAAGCCAGATCGGTCGGTGAGAGCTTCCACTGACGCACCGGGTCCGTTCGGCGGGCCGCGAACCGCGCCAACTGCTCTTCGCGGCTGACGGAGAACCACAGCTTGTGCAGATGAATCCCGGAGTTGACGAGCATCCGCTCGAAGTCCGGGGTCTCTCTCATGAACTCGAGATACTGCGTCGGCGTGCAGTAACCCATCACTCGTTCGACGCCGGCGCGGTTGTACCAGGACCGGTCCATCATCACAATCTCGCCGCCGCTGGGTAGGTGTGCGACATAGCGTTGGAAATACCACTGCGTCCGCTCGATGTCGGTGGGCTTCTCGAGCGCGACCACGCGGGCTCCACGGGGATTGAGATGCTCGGTGAATCTCTTGATCGACCCGCCCTTACCGGCAGCATCGCGACCTTCGAAGATGATGAGCACCTTCTGACCGGTTTCCTTGACCCACAACTGCAGCTTGAGCAGCTCGATCTGCAGACGCCGCTTTTTCCGCTCGTACTCGCGGCGCGACATCTTCTTCGCGTAGGGGTAACCCTGCTTCCAGGCATCCGCGAACTCCGAAGGCTCCAGCACGCCGAGCTTGTGCTTGAGACTCGACAGCTCGTCGATCTCGGCCGCGTAATCCTCGGTGACGGAAATTCTGGTCGACGGGGTCGGCAGGTCAGGAACCCGACCGTCCACACCGCTGGCGTCGGGGCTCATGAATACGCACTCCCTGTCGTCGAAATGAACGAACGTCCGGAAAGTGAATTTTACGCGCCGAAGCCCGCTCCCGCGGGTCCGAAGAGAATGTTGCTTGGCATCGAGGAGGTAACGACAGGTCCGGCTTCCCAGTCGCCGAACCCTCACGCGGTACCTTGATCGAGGTAACTGAGACGGTCGGTAACCCCGAGAGAAGAGAGTTCTGGCGAGATGCGAGTAGACGGACGGGAGATCCCGGTAACGGGAAGCCTCCTGCCACCACTGCACCGCCGTACGAGCGACATCATGCGGGTTGCGATCGCTGCTGTGCTGCTCGGCGGCGTGATCGCGGGATCTCTGATCACTCGAAGTCAGTGGGACGCCCTCGAAACGTCGGTGTCCAACATCGTCGGTGTTCTCTCGCCGAGCCTGTCCGACACTGTGTACCTGCTCTACGGCATCGCAATTCTGGCGCTACCGTTCGCCATCCTGATCGGCCTGATCGTCGGGCGCCGGTGGAAGTTGCTGGCCGGATACGCCGCCGCCGGCCTGTGCGCCGGTGTCGCGCTGTCCTTCACCGGAACAGGCCTGGCGGCACCGAAATGGCACCTCGACGTGCCGGACCGACTCGACGCCACCTTCCTGTCTCAATTCCTCGACGATCCGCGATGGATCGCGATGCTCGCGGCGGTGCTCACCGTCTCGGGCCCGTGGCTTCCGAAGAAGTGGCGACGAGCCTGGTGGACGCTGCTTCTGCTCTTCGCTCCCATCCATCTGATCGTCAGCTCGATCGTTCCCGCACGATCGATGCTGGGTCTCGCCGTCGGTTACCTGATCGGCGCGGTGATCGTTCTCGCCGTCGGCACCCCTGCCCTCGAAGTGCCGTTGGACTCGGCAGTACGCGTACTCGCGCGGCGCGGTTACCGCGTCACCGCGTTCCGCGTCGTGAGTCCCTCGGGAATCGGGCCTCTTGTCATGTCCGCAGCCATCGATCAAGCACCGGACGACGAACCTTTCGACGAACTCGTCGTCGAGTTGTACGGACAGAACCAGCGAAGCAGCGGAGCAATTCGACAGACGTTCCGTTGGATCTCGTTCCGGAACCGTGAAACTCCGCCGCCCTACGGATCACTTCGTCGCGCCGTCGAACACCGAGCGCTCATGGGTATCGCTTTCGCCGACATCGGTCTGGCCAGTTCCAAGGCCGTCGCAATCTCGGTACTCGATCGCGGGTGGGAGATGTACGCGCGCCCGAGTCCTCGTGGCATCCCCCTTGCCGTCGCCGTCGAGAACCAGGCGGGCGAGGAAGAATCCACCAAACTGATCGACGCGCTGTGGCAAACACTGCATACCGCTCACGTGCACCAGATGGCGCACGGCGACCTGCGCGCTTCCGAGATTCGTGTCGAAGGCGGAACCATCCTCTTCGGCGGGTACGCGTACTCCGAATTCGGCGCCACCGAAGTTCAGATGCAGTCCGACAACGCACAACTTCTCTTCGCCACCGCATCATTGTTCGGGGTCGATGCAGCGGTGGACGCCGCGATTCGAGCGCAAGGCGCAGACACGATTCTCGCCGCCTCCGGCCGATTGACCACCGCTGCATTGCCCAACCGAATTCGGCGGACGGTCACGGATTCCGCGAAACTGATGACCGAGATCCGAGACGAGGTCGGTGCCAAGAACGGGATCGAAAAGGTCGCTCCCGCACAGGTCACCCGATTCAGTCGCAACCAGCTGATCCAGCTCGTTCTGCTCATCGGTCTGGTCTACGTCGCCTACCCCTTCATCAGCCAGGTCCCCGCGTTCATCACCGAACTGAAGACGGCCAACTGGTGGTGGGCACTGCTCGGCCTCGGCGTCTCCGCACTGACGTACGTCGGCGCGGCTGCGGCCCTGTGGGCCTGTGCGTCGTCGATGGTCAGTTACCGCAACCTCTTGATCATGCAGGTGGCCAACACCTTTGCGGCGACGACAACTCCGGCCGGAGTCGGCGGGCTCGCGCTGAGCGTGCGGTTCCTGCAGAAGGGCGGGCTCGGTACCGTCCGCGCAACGGCCGCAGTCGCGCTGCAACAGACGGTTCAGGTGGTCACCCACGTCGGCTTGCTGATCTTCTTCTCGATCGTCGCCGGACGTGATACGAACCTCTCGCACTTCATCCCAGGATCCACTGTTCTGTACCTGGCGGGCGGCGTAGCGCTCGGAGTTCTCGGTGCATTCATGTTCATCCCGAAACTCCGTGGGTGGCTGCGCGACGATCTGCGTCCTCAGATCACCGAGGTGTTGGGTGAACTGAGCCAACTCGCGCGAAACCCGACCCGCTTCCTCATCATCGTGGGCGGCAGCGCCGCAACAACTCTCGGTGCCGCCCTGGCTCTGTGGGCGAGCGTCGAAGCATTCGGCGGCGGAACGACGTTCATCACCGTCACCATCGTTACGATGATCGGTGGGACGCTCGCCTCGGCGGCTCCGACACCGGGTGGCGTCGGAGCCGTCGAGGCCGCCCTCATCGGTGGTCTGTCCGCATTCGGACTGCCGGCAAGTATCGCGGTCCCGTCGGTCCTGCTCTACCGAGTGCTGACCTGCTGGCTCCCGGTGTTCTGCGGTTGGCCGACACTGCGGTGGCTGCAGAAGAACGACATGGTCTGAGCCGTTCCGCTACTTTTGGCGAACGACGTGAGCCTGCAGTGCTTCGCCGTCCTCGTCCACCCAGCCTTTGCTCTGGGCGTAGTCGACCATCGCGGCAACACCTTCGACGTCCGTGGTGCTCTCGCGAACGCGGGCTACCGAGATGAATGCACTACCACCGCTGACGTATCCGTAATCCTGAAGGCGCAAGAGTTCGTCCAGTTCGGTTTCGGAGATGTCGGCACTCACCTCGACGTGAAAGGCCTTCAGGTTGTCCACATCGTGGATGCTGACGCGGCCGTCGTCCACCAGTACATACATGGCTCTCCTTCCTAGAGCACTGACGTCGGTGCGTGCGTACCGAATACACGCCGGTGGTAGGTCAGTGGATTCGACTCGCGGTGCTCGACCTCGTCCACCGATCCTGTCACGATCTTGTGATCACCACCGTCCACGACGGCATCAACGGTGCACGCGATCCAGATGGATACGTCCGGCAGTCTCGGAACACCGAGATGCTCCGCCCACTCGACACCGTCGAACTTCGCACGGCCCTTCCTCGCAAAGGCAACCGCCAGTGAGCTTTGCGCGGTCCCGAGGACATTGATCGCGAACCTCCGCGTTCCTTCGATGAGGCCGAGAACTTCCGACTGTCGATCCAGAGCCACCGCGGTCATCGGCGGGTCCATCGACAACGACATGAATGCGCTGACCGTCGTGCCGTGCGGCCGGTCGCCGTCCATTGCCGTGACGACGGCGACCGGTGAGCACACGTGCGCCATGGCTTCTCGAAAACGCAACGCCCGGTTGCCCTGTGGGACATTCACGATGTCAGCCCTTGTCTGCCAACTCTTGTGCGTACTTCTTCGTCATGTGGTCGACGGCGTCGAGTTGCGCCTTTGCATGCCCTTCCCTGACAGCGCGCGCGTGAGCTGCCGCGTCGAGCGTCGCCTGCGCCTGCCCTTGGAAGTGCGGAAAGACCTCCTGCGCGAACAACTCTGCCGAACGTCGGGTGTCCTGCGGGTTCGCCCAATCGTGACCCATCTGCAGCATGCAGCCGAAACCACCGGACTGGTCCCACAGCCGTTGTACCTGACGTCTGGCCTGCTCCGGTGTGCCGATGACACCGATCCCGGCCTCGTTGATGAAGTCGATCATCTCGCTCAGACGCGCACCGGAGACCGCCATCTGAGGGAAGGCCGCGACGTGCTGGAAATAGTCGAACCACTCCTCGATGCCGTACTCGACCTGCTTGCGTGCTTCCGCCTCGGTTTCGGCGATGTGGAAAGGTCCGGCAAGAGACCACTGCCGACGATCCACCGTCGTCCCGTTGACCTCAGCGCGTTCCTCCATCACATTCCAGTGGTGCGCCAAGGCGTCGAAACCGTCGGCGGACAAGGTTGCTCCGATGGAGAGCAGACCGAGACCGTGCGTACCGGCCAGGCGAGGTCCTGTCGGGGAGGCCACTGCGGCCACGGTGATTTCGATGCCGTTCTCCGAGTACGGAGCGAGCTGCAGCTTGGCGTCGTACAGCTCGTGGGTTCGTGTCTTCGCGGAAACCGTCTCGCCACGAAGAAGGCGCACGACGATGTCGAGGTTCTCCTGCAACAACTCTCGGGTGTCCGTCGGGTTCAGACCGATCATCGCCGAGTCGGTGGGCAACGAACCGGGCCCGACTCCGAAGATGGTGCGCCCCTGAGTCAGGTGATCCAACTGCATGATTCGATCCGCTGCCCACAGCGGGTTGTGATACGACAACGACGTGACACCCGTGCCGAAACGAATCCGAGGTGCGCGCTGCGAGGCTGCAGCGATCATGATTTCCGGCGACGCGATGATCTCGCTTCCGGCAGAGTGATGCTCACCGAACCACGCCTCGTCGTAGCCCAACCGGTCGAGGTACTCGACCAGTTCGAGATCACGCTGCAGTGCGGCGGTGGGATTGCGTCCGGGGACGTGGAACGGTGCCATGAAATACCCGAAACGAAGCCTACTCATGAGTTCTCCTAGTGCTGTGGGCCAACTCCTGGCCGTGCACCGAAAACGCTATCCGTGCCGTGACCGCGGTCACAGTGCACGAAAGTGGACAATCTCAAGCGCGTTGATCGGCAAGTTTCTGCGCGTAGACCAACTTCACGAACTCGGCACGGTTGCGAACGCCCAGAAGAGCAAGGATGCGGCTTACATACTTCTTCACCGTGTCCGGACTCAGCGACAGGATCACCGCGATCTCGTCGTTGGTATGGCCGTCCGCCAACAACTCCGCGAGATCGATCTGCCGGGGCGTCAGCTTCTCTCGCCATCCCGGCTCGCGTTGCCCGGGCAGCGTCTGACACAACAGCGACAATTGCTTGCCCAGAATGCCCAAGCCCACGATGTCGCGCCCCGACAGATCCTTGCCTTCTGAATCGAAAATCCCCACCAGACCGTGACCGCCGTGGGCCAACTGGAGATGCATCACCGACGCGCTGTGAAGGCGTTTGCGATAGAGGAAATCTCGCAGGTACGTCGCCGACTGTGAAGGGACGTCGGCCAACTGAGTGTGCGTGATGGCGGGAGATGCCAACAGCGTTGCCCGCGATTGCGCCGTCGCAAAAACGTCGTCGAGGTACCAGTGCGCTTGGTACTCGTCGAGGATCGGCGTGATCCGCCCGGTCGTCACCGGATCCGGGTCGGCGAAAGCCGTCGTGAAGGTCGGGCCGGCAAGGAAGGTGGTGTTGGGACAGCGGTAGTGATCATGGAGCGCGACCATGAGGAGATCCTTGAGCTGATCGAGCGTTCTCGCGGCCGAGCAGTAGTCGAAGACAGCGAAGACACGGTCGTAGTCCGCAGCGGACAGAGCGACGTCACCGCTACCGTGCACGTCGACCACCTCACCCGAACTATGATCCAGATCACTCATCGGACAGCATATGCATTACTTCGAGAGAACGGACAACTTCGCCGCCTACCAGCACTGTTGATGCCGATAGCCGATACTGAGCTGTATGTCGGAACTCGGAAATGAACCAGACTCGAAGCAGAAGGCGGTGCTCGAGCGACACGCGTCATGGATCGAATTGTTCTTCGACCTCGTCGTGGTTGCCGGTATCGGTCAGCTGGCTCACCTGCTCCACGGTTCGCCGTCGTGGTCGGATGTCGCGCTCTACGCGTTGCTCTATCTCGCGTTCTGGACCGCGTGGGCGACGTTCACGATGTACGGCAACGTTGCCGGTGACCGTGTCCGGATCCCGAGCATGCTGATCGCCATGTTCGGACTGGCCGTCATGATGGCGGCCGTGGCCGGCATCCACGACAACCATGCGCTGGCCTTCGCTGTCGCCTACGTGGCCGTACGTCTGCTGGCGAGTCGGGTGTGGCACAACGGCCAGATAGTCGTGGACTGGCCGATCGCCCAGATGTCTCTCGGTGTGATCCCGTGGATCGTCTCGTTCTGGTTCGAGGGCGAAACTCGGTTCTGGCTCTGGACCGCCGGTGTGGCCATCGACCTGCTGATCATGTTCGTCGTCTCCGGCAGCGCGATCATGGAAGACGCGCAGGAAAAGCTCGACCGCATCATCAAGGTTCGGGGGTTCAAGGACGACCGGATGCCCGAACTCGAAGCCCTGCACTCCGATCGGGCTCACCTTGCCGAGCGCTTGGGCCTGTACGTCATCATCGTGCTGGGCGAGGGTGTGATCCTCGTGATTTCTGCGGCCTCGAAGCTCACCTGGGACTCGACGGTGGTCAGCCTCGCAGTCGGATCGTTTGTCCTGCTCTCGGGCATGTGGGCACTCTCGCTTCTCTACGGCCACGCCGGTGTTCCGCACCTGCAGCCCGAGAAGTTTCCCGCTCGCATCGACATGGCGCTGCACTGTTTCACCACCGGCGCTATCGCGGTTCTGGTCGCGGGGCTCGGAGCGGCAACCGAACACGGTGCGGAGCACACGCCCGCGAACCTGCGGTGGTTGTTGTGCGGAAGCATCGCAGTCTATTTCGGAATCAGCCTGGTGGCAGGGCTGTTCGCGCGATCGGACCGACGGTGGCTGCTCGGCTGGGCGCTCCCGTGCACCGCCATCCCCATCGTCATGGGCATCGTCGGCACGCACATGAGCGCCACGTGGATCATCTGGGTGCTGGTGGCCACCGTGACCTGGCAGAACGGCTACGAGTACGCGCAGGTGCGGCGTTCGCGCCGCTCTGCTGTGCGCCTTTATTAACCCCCCGCGGTTAATAAAGGCGCACAGCAGGGGCGGTTTTTACCCGCACCGCCGGGTCGAAGCGATAGGGCTGAGCCAACAGGATTCCGGCCAATCGCTTACGCAACCTCGACATCTCGGCCCGGACGGTCACCGTCTTGCGCGGATCGCCGAACAACTGTGAGGCGAGCTGCGAGGCCGTGAGGCCCTCGGGCGCCTGTGTCAGAGCCACGAGGATCTGCGAATGGCGCGGGCTGAGGTCGATACTCCAGCTCCCCATTGCCGAGGAGTACCGCAATTCCATCGCATTCGGATCTTGCACATCCAATTCGACTTCTGCACAAACCGTTCCGGACGCCGGATCCATCTGAGGGCGGACGAGCCAACCACCCGGAAGCGGCTCGCACATACATAGTCCGAGCGACGGGAGCCAATGCTCGCCGCTGCTCATCACTTTCGGCAGTGCGATTCTGTAGATCGGCGCCATCGAGTCCACCGCCGCGACCCAGCCACTGCGGTCCACGACCACTGTCGGCTGACTCGCGCGAGCCAGCGTCGATGCCGAGATCATCCGGAGCTGATCCAATCCGATTCGATGCTTCTCCCGCAGTGCGGATTCCGCCAGCCTGGCCACACTGTCCACCAGAGCGAGAGTCGACGGGTGGACCGTCTCTGCTGCGCCGGCGACGTTCACGACGGCGATGGCCCGGCGACTACGCGGATCTCGAACCGTCGCCCCGGAGCAGGTCCACGGATGCTGCGAGCGCGAGTAGTGCTCGGCCGAGAACACCTGCACTGCCGAACCTGATGCCAAGGAAGTGCCGATCCCGTTGGTACCAACAGCTTCCTCGGTCCACGACGCACCCTCGATCATCCCGAGCCGTTCGGCCCGATCCAGCATTCGACTGGCCCCGTGTCGCCAGAGGATACGTCCGTAGCGGTCCGCCACCACGATCAGATTCGCGTCGTCCGGGCCGACGAGTGGTGCCAGACCGTGCACCGCCTCGCCGAAGATCTCCGCCATGCCGGCTGCGCGTCTGCCTTCTTCGATCTCGGATTCGCGGCCCGTCTCGGTGATCGAGCACCGGTCCGGATCGAGTCCGAGCGCACGCAAACGCGACCACGAATTCGCGATGACGGAGCGCGGACGCGCAGGCGGCTTGCGTCCCGACATCGTTGCTTCGTACACGGATTCGAGAACACGTGCGTACTGCGCCGGGTCTTCACCACTGGCCAGGGCCGGTTCGAGTCGATTCGTTTCGCCGATCACACTCCAGTCCTATGTGACGGGGTCATCGAAAGCGAGCGTTGCACCCGGTTGCAGAGTTGTTCGCGTGCGTGAACGAAAGGACGGCGTTCACGCACGCGAACGGTACTCACGCGTTGAGGGGTCTCCCCAGCGCCGAGAGCACAGACTCGTGCATTGCCTCCGAGAGCGTCGGATGAGCAAACACGACCTCGGCGAGATCCTCGCCGGTGGCTTCGAGGGATCGAGCGATCCCGAAACCCTGAATCTGCTCGGTCACATCCGGACCGACCATGTGCGCGCCGAGAAGTTCCCCGGTATCGGCGTCGAAGATCGTCTTGACGAAGCCTTCGGCCTCGCCGATCGCCAGTGCCTTGCCGTTCGCCTGCAGGTCGAAGTGTCCGACCCGCAGCGCGCGACCAGTACCGGCGCACTGCTTCTCCGTCAGACCCAGGCTCGCCACCTGTGGGCGGGCATACGTGCATCCCGGAACGTAGTCGCGATCGAGCGGATGAACGTCGGGCACGCCTGCCAACTTTTCGACGCACAGGACAGCTTCGTGGCTTGCCTTGTGCGCCAGACATGGAGCGCCCGCGACGTCACCGATCGCATAGATCCCGAAAGCGCTGGTACGGCACCACTGGTCGGTGACGATCGCACCGCGCTCGATCTCGACGCCCAGAGCCTCCAACCCCAGATCCTCGACGTTGCCGGTGATTCCGGCCGCCACCAACACCCGGTCCACGGTCAACGACTCGACACCGTCGCTCGTCTGCACATTCACCTGGACGGCGTCGTCGCCGACGGTCACCGCCGACACCGAGGCTCCGGTGTGAATCGTGATGCCACGCTTCTCGAACTGCTTGCGAACGAAGGCCGAGATCTCTTCGTCCTCGACCGGCATGATGTGTGGTGCCATCTCGACGATGGTCACCTCGGTTCCGAGATCGCGGTACAGGCTGGCGAATTCGACTCCGATCGCGCCGGACCCGATCACGAGCAGCGACTTCGGCAGTTCCTTCGGGACGAGCGCGTCGAAGTAGGTCCACACCCGATCACCGTCGGGGGCAACCCCGGGAATCGAACGCGGCCGGGCGCCGGTTGCAATGATCACGTGGTCGGCTCGATACGTCTGACCTTCCACGGACACGACGCCCTTGTCCACCAACTTCGCGGTGCCTGAGATGACGTCGACGCCGTTCTTCTTCATCAGGTAGGCAACACCGCCGGACAATTTCTCCGAAACCCCTCGGCTGAACGACACCAACTTCGAGATGTCGAACTGGACAGACGCCGAACTGAATCCGTATGTGTCAAGTTCACTCAAGGTATGCGCGACGTCCGCGCCGTGCAGCATCGCCTTGGTGGGGATACAACCCCAGTTGAGGCAGATACCTCCGAGGCGATCACGTTCTACCAGCGCGACGCTCAACCCCAACTGGGCAGCCCGGATCGCCGCCACGTAACCACCGGGGCCGCCACCGATGACAAGAACGTCGTACTTATGCGACGTATTGTTTTCCACCACAGCCCCTTACACCAACATCAGCGCGGGAGAAGCGACAAAGCGCTGGAGCTCCCGAAGGAAGGTCGCACCCAGGGCTCCGTCGATAACCCGGTGATCGCACGAGAGGGTCACGGTCATCACGGTCCGGGCAGAAACACTGTCACCGACCACCACCGCGCGCTTCTCCCCCGCACCTACGGCAAGGATCGCTCCCTGGGGCGGATTGATGATCGCGTCGAATGCCTTGATCCCGAACATGCCGAGGTTGGACACCGTGAAGGTTCCGCCCTGGAATTCTTCGGGACGAAGTTTGCCGGTCTTCGCCTTGGTGGCCAACGAGAGCACCTCACCCGAGATGTCCGCCAACGACTTGGTATTCGCGCTACGCACGATGGGCGTGATCAGCCCGGTCGGAAGTGCAACTGCCACCGAGACATCCGCCGACGCGAATCGAAGAACCGATTCGTTCGCGGCATCGAACTGGACGTTCACGTCCGGCACCTTCATCAGTGCAGCGGCGCAAGCCTTCACGATGAAGTCGTTGACCGACAGCTTGACCGCCGGGACGGTCGAATTGATCTCCTTGCGCAGAGCGAGAAGCGCATCGAGCTCGAGGTCTGCGGTGAGCCGGAAATGGGGTGCCTGCTGCTTGGACGCCTGCAACCTACCGGCGATTGCCGATCGCATGGGGGTGAAAGGAATTGTGTCGTACTCGGGTTCGGCCGCAACAGATTCGGTCTCAGCCGCCGCCTCCGGCAGGAGCTGCGCGGAACGAGCGGCGTCGTGCACGTCGGTGACGCAGACGCGCCCCCGCGAACCCGTCGGGCGACAGTCATGCAGGTTGACGCCCAGTGATCGGGCAGTTCTGCGTGCGACCGGGGTGGCAGGCACGGCACTGTCGTCGGCGGTCGATCGCAGCGGGAGGCCGGATCTCGCGGCCGGCACTACCGGCGCAACAGTGCCACCGGCGTCACGAATCGCGTCGTCGATGTCGCGGACACTGATCCGCCCGAGGGGACCGGTACCCACTACGGCGGCGAGATCGATTCCGAGCGATTCGGCACGTCGGAGTGCGCGAGGACTCGCAAACACGTCGCTCTGCGTCGTGCCCTGCAGAACACTCGGTACGACGGTGGAACCGGTTGGTGCAGGTTTCGCTGCAACAACCACCTTCGCAGCCGGTGTAGCCGCAGGTGTCACGGGAGCCGCCGGCGCAGCAGCTGGTGACGGTGCCGGCTCTTCCGCCGGCGCGGTTGCGCCGCGGGCGGCGAGGAACTGCTCGATCTCCGCATCCGTCGCGGACGCATCGGCGGACACACCGATCACGGCGCCGACGGGCAGAGTCTGCCCCGGTGTGCCGACGATCTTGCGGAGAACACCGTCGAACGGCGCCTCCAGCTCGTTGGTGATCTTGCTGGTCTCGATCTCACAGATCAACTGGCCCTTGGTGAACAAGTCACCTTCCTCGATGAGCCACGCGTTGACCAACCCCTCCTCCATGGAGAGCCCCCATTTGGGGATGTCGATAGCTTTGATGTCAGCCATGATCAGGCTCTCACCAGCTTGCGAACCGACTCTTCGATGCGCGCCGCGTCAGGCAGCCAGGCAGTTTCGAGGGTCGGGGAGAACGGAACCGGTGTGTGCGGCGGCGTGATCAGTTCGATCGGCGCTTTCAGGTAGTTGAATCCCTTGGTGGCGATCAGCGCGGCTACGTCGTGCCCGAAACCGCAGCGGGCGGCGGATTCGTCGACGATCACGACCCTTCCAGTCGATGCGACGGATTCGAGGATGCCGTCCTCGTCCAATGGTGAGACGGTACGAGGATCGACAACCTCGACCGAAATACCCTCGGCGGCCAGCTTGTCCGCTACGTCGTTGGCGCGGTTCACCATTGCGGACAACGCGATGATCGTGACGTCGTCGCCCTGCCTGGTGTAGTTGGCGACGCCGAAAGGAATCGCGTACGGCTCGTCCGGCACTTCGTCCTTGAGGTCGTAGAGAACCTTGTGCTCACAGAAGACGACGGGATCGTCGTCCCGGATGGCTTGGATGAGAAGGCCTTTGGCGTCGTAGGCATTGGACGGAGCGACTACCTTCAGACCAGGCACCGCCGCGAACACGTTGTACGGAGACTGAGAGTGCTGCGCAGCGGCGGAGAACCCTGCGCCGATCATGCCTCGCACCACCAGCGGGGTTCTGGCCTTGCCACCGAACATGTAGCGGAACTTGGCAGCCTGGTTGTAGAGCGCGTCGTAGGAGACTCCGAAGAAGTCCATGAACATCAGCTCGGCGACCGGCCTCAGTCCGGTCAGTGCGGCTCCGGCAGCCATTCCGATGATCGCGGATTCGGTGATCGGGGTATCGATTACACGCTCCGATCCGAACTCCGTCCACAATCCCTTGGTGACACCCAGGACACCGCCAAATGCCTCGATCTTCTTCGTCTCCAGATCGGGATTGGTACCGGCATGCCCACCCCGTACGTCCTCACCGATGAGAACGACGCTCGGGTCGCGTTGCATTTCTTGGGCGATGGCCTCTTTGACGGCCTCGCGGTAGGTCTTCTTCGACACGTTCTCGGCTTCCACGCTTGTCATCTCGGGCTCCTCAGTACGACACGTAGACATCGGTCAGCAGATTCTCGACGGGTGGATACGCCGCGGCACGCGCCTTCGCTACCGCCTCGTCCACCAGCACTCGCGACTGCTCGTCCACCGCGTCCAGATCAGCGGTGCTGACCTTCTTCACATCCACGCTGCTACGGAAGTTCTTGAGCGGATCCTTGGTTTCCCGTAGTTGCGCAACCTGTTCCGCCGTGCGGTACAGCTGCGCGTCACCCTCGAAGTGGCCGTGCCAACGGAATGCCGCCGCCTCGATCGTGGTGGGGCCGCCGCCGATCCTGGCGCGCTCGGATGCTTCCGCCATTGCGTCGTAGACCGCGAAGAAGTCGGTGCCGTCCACCTTGACGGCAGGCATGCCGAAGGATGCGGCGCGCGCGGCGATGTCGGGTGCACCAACTGCGTAGTCGGTTCCGGTGGCCTCACCGAATCCGTTGTTCTCGATCACGAAGACGATCGGAAGGTCCAGCACCACAGCCATGTTCATCGCCTCGAAGACGGTTCCCTGGTTGGATCCACCGTCACCCGTGAACGACGCTGCGATGACACCGTTTCGAAGCGTCTTACCACTCAGTGCAGCGCCGATCGCCAACGACGGGGCTCCGCCGACAATCGCGTTGGCGCCGAGCATTCCCACGGACAGGTCGGCGATGTGCATCGAGCCGCCCTTACCGCGACACAGGCCGTCGTCCTTGCCGAAGATCTCGGCCATCATGCCGTTCAGATCGCAGCCCTTGGCGATGCAGTGCCCGTGACCGCGGTGAGTGGATCCGATGTAATCGGCGTCGCTCAGGTTCTCGCACACTCCCACCGCGATGGCTTCCTGGCCCGAGTAGAGGTGAATGAAGCCGGGGATGTCACCGGTTGCATTCTCTTCGTGCAGTCGATCCTCGAACGCACGGATGCGCGACATCTTCTCGTACGCCTTCAGCAATGCATCCCGGTCCAGCCCCGAATGAGGCTTGGCGCCGGTCTTTTTCGATCCTGGGGTTGTCGGCTTCTGCGCCGTCCGTTGAACCACAGTCACACTCCTCGTTCTCGATCACTCGTCGCCATGCAGTGTCGTGCAGGTCACGGGCGAAGGGAAAGAGTTGCGTGAGGTTGCCGGGAGTTGCGAAGGGTTGCAGCTGTTGACTTTCGAGCGTTGATTCAGGCGCCGCTCAGGCTGTCGCGTCTGATCTTGGCCAGCGCGCGGTGTTGGGCGAGTTCGACGGCGCTCGTTGTCGTTCTCAGTGACAGCGCCGTCTCGCGCACGTCGAAGCCGACAACGATGCGAGCTACCAAGACGTTGCGTTCTGCGGCCGACAGATCACCGAAGGGCAGAGTGAGTCGACTGGAGGCGGGTAGCGAATCGATTTCGCGACTGATCGCGTCGTACAGATGCGCGAGGAACGCTTCTCCGGCACGTCTACGTCGCCGAATGTCGGACAGGACGGATCGGCAGATACCGACGGCAATACGATCAGCGTCGAGCGGTCGCAGTTCGGCACGGCAGCGCCGCGTCACCAGAGGCACGATGCGTTGAAGGAGTTCTGCAATCGCGTCCCGATCCCCTCGGGACGCATCGTCGGCAACACTGTCGATCGAACGTCCACCTGCCCTGCTTGTCATTCCGATCTCCCCCTGCTTCGGCTCTTGGTCGAATTCCCGACTACTGCTCAGGTTTTGAAGTCGCTAGGGGCGTATCGGCTCGGGGCAGATCCCGGTTTGTTCCCCGATGATGTTGATCTCGGCGTTGGAACGAGGGTCAGCGCCGTAGTTGATCTGGTCGGTGCATTTCTCGGAGGGCTCGACGGCATCGGGCGGGAGCGGCGCCGGGCATGAACCCATCTGCTCTCCGATGCTGTTGATCTCCGCATTCGAACGAGGGTCACCCACATAATTGATCTGATCGGTGCACTTGGTCGACTCGGTAGCCGGACCAGGGGCCGCAGGGGCAACCGCGCTGGTCGAGACCGGGGTCCAGGCCGGCGCTGCTCCGCCCGCCGGGACTCCGGGGGTGGATGCGTCCGTACCGCCGCCCACCGAGTTCGAGCCTTCGACTGTCTCCGAAGTGGTCGCTGCGGTCAGCGGCGGTGGGGTCGTAGACGCCGCGACCACCGATGTAGTCGTCGGTTCGTCTCCTGGAGCGCTGTTGTCATCACTCGAACACCCTGTCATCGCGCACACCACCCCGATCGTCAGTACGGCGAGCAGCACTCGCAGACGCCGAGTCTTGTTGGTCAGCAATAGTTCAGGCATTTGCTCTCACACTCCTCGATACGCGGATCAGCTCGTTCCGCCCAAGCGGTGAACACCGACGTGACTCACTCTAGGAGCCTGATTCCATCGGTTTCGTAACAGAATTCCGTCGGTCGCGTACCAACTCTCGACGGTCCTGACATTCATACGATTACGTAACGGTGGGTGGCAAAACTCCGATATCGAGATCACCTGTGATCGTATGAAAACGCACATGCCGATGAGAGGGTTCGCAGCGGCCGGGGAGGGGAACGTGTTGTATCGGAGTGACATCTGCGGCGGTCGATCAGACCGTACTCGCAGCCTGTTCGGTACAGCGCTCGCGGCAGCAACCCTCGGAGCGTCCGTGATCACCGGCTGCGCGTCCACCCAGGGCGTTGTGATCGAAGGCGATGTCGCTTCCACCGGGTTGCCCGTCACACAACCTGCAGACCTGGCCAGACGGGTTGCCGAAAACTCGAGGTTGGGCCGGGCGCTCCTCGACGATCCTGGGGTGTCCGAGGGAGTGAAGACAGAACTTCGGTCGTGCCCTGACTGGTATCCGATCTCGGTCGGGTCCATCCTTCTCGATCCAGGCGCACCGCGTATCGTGCCGGAGACCGAACTCGTCGTCATGAATGTGTATCCGTGCCAACCGGCCCACCAACCCGGGACCGGAGTGTCGATTTCGGTCAACCTTGCCGGCTACGTCTACCGCAGCGGCAAGGCCGGTTCGAGTGAAGACGATCCCGAACTGGGTGAGCGCCTGTTCTCCGTCGAAGAGCGCGGAAAGTTCATCGTCAGCGGTCAACGCGCCGCGAGTTTGTCTGTCCTGGAAACGGATCCGCGGCCACCGGAGTTCGAATGTTGCCCCCGTCCACCGCTTCGGACCGAGTTCCACTGGGATGGAATGGAGTTCATCCGTGATTGATCGCCGTCGCCGCGCAATGCTCGCCGGTGTTTGCCTGCCGGTCGCGTTTGCTCTCGCCTCCTGTTCCACCGAGCCTGAATCAGAACCCACTCCGAATATCGCAGCATCACTCGACCCCTCGGATCTCTCACAGGGCTTGAGCATCGATCCTGTTGCCCTCCTCAGAGCAGACCCGGAAGTGTCCGATGCGGTCAAGGACAGTCTCCGACTGTGCGGTGATGCGAACTTCCCCTTCGAAATCCGGTATTCCCCCGTGACAGGCGCCGTTTGGCAAGATGCCGTCGTCAATGTCTTCACCTGCGAGTCTGTCGGCATCTGGGGACGACCGGCCCCACCGGTCAGCTTCATGGTCGCCGGATTCGTCTACCAGATCGACGAATCGGGCGCTCACAAAGTCTTCGGAGTGCAAGACCCAGGACGCTACGTCGTCGGCTCAACCGGAGGATTGTCGGTCATGGTCGACCTGTGCAAAGACCCCGGCATTCCGGAGTTCTGTCAATCGTCGACTGCATACAAGTGGACCGGTGAAGGGTTTGAGAGTGTTCCGTTCCCATGAAAGCGAAGGCCGATGACCGATCCGTTGATTTTGCTGGTCGAAGACGACGCTGTCATACGCGAAGCAACGCAATTGAATCTCGAACGCAACGGGTTTCGGGTGATCACCGCATCGGGTGGGTTGACCGGAATGGATATGGCGGTCGACGCCAAGCCGGATATCGCCGTCCTCGACGTGATGCTTCCCGACCTGAACGGAATCAGCCTGTGCCGACGCATTCGTGAGGAACTGTCGGTGCCGGTCATCATGCTGTCCGCGCGCGACGACCCGGTCGACATCGTTCTCGGATTGGAAGCCGGTGCCGACGACTACGTCACCAAGCCCTTCGACAGCGGTGTCCTGGTGGCCCGTATCCGAAGTGTGCTCCGGCGGGTCGAATCCCATTCCGGTACGGAGAAAGACATCGTGACTCTCGGCGATCTGGAGATCGATCGCGAGTTGGTGACCGTCACGCGTTCGGGCGCCGAAGTGGCTCTCACACCCACCGAAATGAAGCTGCTCCTGGTCATGGTGAGTGTGCCGCGCAAAGTCTGGTCTCGCTCCGAACTGCTCTCGGACGTCTGGGATTACGACTGGGGCGGCGATACGCGCATCGTCGACGTTCACGTTCAGCGATTGCGCACGAAGATCGGCTCCGAACAGATCCGGACCGTCCGGGGGTTCGGCTACACGATGGACAACCATCGGTGAGATCGCGGGATCTCGCCGCCAAGCTCCCGTCCACCGGGAGGCGGTTGTCGTTTCAGTGGAAGATCGCGGCGGCCATCACGTTCGTGATTGCCGTCGCCTCGATCACGCTCAGTACCGTGATGCATCAAACCTTTTCACACAACCAAGAGGATGCAGCGCGGGCGGCAGCTGATCGCAATCTCCAACTGGTGCTGCAGGACGAAACGGGCAGCATGCGTGCACTGTTCCGCGCCACCACAGATGGTCTCGACGTTCCGGAAGAGTTGCGTCAGGCCGTGGCGGGCGGCAAACGTGCCACCTACCTTGTCGACAGCGGGGACCAGCCATTTGTCTGGGCTGCTGCCGACGTCAACACTCAGGTGGTGGCGATTCGCGTCCCGTACACCGCGCAGCGGGAATCGATCGCCAGCGTCGATCGGACACTTCGCAACGCCACCATCGCAGTGATCGCAGCGGGTGCCGTCCTGGGTGTTCTGCTTGGACTCGCGATGTCGTATCGATTGCGCTCGGCCGCCCGTGCGGCTCGCAAAGTGTCTACCGGAGCGGACATCCGCGTCCGCTCGGTCACCTGGTCGCTTTTCGACGACGAGATCACCGAGCTGGCGGATGCGGTCGACGCGATGTCCGATGCTCTACGGGGACAATTGGACGCCGAGAAGCGCGTGACAGCCAACATCGCGCACGATCTCAGAACACCCATCTCCGGACTGGTCGGCGCCGCAGAGCTCCTGCCACCCGGTAGGCCAACCGAATTGGTGCGCGACGGCGTCCATAAACTCAGGAGGCTCGCCGAGGACGTCATCGAAGTAGCACGCCTCGACACCACCTCCGAGCAGGCTGACATCCAATCGGTGGAACTGGCACCGGTGGTGCGTCACGCGATTTCCACCACAGGAGTCGAGTGTGAAGTGAGTGTTCACGGCACCCCCGTGTCGTACACCGACGCGCGCAGACTGGAGCGGATCATCGCCAACCTGATCTTGAATGCTCGCAATCACGGAAAGTCGCCGATCAATGTCCACGTCGACCACTCCCGCATCACGGTCCGGGATCGGGGCGTCGGGTTCACTGAAGAGTGGCTTCGCCAGGGGCCGAAGAGATTTCAGACCAACTCCGTCGAACGCGGCCCGAACTCGGGCCTGGGCCTCGGCTTGACGATCGTAGTGGGACAAGCGGCGGTCATCGGCGCTCGTATCGACTTCGCGAACCATCCGAACGGGGGCGCGGTGGTGACGATCGACCTCCCCGAATGTTCGGCAGACGAGTTCGATTGACACCGAGGCAGTTCGGTCGATCGGCCGGGACACAGGGTCCCGGCCGATCATTGGTGGTGTCTCGGACTCAAACCTGTCCGACAGCGACTCCGGTGCGAACGTCCGGTGCACCGAGGCGCGCCGCATCAGCGGTCAGGTCATCGGGCTGCTCCTGAGATTCCCGCTCGGCTGCGACACGCAACCGGTAGTGTTCGATCTCCTCGGCAATGTGCTCGGGAGTCCAACCCAGCACCGGCGCAACCAGTTCGGCTACTTCCGCTGCTGCCGCGTCGCCGCGATCGGTAACCTCGATGGAGATGCGGGTACGACGGGTAAGGATGTCGTCGAGATGCTGTGCACCCTCATGGCTCGCAGCGTAGTGGACCTCCGCCTTGAGGTACTCGGGGGCGGAGTCCAACGGCTGCCCCAGTTCCGGTCGCGCCTCGACGAGTTCGAACAACTCGTCAGCCAGAGTGCCGTACCGACCCAGTAGGTGCTCGATGGTCGAAACGTGCAGTCCCGTGCGCTCAGCGGTGAGATGCCGATTGTTGTGCGCGGCAAAGTAGCCGTCGGCACCCACAAGTTGGATACGCTCGGTGCAGGACTTCGGCACCTTCTGTTCCAATCCGTGCACCGCGGAATCGACAGCGTCCTTGGCCATCACGCGGTAAGTGGTGTACTTGCCACCGGCGACCACCGTCAAACCTCGGACCGGACTCGACACCGCATGCTCACGCGAGAGAGTGCTGGTCGAATCCGATTCGCCGAACAGCAACGGACGCAACCCCGCGTACACACCGACGACGTCCTCGTGCGTCAACTCGTCCTGAAGGAGCTTGTTGACATGTCCGAGGATGTAGTCGATATCGCTTCGGCTCGCTGCCGGATGGGCGAGGTCGAGGTTCCAGTCGGTGTCCGTCGTACCGATGATCCAGTGGCTTCCCCACGGAATCACGAACAGCAGACTCTTCTCGGTCCGCGTGATGATTCCGGTCGCAGAGTTGATGCGGTTTCGCGGGACGACCAAATGCACACCTTTCGAAGCGCGAACCTGGAATTGTCCTCGACCACCTACCATTTCCTGAATCTCGTCAGTCCACACACCGGCGGCGTTGATGACCTGACGAGCACGGATCTCGAACGCGCGACCTGTTTCCAGATCCACGGCCTTCACCCCGACTACGCGGTCCTCCTCACGGAGAAAGCCGATTACGCGGGTGCTGTTGACGCACAGCGCGCCGTACTCGGCCGCCGTGCGCGCCAGCATCATCGTGTGGCGGGCGTCATCTACCTGACCCTCGTAGAACTTGACCGAACCCCGGATAGCAGAGCGCTTTCCGGAAGGGAACGATTCGAGAGTCTTCTTCTTGCCCACATGCTTGTGGTGTGAGGGAACCCCGCGGCCTGCGCCCATCACGTCGTAGACGCCGATGCCCAGACCGACGTACGGCCGGTCGATCAACTTCTCGAGTGGGTAGATGAACGGCACCGGCTTCGCGAGATGCGGGCACAGCGAATTCAGAACCAGCGACCGCTCACGCAGTGCCTCGAACACGAGCGCAAAATTGAACTGCTCGAGGTAACGCAGTCCGCCGTGGAACAGCTTGCTCGACCTGCTCGAGGTTCCGGACGCGAAGTCACGAGCCTCCACCAAGCCCACCTTCAGACCGCGAGTTGCGGCGTCGAGCGCGCTACCCGCTCCGACCACGCCACCGCCGATAACGAGGACGTCGAGTTCGGTTTCTTCCAACTTCTTCAGCGACTCCGCCCGCGAGGACGGACTCAATGCTTGTGCTGTGCTCATGAAAACTGTTCCTTCACTTGAAAATAGGTAGAAATGGGGGCGCCGCGATCAGTCTGCGTCGACCCAGTCGAGTGTCCGAGTGACGGCTTTCTGCCAGCCTGCATACAGGCGCTCACGCTCGGCCGAATCCATCGACGGCGTCCAGCTCTTGTCCTTCGCCCAGTTGCTGCGAATGTCGTCCTCGCTCTCCCAGTACCCGACCGCGAGACCAGCGGCGTACGCAGCGCCCAATGCCGTGGTCTCCGCAACGACAGGGCGGATCACCTCGACGTCGAGCAGATCGGCCTGGAATTGCATGAGGAGTTCGTTCGCGACCATTCCGCCGTCGACCTTGAGAACCTTCAAGTCGACACCCGAGTCGAGGTTCATCGCCTCGATCACCTCACGACTCTGGTACGCAGTCGCTTCGAGCACCGCCCGGGCAAGGTGCCCCTTGTTCACGAACCTTGTCAGACCGACGATCGCACCGCGTGCATCCGCGCGCCAATGCGGTGCAAACAGGCCCGAGAACGCGGGCACGAAGTACGCGCCACCGTTGTCGTCCACAGAGCGCGCGTTCACCTCGATGTCGGCCGCGTTGTCGATCATGCCGAGGTTGTCTCGAAGCCACTGGACCAGCGAACCGGTCACGGCGATCGATCCTTCCAGTGCGTAAACCGTTGGCTGCTCACCGATCTTGTAACAGACCGTCGTCAACAAGCCGTTCTTGCTCATCACCTTTTCGGTGCCGGTGTTGAGGAGCACGAAGTTGCCGGTTCCGTAGGTGTTCTTCGCTTCTCCGGGCGAGAGGCAGGCCTGACCGAAAGTCGCTGCTTGCTGATCGCCGAGGATTCCGGCGATCGGCACGCCGGACAACGTTCCGCGTTCGCGCACGAATCCGAAAGTTTCGGACGAGCTGCGAATCTCGGGGAGCATCGATTCGGGGATGCCCATGTCGGCGCAGATCGCCGAATCCCAAGCGAGAGTGTCGAGATCCATCAACAGGGTGCGCGACGCGTTGGTGGGGTCGGTAGCGTGCACTCCGCCGTCGACGCCGCCGGTCATGTTCCACAGCACCCAGGTGTCCATCGTGCCGAAGCACAACTCGCCTGCTTCGGCCTTCTCACGCGAGCCCTCGACGTTGTCGAGAATCCACTTGACCTTGGGGCCCGAAAAGTACGTGGCCAACGGCAATCCGGTGACTTCGGTGTACTTCCTGGGGCCGTCTTCGCCGGCGAGTGCAGTACAGATTCGATCGGTGCGTGTGTCCTGCCAGACGATGGCGTTGTAAACGGGCTTTCCGGTTGCTCGTTCCCAGACCACTGCCGTCTCACGCTGATTGGTGATGCCGACGGATGCGATGTCGGCCGCGGTCAGATCTGCGTTGGCCAAGGCGCCCGCGGTGACGTTGCGGACGTTGTCCCAAATTTCGATCGGATCGTGTTCGACCCAGCCTGCCTGCGGAAAGATCTGTGTGTGCTCGTGCTGTTCGACAGCGACTACGTGCCCACTGTGATCGAAGATCATGCATCGCGTGGAGGTGGTTCCCTGGTCTATCGCGGCTACGAACTGCGCCATCGTGCTACCCCTTTGGTGTCGAAGAAAGTGCGAAAGATTTACTGTCAGAGATGATGATTCGCCATCAGGCCGGTATCGTGGCCGGCTCCTCGGCTGCCTTCTCCACCGACTCGTCAGGCAGGAATCGACCAATCAGCTTGTCGTAGAGGAACACCCCGATCGGAGCGCCGATCAGCGGCCCCACGATGGGCACCCAGAAATACAGGCTCCCGTACTGATCTCGCCAGGCGCTGCCGTAACCGGTGAGATACGACGCCAGCCGCGGACCGAAGTCACGGGCCGGATTGATGGCGTAACCCGCGTTGGTCGCCCATGCGAATCCGATTGCCACCACGATCAAACCGACGACGAAGGGCGCAAGATTCGCGAGCGGCGGAGTTCCCCGAGTATCGGTCACCGCAACGATGAGGAACAACAGGATCGCCGTGCCGATGATCTGATCTATCAGCGCTGATCCCAGACTGACCGGGAGCGTTCCGTTTCCGGGCATCGTCGAGAAGATCGTCTGAGTCGCCGTTGTGTGTCCGGGATCGATGGCATTGAGCATGTCGTTGTAATTCCACCGGACGATCAGGGCCGCGACAAAGGCTCCAGCGGTCTGCGCCAGCGTGTAGGGCAGGACCTTGCGCCAGGAGAATCCCCGGAAGATCGCAAAGGCGAAGGTCACTGCGGGGTTCAGATGAGCACCCGTCACCCGGCCTGCGACATAGATGCCGAACATGACGCCGAGTCCCCAGGCCCACGCGATACTGTCGTGTCCGCCGAGACCCCCACCGCTCCCGCCGGACACAACCTGCGCCACAACTCCGACGCCGAACAAGATCAAGATCATCGTTCCGGCGAACTCGGCTGCCAACTCGCCTGGAAGCCCTAATCGCTTGGCTTTCTCCATCCCCACCCTCACTTCGTTGTGATGCATGTCATAGTTTGGATTGCTGCACCCGTAGCGTAAGGCCGTTTGCACATTCACGCATAGCTCGTGCACATATGTGCAAATGCCCCATTTGCGCACCGTAACGCGGGTAACAGACACACTTCTGGGACTTTGCGTGATCGAGCGCCTCAGCCTGGGCCTACTCGGATAAGATTCGGTTCAATGCTCTTGCACGTACGTGCAGACAGGACGAACCCATGGAAACTCCCACTTCGGACTCCGCTACCTCCGATCCGGCGGACCCGCGCATCGCCGACGCAGTTCAGGCCGCACGCCTCTACTACTTCCAGGACCAGACCATGGCTGCCATCGGCCGCGACATGGGGGTGTCCCGATCCACCGTCTCCCGATTGATCACCTACGCGCGCACCTCGGGTCTCGTCGAGATCAAGATCAGCACCCCGCACGGCCAGGCTCCTCGCATCGAACGCGAGTTCTCGGAACGGTACGGAGTGCGCGCCCACGTGGTGACCGTGCCGGAACTGGTGGGAGATCTCGAGCGACTCGAAAAGGTCGCAACCTTTGCCGGACGCCTGCTGGCGTCGTTCTTCGACAGCGACATGGTGATGGGGATCGCCTGGGGAACCACACTCAGTGAAGTCAGCAAGCACCTTGCCCCCAAACGCACGTACAACTCGTACGTCGTGCAACTCAACGGCGCCGCGAATACTCGCACCACCGGAATCTCTTACGCCAGCGACATCATCAGAACCATCGCCGACGCCTACGGTGCTCTGCCACAAGGATTTCCGGTGCCTGCCTTCTTCGACTACCCGGAAACTCGGGAGCAACTGTGGCGCGAACGAAGCATCAAACGCGTCTTGGACATGCAGAAGCGAATGGACCTGGCAGTCTTCAGCATCGGCGTACCAGGCGGCAACGTACCGAGTCACGTCTACACCGCCGGATACCTCGAACCCGATGAAGCAGAAGCACTTCGACGCGACGGAGTGGTCGGCGACATCGCAACCGTCTTCTTCCGGTCGGACGGGAGCTACCGCGGAATCGAACTCAACGAGCGCGCGAGCGGCCCGCGACTGGACCTTTTCGAGAAGGTCGCCAGGCGCGTGTGCATCGTCGCCGGAACAGCAAAACTGCCGGCCCTGGAGGGAGCACTACGGGGCGGGCTGATCACCGATCTGATCATCGACGACGTCAGCGCCACCGCGCTGGTGTCCTGACCGCTGCACCAGCTTCTCGATTCCGTCGAGAAGTAAGCCAAGCGAGAAACTGAAATCGAAGGCATCGTCGCCGGCGGCCTCACCCTCCGGGCTGCCGTCCTCGAAGCCGCCTTCCTCGATTGCGGCACTCAGGTAGGGGAATCCCTCCCGATTGATGACACGAGCAATGAGAGCGCCGTATGCGACGTCGTCGTCTGCCGACTGCGCTGAACGAGACGCCAGGTCAGCCGAGAATCGAGCGCGGCCGATGACGAACAACGACACGTTGGTCACCACCTGGAACTTCGACGCGGCGCTCAGGGCGACCCCGTCGAGGGCGCTCAGACCCGCGTCGAGCCACGCCATGTTGTTGGGCCCGGTCGGTGGAGCCGTGATGGGCAGCTTGAGCCACCACGGTCGACTCAGCATCGTGGCGTACTCCTGATTCGCCCACGCCTCGAGCTTGACGCGCCAGGTCACGCCGTCGGGAATTACCGGCGGCGGCCCGATCACCCGATCCGAAATCAGTTCGATCAGTTCGTCTTTGCTTGCCACGTAGCGGTAGAGCGACATGGTCGTGAACCCGAGCGCTTTGGCCACGCGGCCCATCGACAGAGCGGTGACGCCTTCTGCGTCGGCCAATTCGATCGCGGTGTCGAGAATTTGCTCGAGACTGAGCCCCTTCTTCGGACCCCGCGTTCCCGGCTGGTCCAGTCCCCAGGCCAGTTCAACTGCTCTCGGTAGCGCTCCGCGATCCATAAGCTCCCACTCTTCACTCTTGCCATCATCCTAGAACTGTGTACGCTATAAACACGAGTTTATGACATACACAGTTCTTACTTGGAGGTCTCGATGTCAGGAACGATCCCCGCAATCTCGGTCCGCGGACTCCGTAAGCGCTACGGCGATCAACAGGTACTGGCTGGACTCGACCTGGCGGTCTCGGCCGGATCGGTGTACGCCCTCCTCGGCGCAAACGGCGCCGGAAAGACCACGGCCGTAAGAATTCTCACCACCCTCATCCCCTTCGACGGAGGCGAGGTCATGGTCGCGGGGCATTCACTGCCCGGAGATCCACAGAACGTTCGGCGGCGCATCAGCGTGACCGGGCAGTACGCAGCCGTCGACACCTTGCTGACCGGATTCGAGAACCTCACCCTACTGGGCGAACTGAATCACCTGGGCCGGAAGAACTCCCGTCGCCGTGCCGAGGAATTGCTCGACCAGTTCGTTTTGACGGACTTCGGCGACAAACGCGCCGGCAACTACTCGGGCGGCATGCTCAGACGACTCGACATCGCAATGAGCCTCGTCGCCCGACCGGACGTCGTCTTTCTCGACGAACCCACCACCGGCCTGGACCCGCGAAGCCGCCACGACATGTGGTCGATCGTTCGAGGACTCACAGCGTCAGGCGTCACCATCTTCCTCACCACCCAATACCTCGACGAGGCAGACGAATTGGCCGATACGGTCGGCGTGCTGAGCGGCGGCCGCATCGTCGCCGAGGGAACACCGGACGAACTCAAACGCCTTGTTCCCGGCGGCCACGTCGCACTGCAATTCGAGAACCTGGCCCAACTCGAACTCGCCGCGGCGTCACTGCCGCAGGCGCATTCGAATGCCGAGACCTTGACCCTGCACATCCCTTCCGACGGGGCAGTTCCGTCGATCAAAGCGATCCTCGACTCGATCGAGGATCCGTCGATCACCGTCGAGAAGTTCTCCGTTCACACTCCGGATCTGGACGACGTGTTCTTCGCGCTCACCGGATCAGGCCAACCCGAGATTGCGAGCGTTCGATGACCTCCACCATTGCAATCGATTCCGCGGTGATGCTCCGCCGGAATCTCAAACACGTTCTGCGCAGTCCGGATTCGATGATCACCGCGATAGCCCTTCCGGTCATGCTCATGCTGCTGTTCGTCTACGTCTTCGGCGGCGCCATCAACACCGGTAGCGAGTACTTCGACTACGTAGTGCCCGGAATCATCCTTCTGTGCGCCGGTTTCGGCGCCTCGACCACCGCGGTCAGCGTCTCGAGCGACATGAAGGACGGGATCATCGACCGTTTCCGGACCTTGGCGATATCTCCGCCGTCGGTCCTGACCGGTCATGTACTGGCCAGCGTCGTCCGCAACGTCCTGACTACGGCGATCGTGGTCGTGGTTGCGCTGATCATGGGATTTCGCCCGACCAGCGATCCGTTGCGCTGGCTCGGCGTCGCCGCTGTGATCGTCGCCTTCGTCTTTGCCATGTCGTACCTCTCGACAGCTTTGGGACTCTTGGCCAAGAACCCGGAGGCTGCAAGCGGATTCACCTTCGCCATCATGTTCCTGCCCTACGTCAGCACTGCTTTCGTACCGGCTGAGACCATGCCGTCCTGGCTGCAGGGGTTTGCCCGGCACCAACCGGTGACTCCGATCATCGAGACTGTGCGCGGACTCCTGATGGGCACGCCGATCGGGAACAGCGCGGCCATCGCCCTCGCGTGGTGCCTGGGCATCGCCGCCGTGGGATTCGTGTGGTCCAACTGGCTCTACCGACGAAAGACCGCGAGCTGACCACACAAGAAAGCCCCACACCTGACGGTGCGGGGCTGCTTGTGCTGTGCGCCTTTATTAACCGCGGGGGGTTAATAAAGGCGCACAGTGGATTACTTGGCGTCCAGCAGATCGATCACGAAGACCAAGGTCTTGCCGGAAAGCTGGTGCCCTGCACCGGCGGGGCCGTATGCCAGCTCCGGCGGAATGGTGAGCTGACGGCGTCCGCCGACCTTCATGCCCGGGATGCCGTCCTGCCAGCCCTTGATCAGGCCACGAAGCGGGAACTGAATGGACTCGCCACGGCTCCAGGAAGAGTCGAACTCTTCGCCGGACTCGAACTCGACACCGACGTAGTGAACGTCGACGGTGCCACCGGGAACGGCTTCGGCGCCTTCTCCGACAACCAGATCCTTGATGACCAGATCGGTCGGCGCGGGGCCTTCCTGGAACTCGATTACGGGCTTGCTACTCATGGGTCCTCCTCGTTGAGGCGAAATGTTGGGTACAGAAGACTAGCGGGTGGTGATATCGCTAGGTCACGCGTCAGCGGGACGTGATGTCTCTGTAGTCACGCTCGGTGTAGCCGGTGTAGATCTGGCGCGGGCGGCCGATCTTCGTAGCCGGATCCTCGTGCATTTCACGCCAGTGCGCAATCCAGCCGGGCAGACGGCCCATGGCGAACAGCACCGTGAACATGCGCGGCGGGAAGCCCATCGCGCGGTAGATGAGGCCGGTGTAGAAGTCGACGTTCGGGTAGAGCTTGCGCTCGATGAAGTAGTCGTCCGTGAGGGCGGCCTCTTCGAGTTGCATTGCGATGTTGAGCAGTTCGTCGTCGCCGCCGAGCTTGGCGAGGATGGTGTGCGCGGTTTCGCGGACCAGCGCAGCGCGCGGATCGTAGTTGCGGTAGACGCGGTGCCCGAAGCCCATGAGCTTCACGCCGTCTTCCTTGTTCTTGACCTTGCGGACGAA